>NZ_JBHVWS010000055.1:0-50608 GCF_042882185.1 Streptomyces sp. NPDC058239
ACCCACCCGGCCGCGGCCTACTCCCCGTGGGGGCACCCGGGGCGGGGGGCCCCGGGCTGCCCGACAGGGCTGCCGGGTCACCACGGGTCAGCGTGCCGCGGTGCGTCGTAGCGCCTGAGCCGCACCGCCGCCGGTGCGCAGCGGGACCGGATCGTGGTCGAGCGATGTGTCGGCAAGAGCGGACGGCTGTGATGTCGAGCTGGGTCGACGCCCGCCCCGGCCCTCGCCCAGCACCTGCCAGCCGCCGTGGGTCAGCGTGATGTACGCGCCGCACCGAAGGCCGTGCAATGTGCAGGCGTCCCGCAGGCCCCACATCCATGCTCCATCCTCCTCCGTCCAACGCTCGTCGCCCTCGCGGCAGTAGAGCAGGACTGCGGTACGGACAGGTGTGCGGCGGCGCAGGTCGTGCGGGATGACCCGCCGCAGATGCGCCAGGAGCGCGTTGCGGAACTCCCAGCCGTCCGCGGCTATGGAGCGGCGGGCGAACGAGGCGCTGGCCGTGAGGCGTTCCTCATGGTCGAGTACGGCGACGACAGCCGTCGCCGGGGTCGGCCGGTGCCGGGCGTGCAGGCCGCTGACAACCTCACGGGGGCTGCGCAGCAACGGTATGCCCGCTTCGGCCCACTCGGCTGGTTCGAGCATCCTGGCAAGGCGGTTGGCGGAATCGGCGGATGCCGAGGACGCCGACATCGAAGTGGCTGCGGACGGAGCGAATCCGAAGGTCACGATCCTCCCTTCGCATACGCGCCCACGGTGCGGGCAGGGTCGGGTGAGGGCGCACCGCGGCACAGCCCTTCCGGGCCGCGAAAGGGCGTGCGGGGAGCGAGTCCAATTCTTGCTGGCGTATCGGCAGGCGGCAACGAGCAATTGGCACAACTGACGGGAATCAGCCGGAATGACTCTGATATCCCTGCCCACGCAGTGCCTGGATGACGCTTCCTGTCACGCCTGAACGGCAAGGACCAGCGGAAACACTCCCTGCGCCCCGGCCCGGCGGAGCAGCCGCGCGGCCACGGCCAGTGTCCAGCCGGTGTCCGAGAGATCGTCCACAAGCAGCACGGGACCACCCGCCGCGGCCAAGGCGTCGGCCAGCTCGGGCTCCACAACCAGTGCTTCGTGCAGAGCCCGGACCCGCTGTGCGCTGTTGGTCTGCGAGATCCGTACCCCGGCGGCCGCCGGGGCGTAGGCGACGCTGCCGAGCAGGGGCATCCGGCCGACCTCGGCGATGCGGCTGCCGAGTGACTGGATGAGCTGAGGCTTGCTGCGCGAGGCGATGGTGACCACCCCGACCGGTCGGGGCGCGGCGTCCTCCGCCCCGGATGCCCAGCCCCCGGGCCCCTTGGCCCAGTCGGCCAGTACGCTCACCACCGCGTTGGTCACGTCGTCAGGCACGGGGGCATCCGGTGTCTGCGCCGCCAGCATCGGGCGCAGTCGGTTGCCCCAGCCGATGTCGGAGAGCCGGCCCAGTGCGCGGCCGGTGAACGACAGTTCTCCGGCAGGAATACGGCCCTTGAGATCGATGCCCACGGCGGCGAGACCGGTCGGCCACATCTTGCGGGGCTCCACCTCCACGCCGGGCCTGCCGAGTTCGCCCCGCGCACCGTCCAGGGCCGCATCGGACACGTGGTCGTCGAAGCGGGCTCCCGCGCAGTTGTCGCAGCGCCCGCATACAGTGGCCTGCTCGTCGTCCAACTGGCGGCGCAGGAACTCCATCCGGCAGCCGGTCGTCGTCGCGTAATCGCGCATCGCCTGCTGCTCGGAGGCCCGTTGACGGGCCACCCAGGCGTAGCGCTCGGAGTCGTACACCCAAGACTCACCCGTGGCGATCCAGCCGCCCTTGACCCGCTTGACCGCGCCATCGACATCGAGCACCTTGAGCATGGTCTCCAGCCGGGTGCGTCTCAGGTCGACCAACGGCTCCAGAGCCGGCAGCGAAAGCGGACGGCCGGCCTGGGCGAGAGCATCGATCGTCCGCCGGACCTGCTCCTCGGGAGGGAAGGCAACCGATGCGAAGTACTGCCAGATGGCCTCGTCCTCCTTGCCCGGGAGCAACAGCACCTCCGCATGCTCCACTCCGCGGCCCGCGCGTCCCACCTGCTGGTAGTAGGCGATGGGGGAGGAAGGCGAGCCGAGATGAACGACGAAACCCAGGTCGGGCTTGTCGAATCCCATGCCCAGCGCGGACGTTGCCACCAG
Source organism: Streptomyces sp. NPDC058239 (assembly GCF_042882185.1). Classification (NCBI taxonomy): domain Bacteria; kingdom Bacillati; phylum Actinomycetota; class Actinomycetes; order Kitasatosporales; family Streptomycetaceae; genus Streptomyces; species Streptomyces sp. NPDC058239. The sequence continues at coordinate 2,197 of NZ_JBHVWS010000055.1, forward strand.
GGCCTTGACACGGTTGGCAAGGAGGTCGTCCTCGGCCTGCTGACGGTCGGCATTCTCGGTGCGGCCGGTGTAGGACGCCACCGTGTGCCCGCACTGGCGCAGATATGTGGTGATCTCCTCGGCGGCCGCGACCGTCAGCGTGTAGATGATCCCCGAGCCGGGGAGTTCCTTGAGATGATCGCCCAGCCAGGCCAGCCGGTGCGCGGCATTGGGCAGTTGAAGGACGCTGAGGCTGAGGCTCTCCCGGTCCAGCGGACCACGCAGTACGAGCGCATCCGTACCCGAGCCGGTACCCAGTTGCTCAGCGACATCTGCGGTCACCCGTGCGTTCGCGGTGGCGGTGGTCGCCAGCACGGGTACGCCGGCAGGCAGGTCGGCCAACATGGTCCGCAGACGTCGGTAGTCGGGCCGGAAGTCATGGCCCCAGTCGGAAATGCAGTGCGCCTCGTCGACCACGAGCAGCCCGGTCGCGGCGGCAAGCCGGGGCAGGACCTGATCCCGGAAATCGGGATTGTTGAGCCGCTCGGGGCTGACCAGCAGCACATCCACCTCACCGGCCGCCACCTCGGCCTGGACGGTGTCCCACTCCTCGGTGTTGGATGAATTGATCGTGCGGGCGCTGATTCCGGCCCGAGCCGCTGCCGCGACCTGGTTGCGCATCAACGCCAGCAGCGGCGACACGATCACGGTCGGTCCACCGCCCTGCGCACGGAGCAGCGACGTCGCGACGAAGTACACGGCGGACTTGCCCCAGCCGGTCCGCTGGACGACCAGGGCTCTGCGCTTGTCGGCGACGAGAGCCTCGATGGCCCGCCACTGGTCCTCCCGCAGCCGTGCAGCGCCTGAGGCGTCCCCGACGAGTCGGGCAAGTACGGAATCGGCTGAAGCCCTGAGCTCTGCGCGGTCTGCGTTGGTCATGCCCCCATGCAACCCGATGGCTACGACAAACCGCGAACGGCCCCGCGACCCCTGTGGACAAAGTTATCCACAGGGGTCGCGGAATTTGGCCGCCCGCGGGACGGTCATGCCATGAACCAGCACCACGAATCCACCGGTCCGGCCGACGAGCAGCAGATCACTCTGCGAGGGCCTGCCGAACTCGCTGATGCCCTCCCGTATCTCATGGGGTTCCACCCGAACGACAGCGTGGTCATGGTCGCCCTGCACGGCGGCCGGGGCCGTTTCGGCGGGCGGCTCAGGCTCGGCATCCCGCAGTCACCTCAAGAATGGCCACCCGTCGCCGAGCAGCTTGCCGAGTGCCTGATCAAGGGGAGCGAGCGGCGCGGGGAGCGCCCCGACGCGATCGTCATCTTTCTCTGCCAGGATCCTGCCGAAGGCGAGAGCGGCAGTCAGATCATGGAGCGGCTGAAGCCCCTCGCCCAGCGTCTGCGTACGGCCTGCGGTGCGCTCGATGTACCCGTACTCGAAGCGCTCTGCATCTCTGCCGGCCGTTACTGGTCGTACTGCTGCCCGGACGAGCGTTGCTGCCCGGCCGAAGGGAACCAACTGGCTCTGCCCGGCACCTCGGTGATGGCGGCTGCCGCCGCATACGCGGGCATTCAAGTGCGCGGAACGCTTCGGGAGATGGAGGCCAGGCTTGCACCCCTGAACACGACGGCGGCTGCAGAACAGCAACGGGCACTCGACTCGGCCGGGGCCGAGCTGGTGCCGAAGATCCTCGACGAGGTGGGACGCAAGGACGTGGCCCGAGAGACCTTGGGGCTTGCCCGAAGGCTCATGAAACGCCTCAGGGAGGCGCCGGTCACGGTGCCCTCCGCGTCGGACATCAATGACGACCGGCTGATCAGTCATGATGAGGCCGCTGCGGTGATCCTCGGTCTGCAGGACCGGGAAACCCGTGACAAGGCCGCCGAATGGATGGAAGGGCCCGAAGCCGATTCCGCTTTGCGACTCTGGCGGGCGCTGTCCCGTCGCTGCGTCGCACCGTACGAGGAGCACGCCGCGGCGCCGCTGACCCTGGCCGGGTGGGTCTCCTGGTCGACGGGCGATGAACCGGGCGCACGGGTCGCGCTGGGTCTCGCCCTGCGGGTGGATCCCGGGTACACCTTTGCTCAACTTCTCCATGAGGCGTGCAACCAAGGCCTTGATCCGGAGACGCTGCGCCGCTGTCTACGGGGGGAGCGCAGTGCTCGGACGGGCCGACGCGGCCACCGTACTGACCGGACCACGCGGTCCCGCACGGCACGCCCGACCGCTGCACGGCGAAGGAAGACCCCATCCGGCTCCGCCCGCCCTGAAACGGCCACCACCCGACGCCGGCCAAGGCAGGCCTCCCCCAGCCGTCGTGGGTCCAGGAGCGGTCGATGACCCTCGTGCCTCGTCGCTCCGACCCAGCAGTTGTCCCCGCCTGACGGGGGCCGGCAGCGCCCCGGGCTGTCGTCGTCGAGGGCCGTCGCCGGAGGCTGCGAGGGCGGCCTGGGTGCTGCGGCGGTGTGGGCGGCCGGTGCTCCGTACGACACCGGTTTGAGGGGGTACACGGCCCACTGTGGCGAAGTCGGTGCCGACTCAAAGACCGGCCGCGGTTCGCCCCCCATGCTGCGGGGACGGCGGACAGGAGTCGCCATGGTGCGCGGACTCGGTGATCTCCAGGGCGTCCATGGCCGGTGCCCTGAAGATTCCCGGCCGGTGAGCGGGCCGGGGCCACAGCGAGGAATCCGGCGTCATGACGGACGAAGAGCACGGCGAAGGGAGTGTTTATCGTCAGGCAGACGACTATGATCACCGCATGCCGCCCTACGACCCGTCGACCTTCCCGCCCTTCGCTGTCACCGTCGACCTGGTCGTGCTCACGGTGCGCCGTCATGCGCTCTGCGCGCTGGTGGTACGCCGCGGTGAGCCGCCGTACCAGGGCCGATGGGCGCTGCCCGGCGGGTTCGTCAAAGCCGATGAGGATCTCGGAGCCGCAGCAGCGCGCGAGCTCGTCGAGGAGACCGGCCTGTGCGCCCAGGATCCCGCAGCCCCGGCGGTCGGCAACGGCGCCCATCTCGAACAGCTCGCCACCTACGGCGACCCCGGGCGTGACCCCCGGATGAGGGTTGTCAGCGTCGCTCACCTCGCTCTGGCCCCTGATCTTCCGGCTCCCCGGGCGGGTGGCGATGCGAACAGTGCGCGTTGGGCGCCGGTCGAGGATCTGCTCGGACCGGAGGGTGGCTTCGGCCATGAGGGCGAAAACCAGGCCCCACTGGCCTTCGATCATGCGCAGATCCTTGCCGACGGTGTCGAACGGGCGCGTTCCAAGATCGAGTACTCCTCTCTGGCCACCGCTTTCTGCCCGCCGGCCTTCACGGTCGGTGAGCTTCGGAGGGTGTATGAGGCGGTGTGGGGCGTGGTTCTCGACCCGCGGAACTTTCACCGCAAGGTGACAGGCACGCCCGGCTTCCTGGTGCCTGCCGGCGGGACGACCACTCGGCAGGGCGGCCGCCCTGCCCAGCTCTTCCGGGCCGGTGCGGCCACAGTGCTCAACCCGCCGATGCTGAGGCCAGAAGTCTGACCTTGCGGAACGCCCGCAAGGTCGGTGCTGCACAAAAAGTCGGATATGTCGCGTTATCTTGCTGCGGTACCCTCCCTGCCGCCGAGCGGTCTCACCTTCCGCGAGAGAAGCGATGCTCCAGGCCATCGGACTCACCAGCGCCCGCCGCCGTGGCCTTCCGGCCGCCGTGGACGATCTCACCTTCGAAGCCCGGCCCGGCCACGTCACCGCACTTCTGGGCGTCCCCGGCTCGGGCAAGACCACAGCCCTCCGCCTGATGCTCGAACTCGACTCGGGGCGGGGGGTCACCTACTTCCGGGGCAGACCGCTGCACCGCATCCCGCACCCCGCGCGTGAGGTGGGCGTACTCCTCGGGGACGTGCCGGGTCACCCCGCCCGTACCGCCCGCGGCCAGCTCCGCATGCTCTGCGCCGCCGCAGGCGTACCGGCGTCCCGGGCCGACGAACTGCTCGAGGCCGTCGGTCTTGCCGGACTCCGGGACCAGCGCATCGGCACACTCTCGCTCGGCATGGACCGCCTGCTCGCCCTCGCTTCGGCGCTGCTCGGCGACCCGCACACGCTCATCCTCGACGACCCCGCCGAAGGTCTCTCTCTGCGCGAGGAGTGCTGGTTGCACGGGCTGCTGCAGGCTCATGCCGCCCAGGGTGGGACCGTTCTGTACACCACGACCGATCCCAAGGAGGCCGCGCGAGCAGCCGACCATGTGGTCACCATCGACGGCGGACGTCTCGTCGCCGACCAGAGCGTCAGGGACTTCTCCCGGACCCGGCTCCGCCCCCGGGTCGCGGTCCGCAGCCCACACGCGGCCCGCCTTGCCGCCGTCGTCAGCCGCGAGGCCCGAGCGGCCAGGCGTTCGGTCGAGGTGGTCACCGAAGCAAGCAGCCTCCTCTCCGTGTACGGCTCCACCTGCGCGGAGATCGGTGACGCGGCATTCCGGCACGGGCTTCCGGTGCACCGGCTCGCCGACGAGGTCGGCGACACCGGTCCCACGGAACCTGCAGATGCCGCAGATCCTGCTGTCGGCGAAGGCGAAGGGCAAGCCGAACCGCGACCGGCCGCGCGGGCGGCCGGCCCGGAACTGTCGCCGCCGATCCGGCGACGCCCGCCCCGTGGCCCGCTCCACCCGCTGCGATACGAACTGCGCCGCCTCCTCGGGGTCAGAACAACAACCTTGATCGTGGGTGCTGTTCTGGTCGCCTCGGTCGGGCTTTCCGTCCTCCTCGCCCGCTCCGGCCATGCTCAACTGCCGAAGGTGTTGGCGGCCTGGCCGTCGCTGTTGCCACTGCCGCCCGCAGCGGTCGGGGCCGGACTGGTCGGCGCGCTCTCGTTCGGCGACGAGTTCCGCTACCCCGCGCTGGCGGCGGGCCGAGGCGCCGTTCCCCGCCGCTTGGGGCTGCTTCTTGCCAAGCTCGTGGTGTCAGCGGGCGTCGCCCTGGCGCTCGCTCTGGCTGTCGTGGTGGCCTCCGCCGAAGCCCTTCACCTCGTGTACGGCGACGAGATCAAGGTTCCTTCGAATTCGGTGTATCTGAGCGCGAGTTGGGCGGGGCTGACAGTGGGCTGTGCCTGGGCGGGCCTCCTGGCCGCCGGAGTCTTCAGAGTGACGACGGCCGGTATCGCTGCGGTACTTGCCGTTCCTGTGCTCGTCGTGCCGATTGTCCAGGGCTTGCCGGCGGGGCCGGCCTCTCGTCCGGTTGTCGGGCTTCCAGTCAGGCTCCGCGAGCTGGTGTGGCCGCGCTGGCCACAGGAGACGGACCGATGGGTGGCGGCAGTCGTGCGCGTGGTGGCACACCCTGTGGGGGCTGCGTTGTCGTTGTCGTTGTCGGTCCTGATCTGCGCGTATCTGTTCACCAGCCTTCGCGGCAGGGTCCGTTGGTGATCGCAGGGCGCCGGCGGATCGCTCCGAGCCTCGCAACTTCCTTGGAGGTGCCCGATTTCAACCAATAAGGCGTCAATTGGGGGGTGGGTGCCGATCACCCTTTCGTGTGCTTTTCACCAAAGACCTCAAGGGTCGGCTGGGCCGCGCCGACAAAGGATGCGTGAGTACCCTTGCGCACACCATGATGACCGCCGCCCGCTCCGCCGACTCCGGCCTCGCCGGCCCGGGTGAACTCGACCGCTACCCGTATGCGGAGGTGCCGGCCGGCGAGCGTGCCGCTCTTCGCCCCTGGGACGGTCCCGATGCCGAGCTCGGCCGGGCGAGCCGACGGGGCTCAGCCAGCCGCGGCCGCGGCCTCCACGGCCAACTCGTTCAGCAGCTGGGCCAGATGATCGTCTCCGGCGATCTGGGCGCCGACCGCCCCCTCGTGCCGGAAGAGATCGGTCAGCGTTTCGAGGTCTCCCGCACCGTCGTACGTGAATCGCTGCGCGTTCTTGAGGCCAAAGGCCTGGTCAGCGCCCGGCCCAATGTGGGCACCCGGGTCCGCCCCGTCAGTGACTGGAATCTGCTGGACCCCGACATCATCGAATGGCGTGCCTTCGGCCCTCAGCGCGAGGATCAGCGCCGTGAGCTGGGGGAGCTCCGGTGGACGATCGAGCCGCTCGCTGCCCGTCTCGCCGCAGGTCACGGCCGTGAGGACATCCAGCAGCGCCTCAGTGACATGGTCGAGATCATGGGGCACGCGCTCGGACAGGGCGACGGGATCACCTGCTCCCGGGCAGATGCGGAGTTCCACTCCCTGCTCATCCAGGCGGCGGGCAATCGCATGCTTGAGCACCTCTCCGGCATCGTCTCGGCGGCCCTGCAGGTCTCGGGCGGTCCCGTCACGGGCTGCGACCGTCCCAGCGAGACATCCCTCGGCCACCATGCTCGGATCGTCGATGCCCTCGCATCCGGCGACTCGGCCGGCGCCGAAGCTGCCATGCGTCAACTGCTCGTCGTCCACCCCGAGGTGGAGCGGGTGGTGCCCGCGCCCCGCGAGCACTGAGCGCAACACGTCCAGGGTGTACGAACCACGTGTCGCCGGGCCCCAGCGGTCCGGCGGCACAATTGTGGGGGGATGACACCTCTGGTCACGTTCGTCGCAAATGAGGTGTGACTCGGGCCACGCGGATTGGGCGTAACACTCCTCGAAACAGTGCGATGACTTAAGAGGTGACCGCCGCGGAAGGAATACAGCAGCCATTCAGTGCGCTGTGCAGTTCTGAGGCCAAACCCGCGCCGTCGGTACATTCCCAGCCCGACGGTCGTCGGCTCCAGCCCTCTCCAGGGCCGGGCCGGAAGCCGTTTCCATCGTTCCGAGAGGTTGTTCGTGTCGGCCAGCACATCCCGTACGCTCCCGCCGGAGATCGCCGAGTCCGAGTCTGTGATGGCGCTCATCGAGCGGGGAAAGGCTGATGGGCAGATCGCCGGCGATGACGTGCGTCGGGCCTTCGAGGCTGACCAGATTCCGCCAACCCAGTGGAAGAATGTTCTGCGCAGCCTCAACCAGATCCTCGAGGAAGAGGGTGTGACGCTGATGGTCAGTGCCGCGGAGCCGTCAAAGCGTGCCCGCAAGAGCGTCGCAGCAAAGAGCCCGGTCAAGCGCACCGCCACCAAGACTGTCGCGGCCAAGACGACCGTGACCAGGACCGTCGCGGCGACTGCCGCCCCGTCGGCAGAGACCGTGGACGTGGTGGCTGACGACGCCGCCGCGGCCGGCCCTGCGAAGAAAGCGGCAGCCAAGAAGACGGCTGCCAAGAAGACCGCTGTGAAGAAGACGGCGGCCAAGAAGACAGCAACGAAGAAGTCCGGAAAGCAGGACGACGAGCTCCTCGACGGCGACGAGGCGGCCGAAGAAGTAAAGGCCGGCAAGGGCGAGGAAGAGGAGGGCGAGGGCGAGAACAAGGGCTTCGTCCTCTCCGACGACGACGAGGACGACGCACCTGCGCAGCAGGTCGCCGTCGCCGGCGCCACCGCCGACCCGGTCAAGGACTACCTGAAGCAGATCGGCAAGGTTCCCCTCCTCAACGCCGAGCAGGAGGTCGAGCTCGCCAAGCGCATCGAGGCCGGTCTGTTCGCCGAGGACAAGCTGGCGAACTCCGACAAACTCGCGCCGAAGCTCAAGCGCGAACTGGAGATTATCGCCGAGGACGGCCGCCGCGCCAAGAACCACCTGCTGGAGGCCAACCTCCGTCTCGTGGTTTCGCTGGCCAAGCGCTACACCGGCCGCGGCATGCTCTTCCTGGACCTCATCCAGGAGGGCAACCTCGGTCTGATCCGCGCGGTCGAGAAGTTCGACTACACCAAGGGCTACAAGTTCTCCACGTACGCCACCTGGTGGATCCGTCAGGCGATCACCCGCGCCATGGCCGACCAGGCCCGCACCATCCGCATCCCGGTGCACATGGTCGAGGTCATCAACAAGCTCGCCCGTGTGCAGCGTCAGATGCTCCAGGACCTGGGCCGCGAGCCCACGCCGGAGGAGCTGGCCAAGGAACTCGACATGACCCCCGAGAAGGTCATCGAGGTCCAGAAGTACGGTCGTGAGCCGATCTCCCTCCACACCCCGCTGGGTGAGGACGGGGACAGCGAGTTCGGTGACCTGATCGAGGACTCCGAGGCAGTCGTCCCGGCCGATGCGGTCAGCTTCACGCTCCTCCAGGAGCAGCTGCACTCGGTGCTCGACACGCTCTCCGAGCGTGAGGCGGGCGTGGTCTCGATGCGCTTCGGTCTCACCGACGGACAGCCGAAGACGCTGGACGAGATCGGCAAGGTCTACGGCGTGACGCGCGAGCGCATCCGTCAGATCGAGTCGAAGACCATGTCGAAGTTGCGCCATCCGTCGCGTTCGCAGGTGCTGCGCGACTACCTCGACTAGGTCGCAGGAGTACACAGGCCGAGGGCCCGGATCCCGTGGGGAGCCGGGCCTTCGGCCTATCTGAGGGTGCGGTCGGCGACGGGTCGGATGACTCTGGGTGGGAATGGTTCACCACAGAGTCAGGAGTGTGCATGTCCCGTACAGTTTTTTGCGCCATGGCCGGGGTGTTCGCCCTTGTTGCCGCCACGGCTGCGATACCGCTCGGAACCCCCGCTGCGGCTGTTGCGGACAGCATCGTCATCGGTGGCCAGCCCGCACACGTCAAGGACAGCCCCTGGGTTGTGGCACTGTCCAGCCGCGCCCGGTTCGGAGAGACGCGCGCCGGGCAGTTCTGCGGCGGTGTCGTGGTGGCGCCGAAGAAGGTACTGACTGCTGCGCACTGCCTGAGCCGGGAGGCGCTCGGCGTCGATGTCGGCGAGGTGCGCGATCTGCGGGTCATCTCCGGCCGGGACGCCTTGCGCGGGACCGGAGGGCAGGAGACACCGGTACAGGTGGCGTGGAGCAATCCGGGGTTCGACCCCGCCACGAACAGGGGGGACCTGGCGGTGCTCACCCTGGCCGACGCGCTGCCAGCCAAGAGCGTGATCCCGATGGCTGAATCCGGTGACGCGGCGTACGCGCCGGGTACCGGCGCCGTCGTCTACGGGTGGGGTGACACGACCGGCAACAGCGACTATGCGTCGTCACTCCGCTCCGCCGAAGTGAGCGTCCTGCCGGACAGCCTGTGCCGGCAGGCCTACCCGGGCGGCAGAGACGGTACGTACGACGCCTCAGCGATGCTCTGTGCGGGCGAACTGCTGGGTGCGCACGACGCATGCCAGGGCGACAGCGGCGGGCCGCTGGTGGCCCGTGGGCGGCTCATCGGGCTGGTGTCCTGGGGGAACGGCTGCGCCCAGGTCGGGAGCCCCGGCGTGTACACGCGGATCTCTGCTGCGATCGGCTGGATGCCGGGCGGTAGCTGAACGACATCACTGCGATTACGAGAACGGGCGGCTCCCCATTCGGGAAGCCGCCCGCCGTCAGGTCCGGGACCTGACCCTGGCTCGTCGTGGATGCGAGGTGTCAGTGTTGTTCCTCTTCGGCGGCTTGGGCCTGTACGGCCGTCAGCCGGTCCGTCTCATCCTGTATTTCCGCGGCGATCTTCTTGAGTTCCGGCTCGAACTTGCGACCGTGGTGGGCGCAGAAGAGCAGTTCACCGCCGCTGATCAGGACGACGCGCAGATATGCCTGGGCGCCGCAACGGTCGCAGCGGTCTGCTGCGGTCAGCGGGCTCGCGGGGGTCAGAACAGTAGTCACGTCGCCTCTTCTCTAGCTCGACGAGCTGTCGTACCAGGGTCAACATCCAACCAGGCCGAAAACGTTCCCGCTCGTGGCTTTTCTTCGAAACTTCTTCTCAAGATGGCTGTCTGTTGCCGGTTGGCGGCGAATGTGCCGTATTGCGTAGCGCTACGGTTTCGCATTGCTTGTCTTGGTGGATCCTCCCGGCTGGCTTGCCGGTTTGTTCATGAGGACGTGCCCGGAGCCTAAATGGTTCATGCCTGGAAGGGAACGTGATGTTCACGTCACTCCTGCGAGGGATCGAACGTGTATGCGAGGCTGGACTAGTGTGAGGGTTCTCGGAGGGTGGCGTTACAACCGCTCTACCAGGCCTCGGTACCCTCTCAGCGACGACCGAAGCCGAGCCCGTTGCCGACTGGGCCCAAATGAAATTCAGCGAGGAGCGAACCGCGTGACCGCCGATACGTCCGTGCCGTCCACTGCGCTGCTGACCGGAGCAGACCGAGACGGTTCCAACTACACCGCGCGGCACCTGCTCGTACTCGAGGGGCTCGAAGCGGTTCGCAAGCGTCCCGGGATGTACATCGGGTCCACCGACAGCCGCGGCCTCATGCACTGCCTCTGGGAGATCATCGACAACTCGGTCGACGAGGCTCTGGGCGGCTACTGCGATCACATCGAGGTCATCCTCCACGACGACAATTCCGTGGAGGTCCGGGACAACGGGCGCGGCATCCCCGTCGATGTCGAGCCCAAGACGGGCCTGTCCGGTGTCGAGGTCGTGATGACCAAGCTGCACGCCGGTGGAAAGTTCGGCGGCGGCTCGTACGCCGCGTCGGGCGGTCTGCACGGCGTCGGCGCCTCCGTGGTCAACGCGCTCTCCGCCCGGTTGGACGTCGAGGTCGACCGCAGCAGCGCGACCCACTCGATCAGCTTCCGGCGCGGAGTCCCGGGGATCTTCACCGAGCAGGGGCCCGACAGCCCGTTCGACCCGGCCAATGGCCTGCTCAAGGGCAAGCGGGTTCCTAAGGCGCGCACCGGCACCAGGGTGCGTTACTGGGCGGACCGGCAGATCTTCCTCAAGGACGCCAAGCTCAACCTTGAGACGCTCCACCAGCGGGCGCGGCAGACGGCCTTTCTCGTCCCCGGCCTCACGATCGTCGTCCGTGACGAGCGCGCTCTCGACGGCGAGGGCAAGACCGAGGAGACCTTCCGCTTCGACGGCGGAATCAGTGAATTCTGCGAGTACCTCGCCCAGGACAAGGCGGTCTGCGACGTCCTGCGCCTGACCGGGCAGGGAACTTTCAAGGAGACCGTGCCGGTCCTGGACGAGCGCGGACACATGACGGCGACCGAGGTCACCCGCGAACTCGCCGTCGACATCGCCCTGCGCTGGGGCACCGGATACGACACCAACCTCAAGTCCTTCGTCAACATCATCGCCACCCCCAAGGGCGGCACTCATGTGACCGGATTTGAACGCTCCGTGACCAAGACGGTCAACGAGGCGCTGCGCTCCGCCAAGCTGCTCCGCGTCGCCGAGGACGACATCGTCAAGGACGACGCACTGGAGGGTCTCACCGCGGTCGTCACCGTGAGACTGGCGGAGCCGCAGTTCGAGGGCCAGACCAAGGAGGTGCTCGGCACCTCGGCGGCCAACCGGATCGTCGCCAACGTCGTGGCCAAGGAACTCAAGGCGTTCCTGACCTCGACGAAGCGTGATGCCAAGGCCCAGGCCAGGGCGGTCCTGGACAAGGCCGTGGCGGCCGCGCGCACCCGCATCGCGGCCCGCCAGCACAAGGACGCACAGCGTCGCAAGACAGCGCTGGAGTCCTCCTCGCTGCCGGCGAAGCTCGCCGACTGCCGCAGCGACGACGTCGACCGCAGCGAACTCTTCATCGTCGAGGGCGACTCCGCGCTCGGTACAGCCAAGCTCGCCCGGAACAGCGAGTTCCAGGCACTGCTGCCGATCCGGGGCAAGATCCTCAATGTCCAGAAGGCGTCCGTCTCGGACATGCTGAAGAACGCCGAGTGCGGTGCGATCATCCAGGTCATAGGAGCCGGGTCGGGGCGGACCTTCGACATCGACGCCGCTCGCTACGGCAAGATCGTCCTGCTGGTGGACGCCGATGTCGACGGCGCGCACATCCGCATTCTGCTGCTGACGCTGTTCCAGCGCTACATGCGGCCCATGGTCGAGGCAGGTCGGGTCTTCGCCGCCGTACCTCCGCTGCACCGGATCGAGCTCGTCCAGCCCAAGAAGGGTCAGGACAAGTACATCTACACGTATTCCGACGGCGAGCTGCGTCAGCGGCTCCTGGAACTGCAGCGGAAGAACATCCGGTACAAGGACTCGATCCAGCGCTACAAGGGTCTGGGCGAGATGGACGCCGACCAGCTGGCGGAGACCACGATGGACCCCCGATACCGCACACTGCGGCGGATCAACATCGGCGACCTGGAATCGTCCGAGCAGGTCTTCGATCTGCTGATGGGCAATGAGGTGGCGCCGCGCAAGGAGTTCATCACCAGCTCGGCCGCCACCCTGGACCGCTCACGCATCGACGCCTGAGCGTCGCCGTCTCCACCCCTGGGTGGAGACGGCGACTCCACCCAGGATCAACCCCTGAGCCGATTCCCTGACCTGGCCGTTTCCGTAGCGTCGAAGGCGTTCAACCTTCTCGTATCTCGGAGGCAGCCATGTCCGGGCTCGTCAATGTCCTGGTGATCGTCGCCGTCATCGCTGTTGTCGTGGTCCGCCAGTGCTCGGCACGGCGGATCTCCGACGACAAGCGCTGGTGGATCCTGCCAGGCATCCTCCTCGTCATGTCGCTGCGCGAGCCCGGGCTGGTGGATCCGCGTCACGAGGCGCTGTCCATGGCGGTCCTGGGTGCAGAGCTGGCTGTGGGGCTGGTGACCGGCGCCGGCTGGGGCTGGACCTCTCGGCTGTGGCGCGAGGCGGACGGCTCGCTGTGGAGCAAGGGCACCAAGGCCACCGTCTTCGTCTGGACAGGGGGACTGGCGCTGCGGGCGGCCCTCTACGGGGCTGCCGCGCTGATGGGTATACATCAGGGCAGCGCCGCACTGCTGTCGGCTCTCGCGGTCACGTTGGCGGTGCGCAGTGGTGTGCTGATGTGGCGGGCCGGGCAGATACGTCCGGCGTACGGTGGCTCTGCCGACGGGATGTCGTCGCAGCCGGCGTGGAAGGACCGCGTGTGACTCGCACGATCTGGACGAGCTGGCCGTCCAGGGAAGCCCTCTCACGGGGGAGCCGCGCCCGTCCACGGGCGGCGATCGCCTGGTCCATCCGGCTGGGTCTGCTCACCGCCATGTTCTGGGGCACATTGACCGGCGGGCGGTTCGGGCCCTGGGAAGTTGCGCTCGGGCTGGTGGGCGTTCTGGGCTGTGCTGTTGCCGCGTGGGCGTTTTTCCGGACCAGCCTGGAACACCGGCTGTGGCCGTCGCTGGGACTTCTGGCGTTGCTGATGGTGGCGGCGCTCGGTGCGCAACAGGTCGGCGCCGGTGTGCCCGCGGTGATCCTCTGGTGCGGTTGCGCGGTTGCCGCGCTGGAGAGGCTGCCGCTCGCAGCTGGCCTCCCGACCACGGCCGTCGCACTCGGCGCGTACGCCGCCGTCAATACTGACGGCTGGCTGACCACGGCCATGACCACAGCGGGCCTCTCCCTGGCGGGCTACGTGATCAGACTGGATGCCGAGGCCCGCGGCAGCGCACAGAGACTTCTCGCGCAGGAGCGGGCGGCCCGCGCGGCGGAGGCCGAGACGGCTGCCCTGGACGAGCGGGCCAGGATCGCCCGGGAGATCCATGACGTGCTCGCTCACAGCCTCTCGGCGCAGCTGGTACATCTGGAGGCGGCGCGACTGCTGATCGAGCGGGAGCCCGCGGGGGAGTTCCGGGACCGGGTACTCGAGCGGGTGGTGGCGGCACGCTCCATGGCGCGTGGGGGGCTTGCGGAGACCCGGCAGGCTCTGTCGGCCCTCCGGGGGGAGGTGACCCCGGTGGAGGACTTCCTGCGGCAGCTGGTGGCCGCGGAGCCTGCCGAGGTCGGCGTGTTCGGGGAACAGCGGACGCTGACCGCCGAGGCGTCGCAGACGGTCCGGCGGGTGGCACAGGAGGCCCTGACCAATGTGCGCAAGCATGCACCGGGGGCCAGGGTCCTCGTACGGCTGGAGTATCTACCGGACGAAATCGCCCTGGAGGTCCGGGACTCGGGTGGGCACGGACACGAGGAGGAGCTTGCCGCCAGTGGCTCCGGATACGGTCTGCTGGGGATGAGAGAGCGGGCCGAGCTGATGGGCGGGACGCTGGAGGCCGGTCCCGGCGAGGAGGGTTTCGTGGTGAGTCTGCGGGTGCCCGCGTGAACGCGCGGGTCGTGGTCGCCGATGATCAGTCGGTGGTGCGCGAAGGAATCGTGATGTTGTTGGGGCTGCTGCCCGGAATCGAGGTGGTCGGGTCGGCGAAGGACGGTGAAGAGGCCGTCGCGCTCGTGGCCGAGCTGGCTCCCGACGTGGTTCTGATGGATCTGCGGATGCCCCGTTGCGACGGGGCGGAGGCAACACGGCGGATCCGCAAGGAGTATCCGGGAACCCAGGTGGTGGTGCTCACGACATTCGCGGATGACGACTCGCTCTTCCCCGCGCTGCAGGCGGGTGCCCGGGGCTATCTCACCAAGGACGCCGGGGGCGATGAGATCGTGCGGGCCATCCAGGCTGTGCTGTCGGGCGAGGCCGGGCTCTCGCCTTCCGTGCAGCGCCGTCTGCTGGAGCGCGTCACCACGCAGCCCCCGCTGCCCGGTTCGGCCCCCGAGCCCCAACTGCCCGACGGCCTGACACCACGTGAGCTGGAAGTGCTGGTTCTGATCGCGGAGGGGCTGTCCAACCTGGAGATCGCCCGCAGGCTGCAGATTTCGCAGGCCACCGTGAAAAGCCACATCAACAACCTCTTCGCCAAGGCCGGGGTACGCGACCGGGCACAGGCCGTTCGCTATGCGTACGTTCGGGGCCTCGCACAGCCGCCCGGGTCAACCTTCACCTGAAGTGGTGAAGACCGGCGAATGAATGCCCGGGATCTTCCCGATCTGCCCATTCTTGGGTACACGGCCGAAGTGGTCCGTGGACAAGGGGAGTTGTTCGGTGGAGAAGGAAGCAGGGCGCGAGGCCGCAGGGATGCGCCTCGACGACCCGTGGGACGACGCGCTGGCCTCCGGATGGGGCGAGCCGGACGGTGCGGGGAGCTTCGCTCCCGCCGGACCACCCGGGCCCGCTGACCCGCAGTGCGGCCACAGTGCGGCCGACGTCTATCTGGAGGTGCAGCGCAGCGAGGCCTTCCAGGAAGTGCGCCGTCGGTACCGGCGGTTCGTCATCCCCGCCACCCTCGCCTTCCTCGTCTGGTATCTCGCCTACGTCGTCGTCGCGATCACCGCGCCCGGGCTGATGGCCCGTCCGGTGGCCGGCGCGGTCAATGTCGCGATGGTCGCGGGGCTCGGGCAGTTCCTCACGACGTTCCTTCTCACCGGGGCGTACGCACGTCACGCACGACTGCGCAGGGACCGGGCCGCACTCGATCTGCGCTGGGAGACACAGGAGATGACGCGGGGGATCGGGCGTTGAACGGGAACCACCAGACTCTGGCGCTCCTGCTGTTCAGCGCCTTCATCGCGGTGACGCTTGCCATCACCACCTGGGTGAGCCGTAACCGACGCGGTTCGGCGGAGGAGTTCTATGCGGGCGGCCGGCTGTTCTCCCCCATGGAGAACGGTTTCGCCATCGCCGGCGACTACATGTCGGCCGCATCCTTCCTCGGCATTTCCGGTCTGATCGCCCTTTTCGGCTACGACGGCATGCTCTACTCGGTCGGGTTCCTCGTCGCCTGGCTCGTCGTCCTGCTCCTGGTCGCCGAACTGGTCCGCAACTGCGGCCGGTTCACACTCGCCGACGTGGTGGCGGCGAGGATGGCGGAGCGCCCGGTCCGGATCGCCGCCGGCACCTCGTCCGTCACCGTCTCCGTGCTCTATCTCGTCGCACAGATGGTGGGTGCGGGCAGCCTGGTCGCCCTGCTTCTCGGCGGTACGAGCAGCGCCGCCCGTTCCTGGACCGTCATCGGTGTCGGGGCGCTCATGGTGATCTACGTATCGCTTGGAGGGATGCGTGCCACCACCTGGATCCAGATCGTCAAGGCCGTTCTGCTGATGGCGGGAGCGGTCGTGCTCACCGTGCTCGTTCTGGTCCACTTCCACGGCAACTTCAATGCCCTGCTCAACTCCGCCGCCGAACGGAGCGGGCATGGAAGACGGTTCCTCTCGCCCGGCCTCCGGTACGGCGGACACTGGACGGCACGCATCGACTTCATCAGCCTGGGCCTGGCCCTGGTACTCGGTACCGCGGGGCTGCCGCACATCCTGTCGAGGTTCTACACCGTGCCCACCGCCCGTGCGGCCCGCCGCTCGGTCGTCTGGTCCATCGGGCTCATCGGCAGCTTCTACCTGATGACGATCGTGCTTGGATTCGGGGCGGCGGCACTGGTCGGCTCGGCGGAGGTACGAGCGTCGAATCCCGCGGGGAACACAGCGGTTCCGCTGCTGGCCCTGGTCCTCGGTGGTGGCGAAGGATCCACCGGGGGAACGATTCTGTTCGCCGTGGTCGCTGCCGTCGCCTTCGCGACCATCCTTGCCGTCGTCGCGGGGATCACCCTCGCCTCATCCGCCTCGGTGGCCCATGACCTCTACGCCTCGCTCAGGCGTCCTGACTCCAAGCAGTACAGCGAGGTCACCGTGGCCCGGGTCGCCGCAGCGGGGATCGGGGTGGCCGCCATCGGGCTCGGTCTGGTCGCCCAGGACCTGAATGTGGCGTTCCTGGTGGGGCTCGCCTTTGCCGTCGCCGCTTCGGCCAATCTTCCCGTGCTCCTGTACTCCCTGTTCTGGCGGAACTTCACCACCCGGGGAGCGGTCTGGTCGGTCTACGGCGGCCTGATCCCCGCCGTGCTGCTCGTGCTGCTCTCCCCGGTCGTCTCCGGCAGCTCCACCTCGCTCTTCCCCGGCGCCGACTTCCAGCTCTTCCCCCTGGAGAACCCCGGCTTGGTCTCCATCCCGCTGGGCTTCCTGGCCGGCTGGATCGGAACGCTCACGTCCACCGAGCCGCCCGACGCCGCCAAACATGCGGAGACCGAGGTCCGTGCGCTGACCGGGGCAGGGGCGGCGTAACCGCGCGTGTGCACCGTGCGGACCGGATCTCTCAGGCCTGCCCGCCGGTGGACCAGGTGTAGCGGTGTTCCGGGCGGCCCGTCTCGCCGTACCGCAGTGTCAGCCGCACCCTGCCGGTCCTTTCCAGGAGCTTCAGATAGCGCTGGGCAGTCTGCCGGCTCATCCCGGCGCTCTCCGCGATCTCCTGCGCGGAGAGCGGCCCTTCGGCGCTCCGGAGTGCATGTTTGACCAGCTCCGCCGTAGTCGGTGAGTGGCCCTTGGGCAGGTCGGGTTCACCCGCCGCCCACAGGGCGCCGAAGAGCCGGTCCACCTCACCCTGCTCCGCCTCACCGCCGCCTTCGAGGGTGTGGCGCAGAGTTGCGTACGCCTCCAGCTTGGTACGCAGCCCCGCGTAGGTGAACGGCTTCACCAGGTACTGCAGCGCGCCATGTCGCATGGCCTCCTGGACGGTGGCGACGTCGCGCGCCGCCGTCACCATGATCACGTCGGTGTGGTGACCGAGCCTGCGCAGCTCACGCACCATCGTCAGACCGTTGCGGTCGGGCATGTAGTGGTCCAGCAGGACCAGATCCACACGCTGTCCCTCGATCGTGGCGAGTGCCTCGGCGGCGGAGTGCGCCTGGGCGGCCACCCGGAATCCCGGCACCTTGGAGACATAGGCCGCATTGACCTTCGCGACCCGGATGTCGTCGTCCACGACCAGGACCTCGATCACTGAGTCTCTCCCGCGATGCCGGTTTTCGGTTCGGTCATTTCCCGTTCAGCCATTTCAGGGTCCGTCATCTCCGGGGCGGCCAAGGCTTCCGGCAGTACGACGGTGAACTCGGCGCCACCGTCCGCGGCCCCGTCGACAGTGACTCCGCCACCCTGCCGTTCCGCCAGCCGCCGCACCAGTGCAAGGCCCAGGCCGCGCTTGCCGTGCGCCGGGAGTTCCTTCGTCGACCAGCCCTCCGTGAAGATCGATTCGCGTTGCCCGTGCGGAACGCCGGGGCCGCTGTCGCGGACCCGCAGTACCACGGTACGGCCCTCGGCGCGCAGGCCCACCTCGATCAGGGCGCCATCCCCTCCGGCCGCCGCGTCCAGTGCGTTGTCCACGAGATTGCCGACGACGGTGACCAGCCCGCGAGGGTCCACCAGCCGGTCCGGGAGCAGGGTCCCGGGGGCCATGCGGAGCGCGACGCCGCGTTCCGCCGCGACCGTGGCCTTGCCGACCAGGAGCGCGGCCAGCAGTGGGTCGTGCACCTTCTCGGTGACCTGCTCGGCCGTTGCCCGGTGGACGCCGACGATCTCGGTGACGTACTCCATGGCGTCCTGGTGCATGTCCAGCTCCAGCAGCCCCAGGAGGGTGTGCATCCGGTTGGCGTGCTCGTGGTCCTGGGCCCGCAGCGCGTCGATCAGGCCTCGGGTGGAGTCGAGTTCGCGGCCGAGATGTTCGAGTTCCGTGCGGTCGCGGAGGGTGGCGACGGCGCCGCCGTCGTCGGTCGGCATCCGGTTGGCCAGCAGGACCCGGGTGCCCTGCACCGTCAGCAGATCGTCGCCGACCACCCGGCCGGCCAGTACATCGGCGGTCCGCCCCTGGCCGAGCACTGCGTCGAGAGGGCGGCCCGCGGCATCGGGGCCGAGTCCGAGCAGCCGCTGCGCCTCGTCGTTCAGGAGCCGGATGCGGCCGGTCCGGTCGAGTGCCACGACTCCTTCCCGGATGCTGTGCAGCATCGCCTCGCGCTCCGTCAGCAGCGCGGAGATATCGGAGAAGGCGAGGTCATGGGTCTGCCGCTGGAGGCGTCGGGAGATCAGATAGGCGGCCAACGCCCCGATAGCGAGCGCCCCGCCCGCGTAGGCGAACAGCCCGGGAATCGCCGCGAGGAGCCGGGCGCGGACACTGTCGTACGCGATCCCGACGGAGACCGCGCCCACGATGCGGTCCGTCCCGTCGCGCAGCGGCACCTTCCCGCGGGCCGAGCGGCCGAGCGTGCCGCTGTCGATCTCCATGACGTTCCGGCCCGCGAGCGCGTCGCTCGGGTCGGTGGAAACGACCTTGCCGATCTGGTCGGCATCGGTGTGCGACCAGCGCACCCCGCGCCGGTCCATGACGACGATGTACTCGGCGCCGGTGGCGCGTCTGATCCGCTCGGCCGCGGTCTGTACGGGCCCGGTGGGGGCCGGGGCCGTGGAGAGCAGCGACTCCGCGATCTGCGGCTGGGCCGCCGTGCTCTGCGCGATGGCGAGTGCACGGCGCATCGCCTGATCGTCGAGCTGTGCGCTGAGGGGTGCCAGGAAGAGGCCGGTGGCGAGTACGGTGACACCGGTGGCGATGGCCAGCTGCATCAGCAGGACCTGGGAGAAGACCCGCTGCGGCCAGCCGAGTCGGCGTGCTCTCCTGGCGGTGGGCGGTACGGCTCTCATCGTATGAACGGTAGAGGACATTCCGGTGCTTTCCGAAATTCCCTTCCACTTTCCGGGATTCTGCTCGTTTTCATATTTACGTAATCCACTTGCACTTCTTGCGCTAATCTTGCGCGCATGACGCGACGACTTGCTCAGGTGGCGCAGAAGGTGGGAGTCAGCGAGGCCACGGTCAGCCGGGTGCTCAACGGCAAGCCCGGCGTCTCCGACGCCACCCGGAAGGCCGTCCTCTCCGCGCTCGATGTCCTCGGTTACGAGCGCCCGACCCAGTTGCGCGGCGAGCGGGCCCGGCTCGTCGGCCTGGTCCTGCCCGAGCTGCAGAACCCGATCTTCCCCGCCTTTGCCGAGGTCGTCGGCGGCGCGCTCGCCCAGCAGGGGCTCACCCCGGTGCTGTGCACCCAGACCAAGGGCGGCGTCTCCGAGTCCGACTATGTCGAACTGCTCCTTCAGCAGCAGGTGTCGGGTGTCGTCTTCGCCGGTGGGCTCTACCACCAGGCCGACGCCCCGCACGACCACTACAAGGTGCTCGCCGACCGCAGGATCCCGGTCGTCCTGATCAATGCGGCCATCGACCATCTCGGCTTCCCCGGGGTCTCCTGCGACGACTCCGTCGCCGTGGAACAGGCCTGGCGCCATCTCGTCTCGCTCGGCCACGAGCGCATCGGCCTGGTGCTCGGCCCCTCCGACCACGTCCCCTCGCAGCGCAAACTGGCCGCCGCCCGCGCGATCGCCGCGGAGTCGGGCACCACCGTGCCGGACGAGTGGGTGGCCCGGGCCATGTTCTCGCTGGAGGGCGGGCAGGCCGCCGCCATGCGCCTGCTCGACCAGGGCGTCACGGGCATCATCTGCGCCAGCGATCCGCTCGCGCTCGGAGCTGTGCGCGCCGCGCGCCGTCGCGGTCTTTCGGTCCCCGCCGATGTCTCGGTCGTCGGTTACGACGACTCGGCCTTCATGAATTGCACCGAGCCTCCGCTGACCACCGTCCGGCAGCCGATCGAGGCCATGGGGCGCGCCGCCGTCGAGCTGCTCTGCGTGCAGATCGGGGGGCGTACCGTGCCGTCCGACGAGCTGCTCTTCGAGCCGGAACTGGTGGTACGGGGCTCCACCGCCCAGCCGCCGCGCACCGCTTCTCGCTGACTGTCCCGAATTTGCGTTGTACGGACTGTCTATTGCATCGGGCCACCCATGGCGGTGGGCAGCGGCTGAGGGGGACGGGGGCCTCCGTACTGGCCACTGGGGCGTATACGCAGTGGCCGTTCCCCGTACTCCTCCAGCGCATGCGCGATCCAGCCCGCCGTGCGTGACACCGCGAACACCGTCTCGCCCGCCTCCGCGGCCATGTCCGAGGAGACCGAGAGCACGGCGAGCGCCAGGTCGACATTGGCGTGCAGGGGTGCGTGGCGGGCGGCCGTGGTGACCACGTCGCGCGCTGCGGCAAGTGCGGGGGCTGCCTGCGGGACGTCTGCGAGCAGGGCGAACAGCGTCTGCGCCCGCGGGTCCTCGGAGGTGTACAGGCGGTGGCCGAGCCCCGGGACCCTGCGTCCGGTACGGAGATGATCCGCGACCACCGGTACCGCGCTGCCCCGCTCCAGGACCTCGGTCAGCATTCGGTGCGCCAGACCGCTCGCGGCCCCGTGCAGCGGGCCCTCCAGGACTCCCAGGCCCGCGGAGACCACCGCGTACGGATGGGCATGGGCGGATGCGGCGACCCTGGCGGCCAGTGTCGACGCCGCGAGATCGTGGTCGATCAGCAGGGCGAGGGCGGCGTCCAGCGCGGCGACTGACGGCTCGTCGGCCGGCCGGGCAGTGAGCTTCGGCCACAGCTGCCGTGCCAGCCCGGCCCCGCTCCCGTCCGCCCTTCCTTCGGATCCGTCACCCGTCGAAGGCGTATCCGAGGCCAGGGGCAGCGCTCCGACCAGGGTCGGAATCAGGCTCCGTGCACTGGCGAGCACTGCCTCGCGCGAGAGGTCGAAGCGGAGCGGATCGGCGGTCGCCGCGGCGATCACGGCCACCCGCAGCCGGTCCGTCGAGCCGCTGTGCGCGGGCAGCGCTTCGACCGCCCGGCGTGCCGCAGCCAGCACCTCGGCAGGTGCAGTGAAGCGGATGCCGGGCCGCAGATCTCCGGTCCAGAGCCATTCGGCGACCTCCTCGTAGGCGTACTGCCTGGCCAGCGCGGTCGCGTCGACGCCACGGAAGTAGTAGCGGTCTCTCTCGATCAGGGTGATGCCGGTACGGAAGACCAGATCGCCGGTGGCGGCCGAGGACTCCCGGCGGCCCGTGCGCCGGGCCAGCGCATCGACCTCCGCGACATCGAACGTGCTGCCGCGTCCGCCGGGAGCGCGCATGCTGCTCAGCTGGCCCCGGCTGACATAGGCGTACACCGTCTCGGGCTTCACACCGAGGCGCTCAGCCGTCTCCCGGGTGCTGAGCCGCTGCGGGGCCGTCGCGCCTGGGCCGTCGCCGGGTGCTGCTTGATCCTTCATGTCGCCAACCGTATCCATATTGATTCAATCAACATTGACAGGATTGAAGTCAATCATAGATTGTCGGATCAATGTTGATGAGATCCACCGGGACGCTCACGGAGGAAGAGATGCCGACCATGACCAGCGGAATCCCGCTCGACGTACCCCGAGGGCTCGCCGGAGTCGTCGTCACCGACACGGCCCTCGGCGATGTCCGCGGGCGCGAGGGCTTCTACCACTACCGGCAGTACTCGGCGATCGGACTGGCACAGACCCGCAGCTTCGAGGACGTCTGGTACCTGATGTTCGAGGGCACGCTGCCCGATGCCGCAGCCGGTGCCGAATTCGCCGCCCGTACAGCCGCACTGCGCCGCCTGCCCGCGGAAGTACGCGAGGCCCTGCCCGCCATAGCCCGCGCGGGAGCCGTCTCCGGACCCCTGGCCGGCCTGCGCACCGCCCTCTCGCTCCTCGGCGCCTCGGCCGGCTTCCGGCCGGTGTACGACATCGACGCCGACCGGCGCCGCAGCGACGCCCTGGCCGCCTGCGCCGCCGTCCCCACCGTGCTCACGGCCCTGCACCGGCTCGGCCAGGGCCTCGAACCGGTCGAACCGCGCGACGATCTGCCCTACGCGGCCAACTACCTCTACATGCTCACCGGTTCCGTACCGGACGCCGCACGCGTGAGGGCCGTGGAGCAGTACCTGATCTCCACCATCGACCACGGTTTCAACGCCTCGACCTTCACCGGCCGCGTCGTCGCCTCCACCGGCGCCGATGTCGCGGCCTGTCTGGTGGCGGCCGTCGGCGCGCTCTCCGGACCGCTGCACGGCGGAGCACCCAGCCGCGCCCTCGACAGCCTGGACGCCATCGGCACCCCCGACCGCATCGACGGCTGGATCCGCGAACGGGTGCTCGCGGGTGAGCGGATCATGGGCTTCGGTCACCCCGTGTACCGCACCGAGGACCCGCGCTCACGCATGCTGCGCGAAATCGCCCAGGGCTTCGGCGGCCCGCTCGTCGACTTCGCCGTCGAGGTCGAACGGCAGGTCGAGGCGATCCTCGCCGACCTCAAGCCGGGCCGTGAGCTGCACACCAACGTGGAGTTCTACGCCGGAGTCGTCATGGAGCTGTGCGGGCTGCCGCGCGAGATGTTCACGCCGACGTTCTGTGCGGCGCGGGTGGTCGGCTGGAGCGCCAATATCCTGGAGCAGGCGGAGGACTCGAAGATCATTCGTCCGGCGGCCCGATACGTCGGCACGCCCCCGCCGCAGCCGGTCCCGGCGCCCTGACGTCCCCGAGGAAGGTCCCCGTTGAACCCGTCGTCCCCGCCCCGCAAGCAGCAGATCCCGGTCATCGTCCTTGCGGGGTTCCTGGGATCCGGCAAGACGACACTGCTCAACCACCTCCTCCGCAACCGTGCGGGAAACCGGATCGGCGTGATCGTCAACGACTTCGGCTCCATCGAGATCGACGCCATGACGGTCTCGGGGCAGGTCGGCTCGACGGTCTCACTGGGCAACGGATGCCTGTGCTGCGCGGTCGACGTGAGCGAACTCGACACCTTCCTGGAGACGCTGACCCGGCCCGCCGCCCGCCTCGACGTGATCGTCATCGAGGCCAGCGGACTGGCGGAGCCGCAGGAGCTCGTGCGCATGCTCCTGGCCAGCGACAATCCGCACATCGTGTACGGGGGACTGGTGGAGGTCGTCGATGCCGCGGAGTTCGATGCCAGCCGGGAGCGTCATCCGGAGATCGACCGCCATCTCGCTGTCGCCGATCTTGTCGTGCTCAACAAGACCGACCGGGTCGGGAGCGAGGAACAGGCCCGTATCCGGGACGTCATCGCTGGCGCAGGTGCCCCGGCCGGCCGGCCAGCGGCGGGTGGCAGCGCGGCCGCCGTCATCTGCGCCACGTACGGACGCATCGACCCCGAACTGCTCTTCGATCCGGCGCTGCGGCCGGACGGTGAGGAGAAGGCGCACCAGCTCACCTTCGAGGATCTGCTCCTGGCGGAGAGGGCCGAGGAAGAGGCCAGCGCCGGACACGGTCACCATCTGCATGCCGCGTACGAGAGCGTGTCCTTCACCACGGACGTACCCATGAAACCCCGCCGATTGATGGAGTTTCTCGACTCCAGGCCGCAGGGTCTCTACCGGATCAAAGGGTTTGTCGACTTCGGCGTGGGCGACCGCGGCAACAAGTACGTCCTGCACGCGGTCGGCAGGTTCCTGCGGTTCGACCCGCAGCCGTGGACCCGTGGCGAACCGCGCCTCACACAGCTGGTACTGATCGGCTCAGGTATCGATCCGGAGCAGTTGCACAAGGAGCTGGCCGACTGCCGCGAGAGCGTCGCGCCGACGCCTGACACGACGCAGGACGCCGCACATGAACGAAGCATGTGGGGCGTCCTGCGGTACGTGCAACGGCCCGACGACGCGTAGCGGCAGGCCACCCGTCGTCGGCCGACTGCCTACACCGGCCCCGCGATCACCGCGACCGGCTTGGCCAGCGGGGTCCCCGAACCGTCGCGCCGCGGGTCGGGCTCCGGCAGCTCGGTCGGCGTGCCGTTCTTCTGCGCGGCCCGGGCAGGCGTCGCGCCCGCCCAGCCGAACACCAGAACGTCCTCGCCCTTGAGGAACCGCTGGCAGCGCACCCCACCGGTGGCCCGGCCCTTGCGCGGATACTGGTCGAACGGGGTGAGCTTGGACGTCAGCACCGAGTCGTCCAGCGTGCCGTGCGAGCCCGCCACCGTGAACACCACGGCGTCCGCCGCCGGATCCACCGCCGTGAACGAGATCACCTCGGCACCCGCCGTGAGTTTGATCCCCGCCATGCCTCCCGCGGGCCGGCCCTGCGGCCGCACCTGTGCCGCCGGGTAGCGCAGCAACTGAGCGTCGGACGTGATGAAGACCAGGTCCTCCTCGCCCGTGCGCAGTTCGGCCGCGCCGACGATCCGGTCACCGTCCTTGAGCGCGATGACCTCCAACTCGTCCTTGTTGGCCGGGTAGTCCGGCACCACCCGCTTGACGACCCCCTGAAGAGTGCCGATCGCCAGGCCGGGGGATGCCTCGTCGAGCGTGGTGAGGCAGATGACCTCCTCGTCGCTCTCCAGCGTGAGGAACTCCGAAACCGTCGCACCGCCCGAAAGATTGGGCGCGGCATGGGTGTCCGGCAGCTGGGGCAGATCGATCACCGTGAGCCGCAGCAGCCGCCCCGTGGACGTCACCACGCCCACATCGCCGCGGGCCGTCGCCGGTACGGCCGACACGATCGCATCGTGCTTGGCACGCTTGGTGTCCTCGGCGAAGACGATCGGATCGTCATTGGCGGTACGGGCCAGCAGGCCGGTCGAGGACAACAGCACCCGGCACGGGTCGTCCGCGACCTCGAGCGGCACCGAGGCAACCTGCGAACCGGCTGACTCCAGCAGCACCGTACGCCGGTCGGTGCCGAACTTCTTGGCGACCGCGGCCAGTTCGGAGGAGACGAGCTTGCGCAGCTCGGTGTCCGATTCGAGGATGGCGGTCAGCTCGTCGATCTCGGTGTTGAGCCGGTCCCGCTCGCTCTCCAGCTCGATCCGGTCGAACCGGGTCAGCCGGCGCAGCGGGGTGTCAAGGATGTACTGCGTCTGGGTCTCGCTCAGCGAGAAGTGCTCGATGAGCCGCTCCTTCGCCTGCGCCGAGTTGTCGCTGGACCGGATGAGCCGGATGACCTCGTCGATGTCGATCAGTGCGACGAGCAGGCCCTCGACCAGATGCAGCCGGTCGCGACGCTTGCCCCGGCGGAACTCGCTGCGCCGGCGCACCACGTCGAAGCGGTGGTCGAGATAGACCTCGAGGAGCTCCTTGAGGCCCAGAGTGAGCGGCTGTCCGTCGACCAGCGCCACATTGTTGATACCGAAGGAATCCTCCATGGGAGTCAACTTGTAGAGCTGCTCCAGCACGGCTTCCGGCACGAAACCGTTCTTCACCTCGATGACCAGGCGCAGGCCGTGCTCGCGGTCGGTCAGGTCCTTCACGTCCGCGATGCCCTGGAGCTTCTTCGCCGAGACCAGATCCTTGATCTTGGCGATCACCTTCTCCGGGCCGACGGCGAAGGGAAGTTCGGTGACGACCAGACCCTTGCGGCGCGCCGTCACATTTTCCACGGCGACGGTCGCACGGATCTTGAACGTGCCGCGGCCGCCGGCGTACGCATCCTTGATGCCACCCAGGCCCACGATCCGGCCACCCGTCGGCAGATCGGGACCGGGGACGAACCGCATCAGGGTCTCCAGGTCCGCACCCGGATGCCTGATCAGATGGCGGGCGGCGGCGATGACCTCGCCCAGGTTGTGCGGCGGCATATTGGTCGCCATGCCGACCGCGATCCCGGACGACCCGTTGACCAGGAGGTTCGGGTACGCGGCAGGGAGGACGGTCGGCTCCTGCTCCTGACCGTCGTAATTCGACTGGAAAGCGACGGTGTCCTCGTCGATCGACTCCGTCATCAGTGACGTCGCGTCGGCCATCCGGCACTCGGTGTACCGCATGGCGGCCGGCGGGTCGTCGTTTCCGAGCGAGCCGAAGTTGCCGTGGCCGTCGACCAGGGGGAGCCGCATGGAGAACGGCTGTGCCAGACGGACCAGCGCGTCGTAGATCGACGCATCGCCGTGCGGGTGCAACTTGCCCATGACCTCGCCGACGACACGGGCGCACTTCACATAGCCGCGGTCGGGGCGCAGGCCCATCTCGTTCATCTGGTACACGATGCGGCGGTGCACCGGCTTCATGCCGTCACGGGCGTCCGGCAGGGCCCGTGAGTAGATCACCGAGTACGCGTACTCAAGGAAGGAGCCCTGCATTTCGTCGACGACGTCGATGTCGAGGATCTTCTCCTCGAAGTCGTCCGGCGGCGGGGTCTTCGTGCTGCGGCGGGCCATCGCTGCTGCGACTCCTTCACGGATTCTGTTCGGGCAACCTCAGGTTCTGACGCGGACCATTGTGGACCGCCGCGCTGACATCGCCGACCTCGACCCGTCCCAAGAGCCGTTCCCGACCCCTGCCGAGGTGGTTTCACGCCCCATCCCGCGGGGGATGCGCCCCTCTTTCACGCGAACTTCCGCGGTATGGGAACTTCGCCAGGTGTCTCTGCGCTTGCTTACAGTGGCAGGTCTCGCAGGAAATCCAGTATCGCGATCGAAGGGACGTACATGCCCATGGGTCACACGGCCACAGCCCAGGCCGGCTCCGGCGGCTTGACAGCGACCGAGCACCGTCTGGCCAACGGCCTGCGCGTGGTGCTCTCCGAGGACCATCTGACCCCGGTCGCCGCGGTCTGCCTCTGGTACGACGTCGGCTCGCGCCACGAGGTCAAGGGACGTACCGGTCTGGCTCACCTCTTCGAGCACCTGATGTTCCAGGGCTCCGGCCAGGTCAAGGGGAACGGACACTTCGAGCTGGTGCAGGGAGCCGGCGGTTCGCTCAACGGGACCACCAGCTTCGAGCGCACCAACTACTTCGAGACCATGCCCACGCACCAGCTGGAGCTGGCTCTCTGGCTCGAGGCCGACCGGATGGGCTCGCTGCTCGCCGCGCTCGACGAGGAGTCCATGGAGAACCAGCGCGACGTCGTCAAGAACGAGCGCCGCCAGCGCTACGACAACGTTCCCTACGGCACGGCGTTCGAGAAGCTGACAGCACTGGCCTACCCCGAGGGCCACCCGTACCACCACACGCCGATCGGCTCGATGGCGGACCTGGACGCCGCGACCCTCGAGGACGCCCGCGCCTTCTTCCGTACGTACTACGCGCCCAACAACGCGGTGCTCTCGGTCGTCGGCGACATCGACCCCGAGCAGACCCTCGCCTGGATCGAGAAGTACTTCGGCTCCATCCCGTCCCACGACGGCAAGCAGCCGCCGCGCGACGGCACGCTCCCCGAGACCATCGGCGAGCAGCTGCGCGAAGAGGTGCACGAGGAGGTTCCGGCGCGGGCGCTGATGGCCGCCTACCGGCTGCCGCACGACGGCACCCGTGAATGTGACGCGGCCGACCTCGCGCTGACCGTGCTCGGCGGCGGCGAGTCGTCGCGGCTGCACAACCGCCTGGTCCGCCGTGACCGCACGGCCGTGGCGGCCGGCTTCGGGCTGCTGCGGCTGGCCGGTGCGCCCTCGCTCGGCTGGCTGGACGTCAAGACGTCCGGCGGCGTAGAGGTGCCGCAGATCGAGGCAGCGGTCGACGAGGAGCTTGCCCGGTTCGCCGCCGAGGGCCCCACGCCCGAGGAAATGGAACGTGCGCAGGCCCAGTTGGAGCGCGAGTGGTTGGACCGGCTCGGTACGGTCGCGGGCCGCGCCGACGAACTCTGCCGGTTCGCCGTGCTGTTCGGCGACCCGCAGCTCGCCCTGACCGCCGTACAGCGGGTACTCGATGTCACCGCGGCAGAGGTCCAGGCGGTCGCCGAGGCCCAGCTGCGCCCCGACAACCGGGCGGTGCTGGTCTACGAGCCGGTCGAATCGGCCGAGCCCGCAGAAGCAGCGGACACCGAGACCGGCGCCGACGGCGCCGACGACACCGACGCGCACGAAGGAGCGGACAAGTGACCGACGCTGCCGCGACTGGAGTTTCGATGCAGTACCACCCGCAGCCGGCCCCCGGCCTCGCCCGCCCCTGGGCCTTCCCTGCGCCGGAGCGCGGCGCCCTGCCCAACGGCCTCACGGTGCTGCGCTGCCACCGCCCCGGCCAGCAGGTCGTGGCAGTCGAGATCTTCCTCGACGCCCCGCTGGACGCCGAGCCCGAGGGCCTCGACGGCGTGGCCACGATCATGTCGCGGGCGCTGTCCGAGGGCACCGACAAGCACACCGCCGAGGAGTTCGCCGCGGAGCTGGAGCGCTGCGGCGCCACCCTCGACGCGCACGCCGACCACCCCGGTGTCCGGGTCTCTCTGGAGGTCCCGGCCTCGCGGCTGGCCAAGGCGCTCGCGCTGGTCGCCGAGGCGCTGCGGGCGCCCGCCTTCGCCGACAGCGAGATCGAACGGCTGGTACGCAACCGGCTCGATGAGATCCCGCACGAGCAGGCCAACCCGGCCCGGCGCGCCGCCAAGCAGCTCTCCAAGGAGCTCTTCCCGGCCGCAGCGCGGATGTCGCGCCCGC
This sequence comes from Streptomyces sp. NPDC058239, assembly GCF_042882185.1. NCBI lineage: Bacteria > Bacillati > Actinomycetota > Actinomycetes > Kitasatosporales > Streptomycetaceae > Streptomyces > Streptomyces sp. NPDC058239. The sequence continues at coordinate 30,995 of NZ_JBHVWS010000055.1, forward strand.
GCCAGGGCACCGAGGAGACGGTGGAGCGGATCGACTCGGCGGCCGTGCGCGCCTTCTTCGACGCCCACGTCCGGCCGTCCACGGCGACCGCCGTGGTCGTCGGTGACCTCACCGGCATCGACCTGGACGCCCTGCTCGCCGACACCCTCGGCGACTGGTCGGGAGACACCGCGGAGCCTCGTCCCGCCCCGCCGATCACCGCCGACGACACCGGCCGAGTGGTGATCGTCGACCGTCCGGGCGCGGTGCAGACGCAGCTGCTGATCGGCCGGATCGGCGCCGACCGGCACGACAGCGTGTGGCCGGCCCAGGTGCTGGGCACGTACTGCCTGGGCGGCACGCTCACCTCCCGGCTGGACCGTGTGCTGCGCGAGGAGAAGGGCTACACCTACGGCGTACGGGCCTTCGCCCAGGTGCTGCGGTCGTCGGCCCCGGATTCGGCCTCGGGGGCGACCGGTGCCGCGATGCTCGCCATCAGCGGATCGGTGGACACGGAGTCCACGGGACCGGCGCTGAAGGACCTGTGGACGGTCCTGCGGACTCTGGCGGCCGAGGGGCTGACGGATGAAGAGCGTGAGACGGCCGTGCAGAACCTCGTGGGTGTCGCGCCGCTGAAGTTCGAGACGGCGGCCTCGGTTGCGGGCACCCTCGCAGACCAGGTCGAGCAGCACCTGCCGGACGACTACCAGGCACAGTTGTACGCCCGGCTCGCGGAGACCGGCACGGTCGAGGCGACTGCTGCGGTGGTCAACGCCTTCCCGGACGACAGGCTGGTCACGATCCTCGTCGGTGACGCATCACAGATCGAGGAGCCGGTCCGGGCCCTGGGCATCGGAGAGGTGTCGGTGGTCGCCGGCTGACGGGCGTACCCGTCGTGGACACCGGACGACCGGCCGGGCCGAGGCGGGCGACCCCCGCCCGGCCGGCCCGTTGCGTGTGACAGTCCACCGGTCGACCTTCACGTACGACCGAGCACCGAAGGCAACGGGCGGCCTACCGACCCACCATATGACTGCATATCGGGACAGAAGGAAGACTCCTGTGAGCAAAATCTCGCCGGAGTCTTCCTTTTTGTCCGTTTTGATGGGGAGGTTGCCTGTCTGCCCTGTGGGATGCGCTACAAAACGGCCTGTCCGTTTGGTGAATGCAAGTGACCCCGCTTAGCGTCGGCTGGGCTGCCCGTCACTCGTATGCCGCAACCGCGACATACCGGGCAGTCATCGCCGAGTCCCCGTCAGGCGCGAGCCTGGGGAGCCGGGGACCCATGCAGTCCCTGGGGTGAATCGGATGCCTGAGCCCGGATGAGGCCGGGGCGTCCGTAGGAGACCTTCCTGCTCCGAACCCGTCAGCTAACCCGGTAGGCGAGAAGGAAGGAAAGGATCAGCCACTTCATGGCGTTCACCCGTGCCACCGGGAAGCATCGTGCCCCGAGCCGACTGACGCGCAGCAGCGCGAAGATCGCCGGCGTCGCCGCTCTGGCCACCACCGGCGTCATAGGCGGCATGGCCTCTCCGGCCCTCGCCGCGCACTCCTCCGTCAGCGAGACCGGTCTGAACCAGGTCATCGCCATCGAGGGCGCCCTCGCCGACCAGATCGATGCCCAGGCCGACGCGCAGAAGCACCAGGCCGATGTCGCGGCGAAGGCGAAGGCGGAGGCCCAGCGGAAGGCCGAGGCCAAGAAGAAGGCCGAAGCCAAGAAGAAGGCCGAGGCGAAGGCCAAGGCCGACGCGAAGCGTGCGGCCGAGGCGCGTGCCGAGAAGGCCCGCGCCGCCCGGTCCGCCGAGCGCACCCGCCTGGGGTACTTCCAGCTCCCGGTCGCCGGTTCGTACGTCACCACCGGCTACAAGTCCAGCGGCTCGCTCTGGTCCTCCGGCAGCCACTCGGGCATCGACTTCCACGCCGCGTCCGGCAGCTCCGTCGTCGCCGTCGGCGCCGGTACGGTCGTCGAGGCCGGCTGGGGAGGCGCGTACGGCAACAACATCGTGCTCCGGATGACGGACGGCACGTACACGCAGTACGGCCACCTCTCCTCGATCGGTGTCTCCGTCGGCCAGAGCGTCGGCGCGGGCCAGCAGATCGGCCTTTCCGGCTCGACCGGCAACTCGACCGGTCCGCACCTCCACTTCGAGGCCCGGACCACGCCGTCGTACGGCTCCGACATGGACCCCGTCGCGTACCTGCGCGCCCACGGCGTCAGCGTCTGACCGACGCTCCACCCGCAGCAACCCTTCGAAGGCCCCGGCGGCACGCCGGGGCCTTCGCCGTGCCCGGCCTCCGCGCCCGCCCGCAGTACCTGCTTCCCGAACCCGTCCTGTGGCCAAAAGATATTCATGAATTTCCACCCGGCATCGGAAATGCGGCTGCATTGCAATAGAGTCTCAGAACAGGCGTCGGTCGGCCGCGTTTCGCGGGGATTAAGGCGGAGGTTCGAACATGCGCATTCCGGCGCATTCGGTATGCACGGCAATCCGTGACGACATCGTCTCCGGCGTCTTCGAACGCGGCAGCCGGCTCACCGAGGAGTTGCTGGCGCGCCGTTACGGAGTCTCCCGTGTTCCGGTACGGGAAGCGCTGCGCACCCTGGAGTCCGAGGGCTTCGTGGTCACCCGCCGGCACGCGGGCGCCTGTGTCGCCGAGCCCACCGAGGAGGAGGCCGCCGACCTCCTGGAGGTCCGGATGCTGCTGGAGCCGCTGGGTGCCGCGCGCGCCGCGCAGCGCCGCACCGAGGCGCATCTCAAGGTATTGCGCGGTCTGGTCAGGCTCGGCCAGGAGCGGGCCCGGCGGGGCGAGGGGGAGGACCTGCGCTCACTGGGCGGCTGGTTCCACGAGACGTTGGCGCAGGCCTGCGGCAGTCCCGGCCTGATCGCGCTGCTCACCCAGCTCCGGCACAAGATCGCCTGGATGTACACGGTCGAGCAGCCCGCCCGCCCGGTGGACTCCTGGGCCGAGCACGGGGCCATTGTGGACGCGGTGGCGCGGCGTGACGCGGAACGGGCCAGGGCGCTGGCCACTCAGCACGCCGAACGGGCCGCGGCCGCGCACCGGCTGCGCCGCGCCGACCGGCCGGGCCGCCGGTCCGACGCCTCGCGCGCCGACCGGGTGAGGACTTCGCAACATTCCGTAAACACCACGGGTGTTCGGAATTAACGATTACGCCGTATACAAAGAGTCGTAATTTTTCGAGGGCTTTCTTTGGGCTGTCTGAATTTGCTCCGGTCGTCCGGGTCGCGAAAGCGAAAAAGCCGCGGCCCTCAATAAGGGTGCCGCGGCTCTCTTGCAGAAAATGGCTCAGACGGTCTCCGGGAGCTCGTCGAGCCCCTCGGCGACCAGCTTTGCCAGGCGGTCCAGGGCGGCTTCGGAGTCGTCGGCCTCGGACGCGAGCACGATCTCCTCGCCGCCGTGCGCGCCGAGACCGAGCACCGCGAGCATGGAGGCGGCGTTCACCGGGTTGCCGTCGGCCTTGGAGATCGTCACGGGGACGCCGGAAGCCGTAGCGGCACGGACGAAGATGGAAGCGGGGCGGGCGTGCAGGCCCTCGGCCCAACCGACGTTGACGCGGCGCTCAGCCATGGTTCTGCCCTTCACGAATCAATGGTTGTCTAGACCAGTCTCTCATGTGGTGCGCGATGCTCCGGCCGACCTGCGGCACGCCCACAACCCGTGCTCCACCGCCGATCGGCCCCCTCAGACTGCCCCGGCCCCAAGACCTACGCGACCGCTGACGGAGCCGTAGTCTTTGCGCATGCAGCCCTCGCCGGAGCAGAGTCCGCATCACGCGTACCCCGACCACTGGGAAGCGGACGTGGTCCTCCGCGACGGCGGAACCGCCCGGATCAGGCCCATCACCACGGACGACGCCGAACGGCTGGTCAGCTTCTACGAGCAGGTCTCCGACGAGTCGAAGTACTACCGGTTCTTCGCCCCGTACCCGCGTCTGTCCGACAGGGACGTGCACCGCTTCACCCATCACGACTACGTCGACCGGGTGGGGCTCGCGGTCACGGTCGGTGGCGAGTTCATCGCGACCGTCCGCTACGACCGGATCGATGAGCGGGGCAGGCCCGCTTCCGCGCCCGCCGACGAGGCCGAGGTCGCCTTCCTCGTCCAGGACGCGCATCAGGGCCGGGGCGTGGCATCGGCGCTCCTCGAACACATCGCGGCCGTCGCCCGCGAGCGCGGCATCCGCCGCTTCGCTGCCGAGGTGCTGCCCGCGAACAACAAGATGATCAAGGTGTTCCGAGACGCCGGGTACACCCAGCAGCGCAGTTTCGAGGACGGCTCCGTCCATCTCACCCTGGACCTCGAACCGACCGCAGAGTCGCTCGCCGTGCAGCGCGGCCGTGAGCAGCGGGCCGAGGCGCGCTCCGTGCAACGGCTGCTCGCCCCCGGATCGGTCGCCGTCATCGGCGCGGGCCGCACTCCCGGCGGGGTCGGCCGCACGGTCCTGCGCAACCTCCTCGGGGCCGGCTTCACCGGCCGTACGTACGCAGTGAACCGCGCCTTCGCCGCCGACCAGGGCACGATCGACGGTGTCCCCGCCCACCGTTCCGTCGGCGAGATCGACGAACAGGTGGATCTAGCGGTCGTCGCCGTCCCTGCCGACCGGGTTCCGGAGGCCGTCGCCGACTGCGGTGAGCACGGTGTCCAGGGCCTGGTCGTCCTCTCCGCCGGGTACGCCGAATGGGGCGCCGAAGGCAGGGAAAGGCAGCGTGAACTGGTCCGCCAGGCCCGCTCGTACGGGATGCGGATCATCGGCCCGAACGCCTTCGGTGTCATCAACAACTCCGAAGCCGTCCGGCTGAACGCCTCCCTCGCCCCCGAGCCGCCCGCCCCCGGACGCATCGGCCTCTTCACCCAGTCCGGAGCGATCGGCATCGCGCTGCTCTCCGGGCTCTACCGGCGCGGCGCAGGCCTGTCCACCTTCATCTCCGCCGGCAACCGCGCCGACATCTCGGGCAACGACTTCCTGCAGTACTGGTACGAGGACCCGGACACCGATGTCGCCCTGCTGTACCTCGAATCGCTCGGCAACCCCCGCAAGTTCACCCGCCTCGCGCGGCGCACCGCGGCCGTGAAGCCGGTGGTCGTGGTGAAGGGCGCCCGGCACAGCGGCTCCACCCCGCCCGGCCATGCGGTGCCGGTCAGCCGGATCCCGGACGCGACGGTCTCCGCGCTCATGCGGCAGGCGGGCGTGATCCGCGTCGACACCGTGACGGAGATGGTCGACGCGGGTCTCCTCCTCGCCGATCAGCCCCTCCCGGCGGGCCCGCGGGTCGCGATCCTCGGCAACTCCGAATCGCTCGGTCTGCTCACGTACGACGCCTGTCTGGCCGAGGGGCTGCGCCCGCGCCCGCCCCGCGACCTCACCACCGCGGCCACCCCGCAGGACTTCCGGGATGCCCTGGCCGAGGCCCTCGCCGACGAGGGCTGCGACTCGGTGGTCGTGACGGCGATCCCGTGGGTGGGCGAGAACGGCGAGGCGGAATCGGGCGACGGCGAGGTGCTGGCGACCGCGCTGCACGCGGCCGCCGCGGCCGGTCCCGCCAAGCCGGTGGCCGTCGTCCATGTGGAGATCGGCGGCCTGGCCGAGGCCCTCGCCGCGGCCACCAGCACGGTCGCACTGCCGCGTCCTTCGACACAGTCCTCCGCAGCCGCGACACCCCCGCGCGCCGGAGCCGCCACCACGACCGGCCCCACCCCTGCGCGTACCCCCTCAGCACCCGGAACCGGCAGCGGCACAGCCACCGCCGCCACCGATGCGGGCAGCGACGACGGCGCCGGTGCCGCCGCGGGCACTGACGGCGTTCCCGGCATCCGGATCGGCCGGATTCCCGCCTACCCCGCCGCCGAACGGGCCGTGCGTGCCCTGGCCGAAGCGGTGAGGTACGCGCAGTGGCGACGGCAGGCCGCCGTGCCCGGCAAGGTGCCCGAGTTCCTCGACGACACCATCGACGAGCCGGGCGCCGCCGAGCTGATCGACACCCTCCTCGGCCCCGGCCCCGACCCGCGGGGCAGACCGCTCACACACGACGAGGCGCGCGAACTCCTGGGCCGCTACGGCATCACCGTACGGCCGACGCTGCCGGCCCCCGACCCGGAAGCCGCTGTCGCCGCGGCGGCACAGCTCGGCTATCCCGTGGCGCTCAAGACCACCGCACCCCATCTGCGTCACCGTGCCGATCTCGGCGGTGTCCGGCTGGACCTCGCCAACGAGAGCGCGTTGCGCCGGGCGTACGGCGAACTGACCGACCTGCTCGGCAAGCCCGCCGAGCTCCAGCCCGTCGTCCAGGCCATGGCGCCGCGCGGCGTCGACACCGTCGTACGGGCCACGATCGACCCGGCGGCGGGTGCCGTCCTCTCCTTCGGGCTCGCAGGCGCGCCCTCCGAACTCCTCGGCGACACCGCACACCGCCTCGTTCCGGCCACCGACCGCGACGCCGCCGAGCTGATCCGGTCCATCCGGGCGGCGCCGGTGCTGTTCGGCTGGCGTGGCGCGGCGCCCGTGGACACCGCGGCGCTGGAAGAGCTGCTGCTGCGGGTGTCCCGGCTGGTCGACGACCATCCCGAGGTGGTCTCCATCGCCCTGGAACCGGTCGTGGTCGCCACCCAGGGGCTGACCGTCCTCGGCGCGAGCGTCCGGCTCTCGCCGCCCCCGGCCCGCACCGACCTCGGCCCCCGCCGCCTCCCCAACTACTGACCGGCGGCGCACCGTTTCGTCCCCGATCGCCGGACGGGCGCGAAACCGGGTCCCTTCACCGCCGGGGCCCCGGTCCGCCCTGCCGCACAACGTCCCCGGCAGTCATCCGTCCCCCGTAGGATGGTCCTCATGGCAAAGACCGGTACGACGACCCAGGGGCTGCGCGCGGCGATCGAGCGCAGCGGCTACTACCCGGCCCTCGTGGCCGAGGCGGTGGAGGCCGCCGTGGGCGGTGAGCCGGTCGCTTCGTACCTGGTGCACCAGGAGACCACCTTCGACTCCAACGAGGTGCGCCGCCACGTCACGGTCCTGGTCCTGACGGACAACCGTTTCATCGTCAGCCACACCGACGAGCAGAACGCGGACACCAGCTCCCCGACGCCGTACGCCACCACCTCCACCGAGTCGGTCAAGCTCGACCGGATCTCGTCGGTCGTGGTCAGCCGTGTCGTGGCCAACCCCGAGAAGTACGTACCGGGCACGCTGCCCCGCGAGGTCGTCCTCACCATCGGATGGGGCGCGGTCTCCCGGATCGACCTGGAGCCGGCCGCCTGCGGCGACCCCAACTGCGAGGCCGACCACGGCTACACCGGCAGCTCCACCGCTGACGATCTGAGCCTGCGGGTCAGCGAGGCCGGTGACGGCCCGGACACCGTGCGCCAGACCCTCGCCTTCGCCCAGGCGCTCTCCGAGGCCACGGCCGCGACCGCGGCGACCGGCCGCTGATGGCCCAGCCGGCCTGGCAGGACCCCGTTCTGCTCCCCGTCGACACCGCCCCCGTCCCGGAGTACGGCAGCGGCTCGCTCTGCGATCTGCTGCCCACGCTCGCCGCCGGACAGGGCGTACCCGGCTTCACCGCCGCGATCCCCGAACTCACCCCTGCCGACCGGAACTGCGTGTTCCTGATAGACGGTCTCGGCTGGGAGCAGATCAAGGCCCACCCGGACGAGGCACCGTTTCTTCACTCCCTGCTGCCCACCTCGCGTGGCGGCACCGGCCGTCCGATCACGGCGGGCTTCCCGGCCACCACCGCGACCTCACTGGCCTCGGTCGGCACCGGACTTCCGCCGGGGGAGCACGGCCTTCCCGGCTACACCGCGCGCAATCCGGAGACCGGCGAGCTGATGAACCAGCTCCGCTGGCAGCCCTGGACCTCGCCGAAGGCCTGGCAGCCGTACCCCACCGTCTTCAAGCTCGCCGACGCCGCCGGTGTGCGCACCGCCCAGGTCTCCGCCCCCGCCTTCGAGCAGACTCCGCTCACCAAGATCGCGCTCAGCGGGGGCTCGTTCCTCGGCCGGCTGGCCGGCGAGGAGCGGATGGATGTCGCCGCCGAACGGCTCGCCGCAGGTGACCGGTCGCTCGTCTACACGTACTACAGCGAGGTCGACGGCAAGGGCCATCGCTTCGGCGTCGACTCCGACGCCTGGCGCGGACAGCTGATGTACGTGGACGGCCTGGCCCGGCGGCTGGCCGAACAGCTCCCGCCCCGCTCGGCGCTGTACATCACCGCCGACCACGGCATGATCGACATCCCCTTCGACGAGCAGTCCCGGATCGACTTCGACGAGGACTGGGAGCTGCGCGCGGGCGTCGCCCTGCTCGGCGGCGAGGGCCGGGCCCGTCATGTGTACGCCGTCCCGGGGGCCGAGAGCGATGTGCTGACCGTCTGGCGGGAAGTGCTCGGCGAGCAGTTCTGGGTGGCGAGCCGGGACGAGGCGATCGCGGCCGGCTGGTTCGGCCCGAAGATCGACGAACGTGTCCACGGCAGGATCGGCGACGTCGTCGCGGCGGCCCGCGACGACGTGGTGATCACCGCTTCGGTCAATGAGCCGCACGAGTCCGCGATGGTCGGCATGCATGGTTCGATGACCCCCGTCGAGCAGCTCGTCCCGCTGCTCGAAGTACGCTCGTAGGCGCGTTTTCCCTCGCCGGCGTTTCCTCACCAACGTTTCTTCCGCCCTGCTATGCCCCGCCCGAAAGGTGCTCAGCCCCTCATGCCCGAGCTTGTGTTCTTCTCCGGAACGATGGACTGCGGAAAGAGCACGCTGGCGCTGCAGATCGGCCACAACCGTTCGGCGCGCGGCCTGCAAGGCGTGATCTTCACCCGCGACGACCGGGCGGGGGAGGGCAAGCTCTCCTCACGGCTGGGGCTGGTCACCGAGGCCGTCGAGGCCGATGAGGGCATGGATCTGTACGCGCACCTCGTCGACCTCATCAGCCGGGGCGGCCGGGCGGACTACGTGATCGTGGACGAGGCGCAGTTCCTGGCTCCCGTCCAGATCGACCAGCTCGCCCGTATCGTCGACGACCTCGGCATGGACGTCTTCGCGTTCGGCATCACCACCGACTTCCGGACCAAGCTGTTCCCCGGATCCCAGCGTCTGATCGAACTGGCCGACCGGGTCGAGACGCTCCAGGTCGAGGCGCTCTGCTGGTGCGGCGCACGGGCCACGCACAACGCCCGAACGGTCGGCGGCGAGATGGTCGTCGAAGGTGCCCAGGTGGTCGTGGGAGACGTCAACCAGCAGGCGGGCGAGGTCGGTTACGAGGTGCTGTGCCGGCGTCACCACCAGCGCAGGACGACCAGTGCGAGCGCCCGCGCGGCCGCGCTCTCACCGGACGTGCTGCCCGTCACCTCTGCCTGAACCGCCCCCTCGGGTGTCGGGTGCGGATGCTTAGGATGACGCTGTGAACACGGTGAGCGGAAAAGAGGCCGAGTCCGGATCGGGCCCGCTGGGCAAGGTGCAGCCGAGGCAGCTGATCGTGACGGTCTACGGGCTGTACGCACGCGACACCGAAGGCTGGATGTCCGTGGCCTCGCTGATCCAGCTGCTCGCCGACCTCGGCGTGGAGGGGCCGACCGTACGGTCTTCGGTCTCCAGGCTGAAGCGCGCCGGACTGCTCGAAGCCGAATCGGTCTCCGGAGCCGCCGGATACCGGATCTCACCCGAGACCGAGCGGATTCTGCGCGACGGCGATCCGCGGATCTTCGCGGCCCGGCGGGCCACCGTGGACGAGGGCTGGGTGCTGGTCGTCTTCTCGGTGCCCGAGTCCGAACGGGCCAAGCGGCACACCCTGCGCACCCAGCTCACCCGGCTCGGCTTCGGTTCCGTGTCCGCCGGGGTGTGGATCGCACCGGGACATGTGCACGACGAGGCGGAGGACATGCTGGCCCGGCACGGGCTGCGCTCGTACGCCGACCTCTTCCGGGCCGACTATCTGTCAGTGGGCGGGGGTACGGACGGGAGCGGTGACCTCGCGGCGAAGGTGCGCTCCTGGTGGGACACCGTCCGGCTGCAGCGGCTGTACGTCGAATTCCTCGCGGTGCACCGGCCGGTGGCCCAGCGGATCGCGAGCGGGAGCCCGGGGACGGATCGCGAGGCGTTCACGACGTACATCAGGGTTCTCACCGACTGGCGCCGGCTCGTCTACCTCGACCCCGGTGTGGCGCGTGAGCTGCTGCCGGCCGAGTGGAGCGGAACCGAGGCGTCCGAACTCTTCGACGAGTTGCACGCCCGGCTGGCCGGCCCCGCCCATCGGCATGTCGAACGGGTCCGGGCCGGCTGACCCGCCCTCGCGGCCCGGCGGCTCAGCGAGCGGCCGTCCGTACGATCGTGAACACCGCACCCTCCGGGTCGGCCACGGTCGCCACCCGGCCGTTCGACCCCTCCCGGACCGGCTGCAGGATGTATCCGCCGAGCTCCACCACGCGGTGCGCGGCCGCGTCGGTGTCGGTGACCTCGAAGTACGTCATCCAGTGGGGGCCCCGGTCGCGCGGCAGGGCGCGGCCCACGCCGTGCAGCGAGGCCACCGGACGGCCGTTCAGATGCAGGGTCTGGTAGTCGAAGTCGGCCGAGACGACCGCCTCCGCCTCGTAGCCGAAAACCGTCTGGTAGAACTTGCAGACCGTCGAGGTCTCGCTGGTCACCAGCTCGTTCCAGACCGGTGTGCCGTGGGCTCCCGCGAGCGCCGTACCGACGTGTGCGGCGGCCTGCCAGATCCCGAAGACCGCGCCGCTGGGGTCGGAGGCGATGGCGAGCCGGCCCGCCTCGCCCGCGTCGAGCGGTCCGACGGCGACCGTGCCGCCGCAGGAGCGGATCATCTCCGCCGTGACATCGGCGTCGTCGGTGGCCAGATAGGTCGTCCAGGCGACCGGCAGATGGCGGTCGGGCGGCAGCTGTCCGATGCCCGCGACCACTTTCCCGTCGATCAGTGCGCGGACGTACGGACCCAGCTGGTCCGGGCCGGGCACGAACTCCCAGCCGAACAGATCGGCGTAGAAGTCCTGGGTCGTGCTCAGGCCGTGCACGATCAGACTCACCCAGCATGGTGTTCCAGGCGTGCGCCGAGCGGCAGCCTCGGTCATCGTCACTCTCTCCTCGGACCATCGTGGTGGCCGTACGGGGGGAACGGGGCCGGTGTGTCGCCGTGCGGTACAGGATGTGTACGCCCCGTGCAGATGCTTGCACCACCCGGCGCACGATGTGCCCCGGCCGCGCCGCACTTTCCGGGATCTCGACAGAGAGAGACCGGTTTAATGCGATACGTCCGTTTCGAAGGTGTTACGGGTGGGGCGGCTCCTGCGCGAGGATGGCACCCATGAAGCCCATCATCACCGCATCCGAATGCGCGAGCGAGTCGGCGGGGCCACGTCCGCCGGTGCTCCTGGACGTACGTTGGCAGCTCGGCGGCCCGCACGGCCGTCCTGGCTACGAGGCCGGGCACATTCCCGGTGCGGTATTCGTCGATCTTGATGCGGAACTTGCCGGTCCGGCAGGCAGCGGCGGCCGTCACCCGCTGCCCGATCCGGAGGAATTCGGCGCGGTGATGCGCCGAGCCGGTGTCTCCCGGGACACTCCCGTGGTCGTTTACGACGGCGGCCAGAGCTGGGCGGCGGCGCGCGCATGGTGGCTGCTGCGCTGGACAGGGCACGAGGACGTCCGGGTCCTGGACGGCGGTCTCGCGGCCTGGGAGGGGGAGCTCCAGACGGAGAGCCCGACCCCGGCCGAGGGTGACTTCCGGCCCGCCCCCGGCGCTCTGCCGCTGCTGGACGCGGACGGGGCGGCGGTGCTGGCCCGCTCGGGTCTGCTGCTCGACGCGCGAGCCGCCGAACGCTACCGGGGTGATGTGGAGCCGATCGACCGGGTGGGCGGCCACATCCCGGGTGCCGTCTCGGCCCCGACCTCCGAGAACGCGGGGGACGGCGGCCGATTCCTGCCCGCCGAATCGCTGGTGGCCCGCTTCGAGAAGCTCGGTGCCGGCCGGGCGCCGGAGGTGGGCGTCTACTGCGGCTCCGGCGTCTCCGCCGCCCATGAGGTGCTGGCCCTGGCCGTTGCCGGGATCCCTGCGGCGCTGTACGCGGGCTCCTGGTCCGAGTGGTCCGGTGACGAGTCCCGCCCGGTCGCAAAGGGCCCCGACCCCCAGTAACGGAGCGCGCACCGGCCCGAGGGCAAGGAACCGCCACGACGAGTTCCGTAAGCGCACGGCACGAGCGGCACGCGCGGCACGAGGGACGCATGCGACACGAGCGGCGCGCACGGCATGAGGCCCGCATGCCGCACGAGGGCCCGTACGCAGCGGCGTACGGGCCCTCGTCATGCTGCGGTCACCCCGCTCAGTCCTGCTTCTTCCGGCGCGTACCGAAGACGATCTCGTCCCAGCTCGGCACGGCGGCCCGGCGGCCCGGCCGGACGCCGTCCGCCTCGGCCTGGCGGTCCGTCGTCCCGGTCAGCCGGTCGCGATGGCCGGCCACCGCTCGCGGCATGAGCACATCCGCGTAGGCGGAACCGGCGCCTGCGGAGGCTGCCGCGGCCGGCGGCTCATCGGCCTCCGGCTCCTGCACGGCGGGCTCGATGGCCGGAGGCTCGGGCGGTGCGGGCCGCTCCGGCACCACCATGTCGCCGCGGAAGCTCGGTACCGCCTCCAGCAGGCTGGTCAGCGAATCGCGCTCGCCGGCCGAGATGCCGCCGATGTGTTCCTCCGGCTCGGACACGGGTGCCGGCGCCGTGGGGCGCTCCATCTGGCGGTTCAGGGCACGGTCCAGCGGCCGGTCGCGGGGCAGCCGGGCAATCCGCGGCACGAACGGGAAGCTCGGTTCGGGCGCGGCGACATCGTCGGTCTCGCCGATCAGCGAACGTGCCTCGTCGTCCACGGCCTGGACCAGCCGACGCGGCGGGTCGTACGTCCAGCTCGCCGAGTGCGGCTCGCCCGCGACCCGGTAGACCAGCAGGACTTCCCAGGTGCCGTCGTCGCGGCGCCAGGAGTCCCACTGGACGGTCTCCTTGTCGGCGCCGCGCAGCAGCAGCCGCTCCTGCACCGCTTCGCCGAGCTGGGGGCCGGTGTTCTCGCCGGGACGGCGCACAGGAGTCTTCCGGGCCCGCTCGGCCATGAAGGCACGCTCCGCGAGCACGGGGCCCTCGAAGCGGCGGACACGGTCGACCGGAATCCCGGCGAACTGAGCTACCTCCTCCGCGGAGGCACCGGCTCGTATCCGGGCCTGGATGTCGCGGGGGCGGAGGTGGCTCTCCACCTCGATCTCGATCTGGCCGAGCCGCGCGCGGTCGTTGCGCACGGCGGCTCGGAGCCGCTCGTCGATCGGAAGCGTGTACTCCGTGCTGTCCGCAGCCTTGAGCACCAGTCGTGTGCCGTCGTTGGAGACGGCCACGACACGCAGTTCGGGCATGGGGACCTCCCGGGTGGTGCCTGCCGACGTCACGTGCGTCGCTGCTTCCGCTAGTCGAGTGTGGCCTGCCCGGGTGCAGCCTGCCACAACATTGCCGTGTTGCCCGGCGTGTCGGGCGTGAGCCCTTGATCGCCGGTATGACACGGTGACCTATTGTGCAACATAAAGTGACCGATGGTTACTTTGCGTTGCCAGTCCCCGTGCGATGCCGTGGCGCCGCCGGATCGAGTGCCTCCTTCGGCCCCCTCCCGAAGATCCCGGACACCCACGCGGGAGTCCGGCCCCAGGGCTCGCCACAGTACTCCATTCGGGCCATGTGGGTGGACCGCCGCGCCGCCGAAGTTCTCGTGAGGTGCGGGAGTTGAGCTACCCGGCCGGGTGCGGGGCGACCTTCATGCGTGTCCTGCTTCACAGAATCTCCCGAAGTGGAACTATTCACTTCGCTCAAATGTCCCTTCCTGTTGCATGGTGGGAGAGATGTCAATCAAGGGCTGGAAATGGTGCAGAAGCCAGAAAGTGACATAGAACCCAAAGAAAGGCGTATAGATCTGAGCCTGCCGCAGGTGGCGGGCAGTGCCGTGGCAGCAGTCGCGGCAGCGGTGGCGGCCTCCCAACTGGGCGTGTACGGAACGATCCTCGGTGCCGGAGTGATGAGCATCGTCGCCACGTGCGGCGGTTCGGTCTTCCAGCACTTCTTCCGCCGCACGGGGGAGCAGATCCGCGAGGTCACGGTCCAGGTGAAGCACCCGGGCCGAGAGGTGACCGTACATACGCGTGAGACGGGCGGTGCGCGCTTCGCCACGACCGTGCAGCGCGATACGGATGCCACGACCGTACTGCGCAACGTGGCAGACGATCCGGACCGTACGCAGTTGCTGAGGCCGCTCGACGGGACCCAGCCGCTCACCACGGGGCGCCCGGACCCGGACGAGGAGTTCTCCGAGGCCACCACCCACGGCACCCGCATCCGTGGCTGGAAGCGGTCGGCGCTCGGGGCGGTCGTGGTCTTCGCCGTGACGATGGCCGGCATCACCACGTTCGAACTGGTCTCCGGCAACGACCTGAGCGGTGGCAAGGGAACGACCGTCGGCTCCGTCGTACGAGGCGGGGAGCGGGGCTCCGGGGCGAACGACCCGGCACCGGCGACCAGCACCGACCCCGGCCAGGGGAAGACCCCGGGCCAGGAGAGCGGCGCGACGCCGGGTACGGACTCGCAGGGCGGACAGAGCCGGAATCCGGAATCCGGTCAGGGCGACGGTTCCTCTGCCGATCCGACGCCCAGCCCCACGCCGTCCGACAACACCGGTGGCCAGACGAATCCGTCCCCGGCGACCACTCCCTCCCCGGCGGCGCCCGGCGACGGCAGCACAGCCGGCCCGGACACCACGGGTGCGGGCGATGCCCCGGTGCAGGGCGACCGCGCCACCGCGGGCACGGACGCCGAGCGGTGAACGGCCGCGACGCTCAGTCGCCCAGCACCCGGCGCAGATAGTCGTTGCCGAAGAGGCGGTCCGGGTCCAGCCGGTCGCGTACGGTGGTGAACTCGCCGAACCGCGGGTACACCCCGGCGAGGTACTCGGCGTCGCGGGTGTTGACCTTGCCCCAGTGCGGGCGGCCGGCGTGGGCGGTCATGATCCGCTCGACGGCGGTGAAGTACGCCTGGTAGGGCGTGCCCTTGTACAGATGGACGGCGATGTACGCGCTCTGACGGCCCGAGGCCGTGGAGAGCGCGATGTCGTCCGCGGGGGCGGTACGGACCTCCACCGGGAAGCTGATCCGCAGGGGTGAACGCTCGACCATCGCCTTGACCTCGCGCAGCGCCTCCACGACGGCCTCGCGCGGCAGCGCGTACTCCATCTCCACGAAGCGGACCCGGCGCGGGCTGGTGAAGACCTTGTACGGGATGTCGGTGTACGTACGGGCCGACAGGGCGCGGCTGGAGAGCTTGGCGATCGACGGGATGGCGGCGGGGACCGCCCGGCCGAGCGAACAGGCCACCTGGAAGATCCCGTTGGAGAGGAGCTCGTCCTCGATCCAGCCGCTGACCTTTCCGGGCGGGGCGGCGGGGCCCGCGCTGCGGTTGTTGCGCTTGGTGTTGCAGTTGCCGGTGTGCGGGAACCAGTAGAACTCGAAGTGTTCGTTCTCGGCGACCAGTTCGTCGAAGTCGCCCGTGACCCGGTCGAAGCTCATCGGCTCCTCACGGGCCGTCAGCAGGAAGACCGGCTCCACGGCGAAGGTGATCGCCGTGACGACACCCAGGGCGCCGAGCCCGATCCGGGCGACGGCGAAGATGTCGGCGTTCTCCTTCTCCGAACAGGTCAGCACCGTGCCGTCGGCCGTCACCAGTTCGAGGGCACGGATCTGCGCGGATATGGACGCCGAGTCGCGGCCGGTGCCATGGGTGCCGGTCGAAGTGGCGCCGGCGACCGTCTGCTCCATGATGTCGCCCATGTTGGTGAGCGACAGGCCCTCTCGCGCCAGGGCGGTGTTCAGCCGCTTCAGCGGGGTGCCTGCCTCGACGGTCACCGTCATCGCCTTGCGATCGATCTCCCGGATACCGGTGAGCAGATCCGGTCGGATCAGCACACCGTCGGTGGCCGCCGTCGCGGTGAAGGAGTGCCCGGTGCCGACCGGCTTGACCCTCAGACCGTCCTCGGACGCGCGGCGCAGTACCTCGGCGAGCTCCGCCACGGAGGCGGGGGACACGGCCCGTACCGGACGGGCGCTGACGTTCCCCGCCCAGTTACGCCACGCACTCGTCGTCGTCCGTGCGTCGGTGTCGGTCATCTTCCCCGCGCCCTTCCGTAGGAACCGGCCCGCTGAGCCGGCGATACCCCAGGAACGCCACCGCGGCCGCGAGCGCTCCCGCCACGGCGGGCACCACGTACCCCGCCTCGGCCCCGGACGCGTCGACCACCCAGCCTGCGGCCGAGGAGCCGAGCGCCACACCGACGGCGAGCCCGGTGCTGGTCCAGGTCATGCCCTCGGTCAGTTCGGTGCGCGGTACGTGCTGCTCGACGAGGGCCATGGTGGTGACCATCGTCGGTGCGATGGCGAGGCCCGCGACAAAGAGCGCCACGGCCAGAAACGGGAGGTTCCCGGCCAGTTGGAGGGGGATCATACTCACGGCCATCGCACACACACCCACCAGCCACCGGGTGGACGGCTTCCCCTTGAGGTGCAGCAGACCGAAGACCGCTCCGGCCAGGCAGGACCCCAGCGCGTACACGGCCAGCACGAGGCTCGCCGCGGCCTTGTGACCCTGCTCCTCGGCGAAGGCCACCGTCACCACGTCGACTGCCCCGAAGATCGCACCGGTCGCCACGAACGTGACCACGAGCACCTGGAGGCCCCGCGAGCGCAGCGCGGAACCGCCGGTGTGCTGCTCGCGCGGATGCGGCACCGGCTCGGTGGCGCGCTGGGCGGTCAGCCAGAAGACACCGACCAGCAGGAACCCTGCGGCGAGAAGCGGCCCCGCCTCGGGGAACCAGGCGGTGGACAGACCGATCGAGATGATCGGACCGAAGATGAAGCACACCTCGTCGACGATCGACTCCCACGAGTACGCGGTGTGCAGCTGCCGCGGCGAACCGCGGTAGATCTCCGCCCAGCGGGCCCGGATCATCGAACCCACGCTGGGGACGCAGCCGGCGCCCGCCGCGAAGACGAAGAGCGTCCAGTCCGCCAGCCGCTGCTGCGCGCAGATCAGGAGACCGGCCACCGCCGCCAGCGCGACCAGGGTGGCGGGACGCAGGACACGGCTCTGCCCGTGCCGGTCGACGAGCCGGGAGATCAGCGGCCCGATCACCGCCGCCGACATCGCCAGCGTCGCGGAGAGCGCGCCCGCGAGCCCGTAACGGCCGGTGAGCTGGGAAACCATGGTGACCACACCGATGCCCATCATGGACAGCGGCATCCGGCCGAGGAATCCGGCCGCCGAGAACCCCTTGGTGCCGGGGGCGGCGAAAATCGCGCGGTAGGGACTGGGCAAGGAGGACTCCGGAACGGCGTGATCGCACGCATCTGTAATGCGTGAACGTAGCCGATACAGCTTACGGTCGGGTAGGTCCGTCCGACATCGGGGTGGGCCGGGGGCCGATGTCGATGGGAACGCTGTCCGAGGCGAGTGGCAGGATCGATGCCATGTCCGATCTGCGCGATCCCGCTCCCTATGACGCCCTGCTGCTGCTCTCCTTCGGCGGCCCCGAAGGCCCGGACGACGTGGTCCCGTTCCTGGCGAACGTGACCCGTGGCCGTGGCATCCCCGAGGAGCGCCTGAAGGAAGTCGGCAAGCACTACTTCCTGTTCGGCGGCGTCAGCCCGATCAATGCCCAGAACAGGGCCCTGCTGGACGCCCTGCGCAAGGATTTCGCGGAGCACGGACTCGATCTGCCGGTGTACTGGGGCAATCGCAACTGGGCGCCGTACCTCACCGACACCCTGCGCGAGATGACCGCGGACGGACACCGCCGCATCGCAGTCCTCGCCACCAGCGCATACGCCTCCTACTCCGGCTGCCGGCAGTACCGCGAGAACCTCGCCGAGTCGCTGGCCGCCCTGGAGGCCGAGGGGCTGCGTGTGCCCCGGGTCGACAAGCTCCGGCACTACTTCAACCATCCCGGGTTCGTACGGCCCATGGTGGACGGCGTCCTCGCCTCCCTGGCAGACCTCCCCGAGGACGTACGGGCGGGGGCGCACCTCGCCTTCACCACGCACTCCATCCCCACCTCCGCCGCCGACACCTCCGGCCCCGTGGAGGAGCACGGCGACGGCGGCGCCTATGTCGCCGAACACCTGGACGTCGCCCGCCTGATCGTCGACGCGGTGCGCGAGGAGACCGGCGTCGAGCACCCCTGGCAGCTCGTCTACCAGTCCCGCAGCGGCGCCCCGCACATCCCGTGGCTGGAGCCCGACATCTGCGACCACCTGGAGACGTTGCACGGCGAAGGCGTCCCCGCCGTGGTGATGGCCCCCATCGGTTTCGTCTCGGACCACATGGAAGTGCTGTACGACCTCGACACGGAGGCCACCGCGAAGGCCGCCGAGCTCGGACTTCCGGTGCGCAGGTCCGCGACCGTGGGCGCCGACCCGCGCTTCGCCGCGGCCGTGCGAGAACTGGTGCTGGAGCGCGGCGCCACCGAGCAGGGACGCGTCGCGCAGCGGTGTGCGCTCGGCGCGCTCGGCCCGAGCCATGACCTCTGCCCGGTCGGCTGCTGCCCGGCCCGGGCCCTCAAGCCGGCCGCTGCGGGCGCCGACAGCCCGTACGTGTAAGAAGCCCCTGCCATACGTCTGAGAGCCCTGGAGCGCCGTGACCGACCCGAACCTGTCCGAACTGCTCGACCTCGCCCTGGAGGCCGCCCGCCGTGCCGGTGCGCTGCTGCGCGACGGCCGCCCGGCCGATCTGGGGGTGGCCGCGACCAAGTCCAGCCCGATCGACGTCGTCACCGAGATGGACATCGCCGCCGAGAAGCTGATCACCGGCTTTCTCACCGAGCGCCGGCCCCAGGACGGCATTCTCGGCGAGGAAGGGGCGAACGCAGCGGGCAGCAGCGGTATCCGCTGGGTCGTCGATCCGCTCGACGGCACCGTGAACTACCTGTACGGACTGCCGACCTGGGCCGTCTCCATCGCCGCCGAGCGGGACGGCGAGCGGGTCGTGGGCGTGGTGGAGGCCCCGATGCGCCGTGAGACGTACCAGGCGGTGCTCGGCGGCGGTGCATACGCGAAGGGCGGTGCGTACGGCGAAGGCACCGCGCTGCGCTGCCGGCCCGCGCCGCCGCTCGACCAGGCGCTCGTCTCGACCGGCTTCAACTACGTGAGTCACGTCCGTACGCACCAGGCGGACGTGGCCCAGAAGCTGATCCCGCAGCTGCGTGACATCCGGCGCAGCGGCTCAGCCGCCGTGGACCTCTGCGATGTGGCATCCGGCCGCCTCGACGGCTACTACGAGCGCGGGCTCCACCCGTGGGACCTGGCGGCCGGCGACCTCATCGCCCGCGAGGCGGGCGCCCGCACCGGCGGCCGTCCCGGGCTGCCCGCCGACGGTGAGCTGACGGTCGCCGCGACGCCGGGTGTCTTCGAGCCGCTGCAGGGCCTCCTGGAGGAGTTCGGAGCCTGGCACGACTAGACCGAGGTCGACCGGGTCCTTCCGGCGCGGGGGTAGGGGGCCCGCGCCCCGGTTGGGGCGCAGGGGGGCGGGGCCCCCCGCGCACACCCCGGTGGGGGCGCATTGAAA
>NZ_JBHVWS010000055.1:50618-57455 GCF_042882185.1 Streptomyces sp. NPDC058239
GGTCCTGTTTTCCCGTCGTTCGCCGGGTTCGTTCGGGCGCTTGAGAAGGCCCCGTCGCGCGGGGTGCGCAATCTGGGGCCCTTCTCACGCGGCTCAGACGCTGGTGGCGCCGATTTCAACGCCGTGCTCGGCGGCGAGGCGGTGCAGGTCGTCCAGCTCGCCCTGCTCGACATCCGCGAGGAAGTCGTCGCCCGTCTCCCGAGCTTTCGTGAGGTCGGACTCGGTGGTCTTGATTCGTTGCAGCAGACCTGCGGTGAAAGCGTCCATAATGCGCCCCCTCATCGTGGGTCGGTGGCACGGGGGTGTGCCCGGGTTTCCCTCCGCACGGAGGCGGTAGGGCGGGTGATCACGCGCTCTCCGGGGACGGAGTGGCCTGTGGCACGCCACATTCAAGGCGTGATCGCGGGTGTGAATTCGTCCTCCCCAGCCCAAAGCTCAGAGAAACCTCAACTGGCCCGGAAATCCGGTGAATTCCCCGGAGCCCCAAGTCGGCCAGCGTCGTCTTACCGCCGGTTTATACGCGTTGCGGGCAGGATGGAGCCGCACAGACCAGTGCCGACGAGCGGTCCGGATCGCGGACCGTGGGCACCTCGGGACGTTCTGAAGTTACCTACGTACTGAAGTTTCTAAGGAAGGACAGCGCCGTGCGCGTACTCGTCGTGGAGGACGAGCAGCTGCTCGCCGATGCGGTGGCCACCGGATTGCGCCGTGAGGCCATGGCCGTCGATGTCGTGTACGACGGTGCGGCGGCCCTGGAGCGCATCGAGGTCAACGACTACGACGTCGTGGTGCTGGACCGGGACCTCCCCCTGGTGCACGGCGACGACGTCTGCCGGCGGATCGTCGAACTGGGCATGCCCACCCGGGTGCTCATGCTCACCGCGTCCGGGGACGTCAGCGACCGGGTGGAGGGACTGGAGCTGGGCGCCGACGACTATCTGCCCAAGCCGTTCGCCTTCAGCGAGCTCACCGCGCGGGTACGGGCGCTGGGCCGGCGTACGACGGTGGCACTGCCGCCCGTCCTGGAGCGCGCCGGAATCAAGCTCGACCCCAACCGCCGCGAGGTCTTCCGGGGCGAGGCGGAGATCCAGCTCGCGCCGAAGGAATTTGCCGTGCTGGAGGTCCTGATGCGCAGCGAGGGCGCGGTCGTCTCGGCCGAGCAGCTGCTGGAGAAGGCCTGGGACGAGAACACCGACCCGTTCACCAATGTCGTCCGGGTGACCGTCATGACACTGCGCCGCAAGCTCGGCGAACCGCCGGTGATCGTCACCGTGCCCGGCTCCGGCTACCGGATCTGACGGCCGATGCCCACCGTTCCGGCGCCGCCGACGGCGCCCCCGAAGCCCACCTGGGAGCCCAAACAGCAGGAGCCGCCGTACTGGCTGCGCCCGACCATCCGGATACGGCTCACGCTGCTGTACGGCGGCATGTTCCTGATCGCCGGCATCCTGCTGCTGGCGATCATCTACATGCTGGCCGCCCAGGCCCTCCATGTGGGCAGCGAGCTGCCGTTCAAGATCGTGAGCGGCCAGGTCACCAGCGACGTGTGCAATTTCAACGAAAAATCCACACCGGACGCCTTCAACGCGGCCATGAACACCTGCGTCAACCATCAGCGCCAGCAGGCGCTGGACACGCTGCTGAACCGGTCGCTGCTGGCCCTGGTCGGCCTCAGCGTCATCGCCTTCGCCTTCGGCTATGCCATGGCGGGCCGGGTGCTCTCCCCGCTGGGCCGGATCACCCGCACCGCACGCCGGGTGGCCGGAACGGATCTTTCCCGCCGGATCGAGCTGGACGGCCCGGACGACGAGCTGAAGGAGCTCGCCGACACCTTCGACGAGATGCTCGATCGCCTGGAGCGGGCCTTCACCGCCCAGCAGCGGTTCGTCGGGAACGCGTCGCACGAACTGCGCACCCCGCTCGCGATCAACCGCACGCTGCTCGAAGTCCATCTCTCCGACCCCCAGGCCCCGCCGGAGCTGAAGCAGCTCGGCAAGACCCTGCTGGCCACCAATGAGCGCAGTGAGCAGCTCGTCGAGGGCCTGCTGCTGCTCGCCCGCAGCGACAACCAGATCGTCGAGCGCAAACCGGTCGACCTCGCCGAGGTGGCCTCGCGGGCGATCGACCAGACGCGCGGTGAGGCCGAGGAGCGGGGCGTGGAGATCCGTGGCGAGCGGGCCCCGGCCGTCGTCCAGGGCAACGGCGTCCTGCTGGAGCGGATCGCGCTGAACCTCGTGCAGAACGCTGTGCGCTACAACGTCCCGGAGGGGGGCTGGGTGGAGGTCACCACCGAGCTCCGGTCCGGCCAGGCCTTGCTGGTGGTCTCGAACACGGGCCCAGTGGTGCCTGCGTATGAGATCGACAACCTCTTCGAGCCCTTCAGACGGCTGCGTACGGAGCGAACAGGCAGCGACAAGGGGGTGGGGCTCGGCCTGTCGATCGCGCGGTCCGTGGCGCGCGCTCACGGCGGCCGTATCGTCGCGGAGCCCCGCGAGGGCGGTGGTCTCGTGATGCGCGTCTCACTGCCGGCCTGAGAGGCTGGGTGAGGCGATTCGTACACGAATTACTTTGTTCGCTTTGAGCGGAATTTTCGGGACCTGCGCCCGAAGTTGCCGTGTGTGATCGATCACAGGAGCGAATTCCTGGATGCCAACGCTCCGTGATCAGGGCTATCACCGGAAAACCCGCAAAAGTCGGGGTTTTCGGGGTTCGATATCACGGGAAGTACACGGGGTGGCGCCCGTGAAGCGCGAGACCGGGACCGTGTACGGTCCCCATCGCCACCCAAGGCGACCACTCCCGAGCGGTCCTTTTGGGTGTCGATTGAGTAACAGACCTTGATGTGAGGCAAAATCTCCGCCTCAGGTCGGGCACAAGTCCGGCCTCTCACGCGTTACGTGCGCTGAGACACCGCAGACACCCAGAGGGGGAGAGCGACATGGCAACGGATTACGACACCCCACGCAAGACCGATGACGACGTCGACCAGGACAGCCTTGAAGAGCTCAAGGCTCGCCGGAGCGACAAGACGGCGTCCGCCGTCGACGTCGACGAATTCGACGCGGCCGAGGGACTGGAGCTGCCCGGAGCAGACCTGTCCAACGAAGAGCTGGCCGTAAGGGTCCTGCCCAAGCAAGCCGACGAGTTCACGTGCATGAGCTGCTTCCTCGTGCACCACAGGAGCCAGCTGGCGCGCGAGAAGAACGGCCAGCCGATCTGCCGCGACTGCGACTAGGTCGGACCGACCGTGGCAGGCGACACACCGTTCCGGAAGCGACGCTTGCGGCGCAAGAGGTCGTCGGAGGCGAATCAGGGCGGCACAGGCCCGGCAGAAGGCGTAGCAGCGCCTGCTGAGCGGTCCGCCCTGCCACCCTCCCCGGGTGAGCGGGACGACGAGCGGGGCCGGTCGGCCTCGCTCGAAGCAGTCACGGCAGTCGAAGGAGTTGAAGGAGTCGACACGGCCGATGGGGCCGGACAGGTCGACAGGACGGAGTCCGTGACCGGGGCAGGCCGTCTGAGTTCAGTGAAACGGGGAGTACACAAGGGTGGGGAGAGCGCCAAGGCAGCGATCGGTCATATCGCCGACCTGATCATCGAGAACGCTCCCCGCATCCCTGTGCGCGATCTCGCGACCCTGCGCAAGCAGTTCCCGGGCCTCGGGCCCGAGGAGCTCGCCGACAAGCTCATCGCAGGCGCGAGCAAGGCCACAGCAACCGTCGGCGCCGGTATCGGCGCGGCGGCCATGATGCCCGTACCGCCCGCCATGCTCGCCGAGCTGGCGGCGGAGATCACCGGTGTGGCAGCGATCGAGATGAAGCTCGTCGCCGAGCTGCACGAGGTCTACGGGCTGCGCCCGCCGGGCGGGCTCACCCAGCGTTCCACCGCCTACCTCACGTCCTGGACGGAGGAGCGCGGTATCGATGTCACCCACCCCGCGACGATCAATGCGGCGCTGGGCGGCCAGATGAGGCGCGAGCTGCGCCAGCAGATCACGAAGCGCATGGTGCGCGATCTGCCGAACCTCTTCCCGTTCATGGTCGGCGCCGCCGTCGGCGCGATGATGAACCGGCGCGACACCAGAAAGCTTGCCGAACGGGTCAGGAAGGACCTGCGCAAGCGTCGGATCCCCTGGGACCGGCTTCCGGAGCTGCCTCCGCTGGAGCGGCCGGGGGGCCTGCTCAAGGATCTCCCGGGCGAGCTGGAGGGCTAGGGCATCCCAGGCGCCCGACGGGGCCGGCCCACGCCCGACAGGGCCTGTGGGACCGCGAGAGGCCGCCTGCAGGGCCCGTGAGGAGCCCCCGAAAGGAGAGAAACCTCCGAAGCTAGGCCCGCACCGCGCTGAGCGCTGCGACCAGGGCCTGCGGCTCGCGGGTCGACAGATAGACGTACGGAGTCGGGTCCTGCGGGTCGGTGACCTCCACCCGGACCGCCGTCGGAATGTAGCTGCGCAGCAGCATGAACGCGCGAGTGTCCGCCTTGTACGAGCGCCACGCGCGCGCCTCCTCCGCCTCCAGCACCTCGGCCTCGCCGAGTGCCGTCACCGGAATCCGTGCGTCGCCGGCCACCAGGGCGCCCGCGACCACCCGGATCCTGGCCGAACCGTACGAGCTCACCGCGACCGCCGACAGGGCCGTTCCGCCCACCAGGCCGGCCAGCAGGGGCAGGGTGCCGAGCGGCAGCAGCATCAGGGCACAGGCGATGCCGACCAGGAAGGCGATGAGCCACCACGAACGGGGTGCGGTCAGTCGTTCGTCGAAAGGCGGGGTGGAAGGCTGCATGAAGCCAAGCTTGGCACGGCGCGACCTGCGGGTGGCCGCGCGGGTAAGGTCTGCGCCTGTGAGTGGAACATCTGTGGCTCTGAAGCCCCCGGCCGACGCGGTGAAACCGGTCCGGCACCCCGAAGCCCCGGCCCCCGGCGAACTCCTCGGCTCGCACTACGAACACTGTTTCGGGTGCGGCGAAGGGCAGCCGCACGGGCTGCACCTCCAGGCGCGGGCCGGCGAGGGTGTCGGAGTCACCGCGGAGTTCACCGTGAAGGCCGCCCACCAGGGCGCCCCGGGGCTGGCCCACGGCGGCGTCCTGGCCACCGCGCTGGACGAGACGCTCGGCTCGCTGAACTGGCTGCTGCGGGTGATCGCGGTGACCGGGCGGCTGGAGACCGACTTCGTGCGCCCGGTGCCCGTGGATACCGTGCTGCACCTGGACGCCGAGGTCACCGCGGTGCACGGCCGGAAGATCTACTCCCGGGCGACCGGCCGGATCGGCGGCCCGGACGGACCGGTGGCGGTCCGCGCCGAGGCCCTCTTCGTCGAGGTCAAGGTCGACCACTTCATCGAGAACGGCCGTCCGGCCGAGATCCAGGCAGCGATGGCCGACCCGGACCAGACCAAGCGCGTCCGTGCGTTCGAGGTGAATCCTTGATGCGTCACCCCGTAGATGTACTTATCCGCCGTGTCGACCCGGACGTGCCGATTCCGGCCTACGGACATCCTGGCGACGCCGGGGTCGATCTGGTGACCACGGAGGCCGCCGAACTCGCCCCGGGCGAGCGGGCTGTGCTGCCCACCGGGGTGTCGATCGCGCTGCCCGACGGATACGCCGCGTTCGTGCACCCGCGGTCCGGCCTCGCCGCGCGCTGCGGAGTCGCCCTTGTGAATGCCCCGGGGACGGTTGATGCCGGGTACCGTGGAGAGATCAAGGTGATCGTCATCAATCTCGACCCGCGCGAGCCCGTGCGGTTCGAGCGGTTCGACCGGATTGCCCAACTGGTCGTCCAGCAGGTCGAGAAGGTGCGCTTCCACGAGGTGGCGGAGCTACCCGGCTCGGCCCGCGGCGAGGGAGGCTTCGGATCCACCGGAGGGCATGCTTCCGGTGATGTTGACGGCGTCAGGGGCGGGATTCCCCAGGGCGGGAACAGCTACGCTTCGGTCGTACCCGACCGGGAAGGACAGTGACGTGTTCGGACGTCGCAAGAAGAGTGGTTCCGCCGAGGACGCGGCGGACGAAGCGCGCGAGGCCGAGCAGGTCGTCGACGAGCTCGATGACGCCGATGGAGCCGACAGCGGCTCGCGTCGGGTGAATCTCCCGCCGGCGCCGCGGCCGGACGGACCGTGGGACATCACCGAGGTCTCCCAGCCCGGCGAGGGCCGGGTCGACCTGGGCGGCATCTTCGTGCCCGGTGTCGAGGGCATGGAGCTGCGCGTCGAGGTGGCCGGTGACGCGATCGTCGCCGCGACCGTGGTGCTGCGCGACAGCGCCATCCAGCTGCAGGCCTTCGCCGCCCCCAAGAAGGAGGGCATCTGGGGCGAGGTCCGCGATGAGATCGCCTCCGGCATCACCCAGCAGGGCGGGATCATCGACGAGGTCGAGGGCCCGCTGGGCTGGGAGCTGCGTGCCCAGGTCCCCGTACAGCTCCCGGACGGGACGAACGGCGTGCAGCTGGTGCGCTTCGTCGGCGTCGACGGGCCGCGCTGGTTCCTGCGCGGAGTGATCTCCGGCCAGGGTGCTGTGCAGCCGGAGGCCGCGGGGCTGCTGGAGACGATCTTCCGGGACACCGTGGTCGTCCGTGGCGAGGGCCCGATGGCGCCGCGCGACCCGATCGTCCTCAAGCTCCCCGACGACGCCCAGATGGTGCCCGAGGGCGTCCAGCAGGAGAACCAGGAGGGCTCGAAGTTCTCCGGTGGCATGGGCCAGCTCCAGCGCGGACCCGAGATCACCGAGGTGCGCTGAGCTGATACGGGCAGCCGCCCGGCACAGCTGAAGGCCGGGGGGGCGTTCCCCCATCCCCGGGGGGTCGGCCCACCGGCCTTTATGGGGGCGCCGGGCGGGCTCGGGGGC
>NZ_JBHVWS010000055.1:57465-61352 GCF_042882185.1 Streptomyces sp. NPDC058239
GGCCCTCCCCCCGCGCGCACCCGTAACCACGCTGTGGGCACTCCTTTAACAGGCACGCCGCCGGCCACCGTCCCGGGGGGGGGGGCCGACCCCCCGCCCCAGGGGGTACGGCCCACCGGCCTTTCTGCGTGCCCAGGGCGGGCTCGGGGGCGCACGACAGGGGCGCGTATGGAGCGCGTATAGGGCACGTATGTGCGCCGTCAAGGGCTTGCCCCTCCCCGTAAGGAAGCCATCAACGCAGGCCGGGACGGCTGTGATGCGGGGTTTGCTCATGAGGTCCGAGAATCCGTACCTCATCTAGGAGCACACGATGGCCGATGTGGCCTTCGTCGTCACCACGATCGCGGTGTTCGCGTTGGTGGCTCTCGTTGCCAAGGGGGTGGCGAAGCTGTGACTGCCGAGAACGTTGTCGGTCTGATCGTGGCCGTTGCCCTGTTGGGCTATCTCGTCCTCGCCCTTCTGTACCCGGAGAGGTTCTGAGCCCGATATGAGCCCCGTCCTTGCTGGTGTGCTCCAGCTGCTCGCGCTCGTTGTGGCGCTGGGTCTGGCGTACCGTCCGCTCGGTGACTACATGGCCGCCGTCTACTCCTCGAAGAAGCATCTGCGAGTCGAGAAGTGGATTTACAAGGCCATCGGCGCCAATCCGAACACGGAGATGCGCTGGCCCGCTTATCTGCGTGGTGTCCTCGCGTTCTCCGCGGTGAGTGTCCTCTTCCTGTATCTGTTGCAGCGGCTCCAGGGCCATCTGCCCGGCTCGCTCGGCTTCGTCCCGATCGATCCGGATCAGGCGTTCAACACGGCGGCGTCGTTCGTCGCGAACACCAACTGGCAGTCGTACTACGGCGAGCAGGCCATGGGTCATGTCGTGCAGACCGGTGGCCTGGCGGTGCAGAACTTCGTCTCGGCCGCCGTGGGTATCGCGGTCGCGGTGGCGCTGGTACGGGGCTTTGCCCGTTCCCGCACGGGTGAGCTGGGCAACTTCTGGTCCGACCTGGTGCGCGGCACCGTGCGGATCCTGCTGCCGATCTCGGTGATCGGTGCGATTGCCCTGGTCGCGTGCGGTGCGATCCAGAACTTCTCCGGTATCCACGGGGTCGGGCAGTTCATGGGTGGCTCGCAGCAGTGGAACGGCGGTGCGGTCGCCTCCCAGGAGGCGATCAAGGAACTGGGTACCAACGGCGGTGGTTACTTCAACGCCAACTCGTCCCACCCGTTCGAGAACCCCAACGGGCTGTCCAATCTCCTTGAGATCTTCCTGATCCTGGTGATTCCGTTCGCGCTGACCCGCACGTTCGGCCGGATGGTCGGTTCCCTGAAGCAGGGGTATGCGATCCTCGCGACGATGGGCGTCATCTGGCTCGGGTTCACCGCGCTGATGATGTGGACCGAATTCGCCCACCACGGGCCCGCGTTCGACATTGCGGGCGGGGCGATGGAGGGCAAGGAGACCCGGTTCGGGATCGGTGGCTCCTCGATCTTCGCGGTGGCCACGACGCTGACGTCGACCGGTGCGGTGAACTCGTTCCACTCCTCGTTCACCGGTTTCGGTGGCGGGATCACGATGCTGGGCATGCAACTCGGTGAGATCGCTCCCGGTGGTACGGGTTCGGGTCTGTACGGCATGCTGATCATGGCGATCATCGCGGTGTTCATCGCGGGTCTGATGGTCGGCCGCACCCCGGAGTACCTGGGGAAGAAGATCGGCACCCGGGAGATCAAGTTCGCGGCCTGCTACATCCTGATCACCCCGGCTCTGGTGCTGTGCTTCACCGCCGCGGCGATGGCCCTGCCGACCCCTGCCGACTCGATGACCAATACAGGGGCTCACGGCTTCTCGGAGATCCTGTACGCCTACACCTCCGGCGCGAACAACAACGGCTCGGCGTTCGCCGGACTCAACGCGGACACGCAGTGGTTCAACACCACGATCGGCCTCGCGATGCTGCTGGGCCGGTTCCTGCCGATGGTGTTCGTCCTCGCGCTGGCCGGCTCGCTCGCCGAGCAGAAGCCCGTACCGGCGACCGTGGGAACCCTGGGCACGCACAAGCCGCTGTTCAGCGGGCTGCTGGTCGGCACGATCCTGATCATCACCGGGCTGACCTACTTCCCGGCACTCGCGCTGGGGCCGCTGGCCGAAGGGCTGGCGTCATGACCACTCGTCTGAAGCAAGAGGACTCGATGTCCACTGTCACCCCCACCCGGGCACCGCACCAGGACGCGCCCACGGGCCACCAGAGCGAAGGACGCGTCGGCGGAGGCCTGTTCGACCCCAAGCAGCTGCTCAGGTCCTTCCCGGACGCGGTACGCAAGCTGGACCCCCGGGTGATGGTCAAGTCGCCCGTGATGTTCGTGGTGCTGATCGGCTCGGTGCTCACCACCGTGCTCGCGGTACTGGATCCGGGCGACTGGTTCGGCTGGGCGATCGCACTGTGGCTGTGGCTCACGACGATCTTCGCCAACCTGGCGGAGGCGGTCGCCGAGGGGCGCGGCAAGGCGCAGGCCGACACGCTGCGCAAGGCCAAGACCGACACCGTCGCCCGGCGGCTGACCGGCACGAACGAGGAGCGGGTTCCCGGCACCGAGCTGCGCATAGGAGACCTGGTCGTCTGCGAGGCCGGTGACATCATTCCCGGTGACGGGGATGTCGTCGAGGGCGTCGCGAGTGTGGACGAGTCCGCGATCACGGGCGAGTCCGCGCCGGTCATCCGGGAGTCGGGCGGTGACCGCTCGGCCGTCACCGGGGGCACGAAGGTGCTCTCCGACCGGGTCGTCATCAAGATCACCACGAAGCCGGGCGAGACGTTCATCGACCGGATGATCGCCCTGGTCGAGGGCGCCGCCCGGCAGAAGACACCCAACGAGATCGCCCTGAACATCCTCCTGGCGTCCCTCACCATCGTCTTCCTCCTCGCCGTCGTCACCCTGCAGCCCTTCGCGATCTACGCGGGCGAGAAGCAGTCGATGATCGTGCTGACCGCCCTGCTGGTCTGCCTGATCCCCACGACCATCGGCGCGCTGCTCTCCGCGATCGGTATCGCCGGCATGGACCGGCTGGTGCAGCGCAACGTCCTTGCCATGTCGGGACGTGCCGTCGAGGCCGCGGGGGACGTCTCGACCCTGCTGCTCGACAAGACCGGCACCATCACGCTCGGCAACCGGCAGGCCGCCGAATTCCTCCCCGTCAAGGGCACGACCGAAGCCGAGGTCGCGGACGCCGCCCAGCTGTCCTCACTGGCCGACGAGACTCCCGAAGGGCGTTCCATCGTCGTGCTCGCCAAGGAGAAGTACGGGCTGCGCGAACGACACCAGGGCGAACTGCGGCACGCCGAATGGGTCGCGTTCACCGCCCAGACCCGCATGTCGGGTGTGGATGTCGACGGACGCAAGGTCCGCAAGGGCGCGACCGGTTCGGTCGTCGCCTGGGTGAAGGAGCGCGGTGGCAGCGTCTCGCAGGACGCGCAGGTACTCACCGACCAGATCTCCCAGGCCGGCGGCACCCCGCTGCTGGTCGCCCTGGAGGACGAGCACGGCGCCCGGGTCCTGGGTGTCATCCACCTCAAGGACGTCGTCAAGGAGGGCATGCGGGAGCGGTTCGACGAGCTGCGCCGCATGGGCATCAAGACCGTCATGATCACCGGGGACAACCCGCTGACCGCGAAGGCCATCGCCGAGGAAGCAGGCGTCGACGACTTCCTCGCCGAGGCCACCCCCGAGGACAAGATGGCCCTCATCAAGCGGGAGCAGGCCGGCGGCAAGCTCGTCGCGATGACCGGCGACGGCACCAACGACGCACCCGCGCTCGCCCAGGCGGACGTCGGCGTGGCCATGAACACCGGTACCTCGGCCGCCAAGGAGGCCGGGAACATGGTGGACCTGGACTCCAACCC
>NZ_JBHVWS010000056.1:0-61099 GCF_042882185.1 Streptomyces sp. NPDC058239
GTAAATCGCCCCGGGTCCGGCCAGTCGGCCGGACCCGGGGCGATTTCCCGTCTCAAGCGGTGGTGCCACGCTCCCACCGGTAGAACTCGTGGGCCATGGCGTCCTTGGGGCTGCGCCAGGTTTTCGGGTCGTACGCGCTCACATATGCGGTGAGCTTGTCGCTGATGTCCTTGAACGCCGGGTGCTCCGTCACCTTGGCGATCTCGGGACCCGGCGGACGGTCCGATTCGATCAGGTGCAGATAGACGTCGCCGAACTGGAAGAGCTTGCGCCTGGTGACGCCGACGAGGTGCGGCAGTTCGCTGTTGTCGGAGGCGGCGAACAGCTCGGCGATGTCCGGCGCCGAACCCGGCGCCATCCGGGCGACGATCAGAGCGTGGTGCATCGTGGGATGCCTTTCTGGTTCCCGGCCCGGCCGCCCGGCCGTGCGGCCGGGCGGCGAGTCGTGGGCGGACGGCTGGTCAGCCGGCGGAGACCGAGGCGGTGCGGCGCTCCCGGGCGCGCTGCTCGATCTTGTCCCGGATGAGCTCCATCTGGACCTTGGAGTTGCGGTTGATGTTGTCGGTCATCCACGCGTCGTCGACGGGTGCGTCGGGCCGCATCGCGAATTCCTGGGACCAGCGCATCTTCGTACCGCCGGGGACCTCCGAGTACTCCCACCGGATGTTCATGTGCTGGAACGGGCCCGGCTCGACACGGCGGGCGCGGACCGTGCGTGCGGCGCGGTCGACCGTCCGCTCGGAGACCCAGCTCCAGACCTTGTCGTTCTCGTCGGGGTGCATGGTCAGGCGGAACGTCGTGCTGTCGCCGTCCCGTTCGATGACTTCGACCGCGGCGTACTCACTGAACAGCCGCGGCCAGTTCTCCAGATCATTCGTCACGTCCCAGACGAGGTCCAGGGGGGCGGCGATGGTGATCTCGTTCTCGGTGTGTCCGGACACTTCAGGCTCCAGTCATGAGGGTGGTGTTGACGAGGTCGAGGAATTCCTCGGGGGTCTTGCAGCGGTCGGCATCGGCCGGCAGCGCCCTGCCGTGCCGGTTCTCCAGCACGCCCACGATGCCGAGAAGGCCGAGCGAGTCGAGGCCGAACTCGTCGAAGGCGGACCCGGGGCGCTTCTCCATGTCCCGCGGGTCGACGGTGAGTCCGGCGCCCTTCTTCATCAGGACGGCGAGTTCCGTGTAGGTCAGTCGATCGGTCATGAGGACTTCTCCTTACTCACACTTGGATGTCGGTGGGGCGCCGGAGCACCATCGCCGCGTTCGAGCCCATGAGCCCGCGGCTGAGCACGAGCGCCGTTCGCAGTTCCGCGGGGCGCGCCTGGCCGGTGACCACATCGAGGTCGTGGCACACGTCGAAGACGTTAGGGGTGGGCGGTATCAGCGCGTTCTCCATGGAGAGCACGGCGGCGGCCACATCCAGCACCGGCGCACCGCAGTAGGCGCGCCCGATGCCGGTCTTGGGCGCCGTCACCGGCACCTGTCGGCCGTGCGCGCCGAGCGCGTCCGCGATCGCGAGCGCCTCGGCGCGGTCGGCCGCCGGTACACCGAGGGCGTCCGCGAAGACGACGTCGATCTCGTCCGGCGAGCAGTCGGCCTCCCGCAGGGCGCCGATGATCGCCTGGGCGAGGCCCTCCCGGGACTCCTCCCACCGGGCCGCTCCGGTGAACGTGGCGGCGTGCCCGGCGACTTCGGCCCGGACACGGGCCCCGCGCCGGCGGGCCGACTGCTCCTCCTCGACCACCAGCATGGCGCCGCCCTCGGCCGGCACGAAGCCGCAGGCGCCCGAGGTGAACGGCCGGTAGGCGCGGGCGGGGTCGTCACTGGTGCTCAGGTCCTCGTACCCGAGCTGGCAGACGACCGAGTAGGGCGCCAGCGGTGCCTCGGCCGCGCCGACCACCACCGCTTCGGTACCGCGGCGGATCGAACGGGCGGCATGCGCCAGGGCATCCAGGCCGCCCGCTTCGTCGCTGGCCACGACCGCGCACGGCCCCTTGAAGCCGCCACGGATCGAGATCTGGCCGGTGCTGGCGGCGTAGAACCAGGCGATGGACTGGTACGGACCCACGTAGGTGGATCCCTGTCCCCACAGCCGTTGGAGTTCCCGCTGGCCGAATTCGCCGCCACCGGACCCGGCAGCGGTCACCACGCCGACGTCGAAGGGCGAATCCTCGTAGTCGGCGCGGCCCAGCCGGGCGTCGTCCAGCGCGATGTCCGCGGCGGCCATCGCGAAGTGCGTGAACCGGTCGGTCTGGACGACGAAGCGCTCTTCGATCAGCTCCGCCGCCTCGAAGCCCCGCACCTCGCCCGCGACCCGCAGCGGAAGCTGCTCGCACCCCTCGCGGGTGACCCGGTCGAGGACGCTGATCCCTTCGTGCGTCCTCTTCCAGAAGGCCTCGGTGTTGGTGCCGTTGGGGGCGACGACACCGATACCGGTGACGACGGTGCGACGCGTATTACGGGTTTTCATGGTGTCCTCCCACCTGTCCTCGTCAGGGCCACCGCGGACTGGAAGCCGCCGAACCCGCTGCCGACCGAGAGGACGCTGCGCAGCTTCAGGGGACGTGCTGTGCGCGGCACGTAGTCGAGGTCGCACTCCGGGTCCGGGCTCTCGTAGTTCGCCGTCGGCGGCACCGTCTGGTGGACCAGGGCGAGTACGCAAGCGGCGATCTCTATGGCCCCGATCGCCCCCAGAGAGTGGCCGACCATGGACTTGATCGAGCTCATCGGTACGTCGTAGGCGTGCGCGCCCAGTGCCCGCTTCACGGCGGCCGTCTCGTGCCGGTCGTTCTGCTTGGTGCCCGAGCCGTGTGCGTTGACGTAGTCGATCTGCGAGCCGTCTATGCGGGCGTGATCGAGGGCCCGGTTGATCGCCTCGGCCATCTCCAGCCCTTCGGGGGTCAGCCCGGTCATGTGGTAGGCGTTGCCGAAGGTGGCGTAGCCCGCGATCTCGCAGTACACGGTCGCGCCGCGGGCCCGGGCGTGCTCCAGCTCCTCCAGCACGAGCACCGCTCCGCCCTCGCCCATGACGAAGCCGTCGCGGCGGGAGTCGAACGGCCGGGAGGCGTGTTCGGGGTCGTCGTTGTTCGCCGAGGTGGCCTTGATCGCGTCGAAGCACGCCACCGTGATCGGGGTGATCGGTGAGTCGGACGCCCCGGCGATGCAGACGTCGACGCGGCCCTCCTCGATGGAGTGGAAGGCGTACCCGATCGCGTCGAGACCGGAGGTGCAGCCCGTGGAGACGGTCTGCACCGGGCCGTGCGCGCCGACCTGTTCGGCCACCGCCGAGGCGAGGGAGCTGGGTGAGAAGGCCCGCTCCAGATGTGGACCGGCCGGCCGGTGGTCGACATCCCAGCGGGCGCCGCTGCCGCTGACGGCGACGTAGTCGTGCTCCAGTCGGGTGGTGCCGCCGACCGCGGTGCCCAGCGACACACCCATCCGCCAGGGGTCCACCTTCTCCGGATCGAGCCCCGCGTCACCGAGGGCCTCCCTGGCGGCAACCATCGCGAACTGGACGTACCGGTCCGACCTGGCGACCTGGTCCGCGTCCAGTCCGTGCGCCGCCGGGTCGAAGTCGCACTCGGCGGCGATGCGGGAGCGGAAGCCGGCCGGGTCGAAGAGCGTGATGCCCCGGGTGGCGGTGCGTCCGTTCGCGAGGAGGTCCCAGAAGGCCGGTGCGCCGATGCCGCCGGGGGCCACGACGCCGACACCGGTGACCCCCACGCGGCGGGTCATGAGGCGGCCTCCGTTCGTTCCGGCGGCGCTACGCCCTGGGCGGAGTCCGTGTGCTCGGTGTCGACGTGACCGAGTTCCGGGCGCGGGGCAAGGGGGCCGAGGTGGAAGACCATGCGTGCCTCGACATCGCCCACGTTTCGGAATCGGTGGCGTACATGGGGAGGGATCAGCAGGCCCTGGTCGGGCCGCATCCGGTGCGGTTCTCCGTCCAGATCCACCTCCAGGAGACCGTTCACGACGTACACGAACTCCTCGGAGTACGGGTGGTAGTGCTCGCCGATGCGGTCGCCGGGCTGAACGATGGCCAGCCCCATGAAACCGCTGGTGGCTCCCACCGCCGTCGGTGTGAGCATGGCGCGAAGGTCGCCTCCGCGCCTGCGGTTGGGCTGCGTCTCGCTGAGGTCCACGATGCGTGGCCGGTGCATGGTCATGACTGCTTTCCTCCTGGCGCATTGCGCGTTGTGATGACGGGTTGAGCGAGAACCCCCCAGAGTGCGGATGCGCGGTTCAGGACTCCGTGGCCCGCCGATCTGTGATCAGGGTCATCTCGGACTCCGTCAGGAAGTGCGGGATCCCCTGCTCGGTCGTGGGCACGGCATTCGCGCCGCCGTCGAGGAGGCGTCCGAGCCTGGCCACCTTGCCGGGGCCGTCGATGCCGACCACCTGGGCCGGCTGCGCGTCGATCGGTCCGACCGCTTCGAGGAGGCGGACGACGACGTCGTCGCGTTGGAAGATGGTGCTGCTGTCGATGATGCTCGCCGGGTCGTCGGCCGCCTCCTCGTCATGGCCGGCGAGCAGCCGGGCAAGTGCCATGCCGCAGCCCTCCTTGGCCTGGTAGAAGAGTGCGTGCCGACGGATGTCCTCGGCCTTGTGCCGGCCCGCGGTCACGTGGTGGACGGTCGGGAGCGCCGCTCGGGTGAAGAACATCCGCGCGGAGTCCGGGTCGCTGAGGTCCCGGTCCTGCTCCAGGTACGGATTGATGGCCTCTTCGACGGCCCTGACCTCGGGCGCCCGGGCGACGTGCCGCAGGGCCGCGAGGAGGTCGCCCTCGACCTCGACCGCCCGTACGACGCGGTTTCCGTGCATGAAGAGCGAAGTACGCCGCAGTCGGGTGTCTTCGTCGACACGAGCGTTCGGGGACTCGTAATCGGCCAGGATCTTCGCCACGATGTCCTCTGTGCCCGGCTTGACGGTGAAGGTGAGCGCATGGCGCACCACTCCGTCGCCCAGGCGGGGTGACGCCTGCAGTCGGCCCTTGGCCGCGTCGGACGCCAGCTCGAACGCCTTGCCGGTCTCCCGCAGGACGCTGAAGCGGAGCGAACGGGTGTCGCGTACGCAACTGTGCAACGGCTGGACCGTCGCGACATGCTCCTCGCTGTTCACCCAGGCGAGGAACGGCGGTGCGCTCTCCCACTCGCTGGTGATCAGCCACTGGGAGGGGTTCTCGATGGACTGGCACAGCTGGTCGCTGATGTGCCCGGGGACGGATGCCACCTGATTGCGCAGGTGCTCATACGCCTCCAGGAACTGCTTCTGGGCCCCGTCGTACAGGTCCAGCAGCAGAACGACACGCAGCCTGGAACCGTCGAAGGCGGACTGGGAGATCCGTTCCGAGAGGGTGGTGGTCATCTTTCGATCTCCTTCGAAGACAGTTTCGTGGTCAGGCCGGATGGCATGCCGTCAACCGTCGGTTGGCGAGTGATTCGAAGCGGGGACTCTCCCGGCGGACGCGGTCGGTCCGCCCCCGTGACCGCGGGCATCGTCTCCGTGACCGATCGTGAAACGCTGGTCCGGGTGGCGCGAGATTTATGAACCGTTCAGGTGAGCGGCCGTCCGAACCGCTCCGACACGGGCATTGAACAATGCATCCGAACGGCGTCCGAGCTGGAGCAACTGATGAACGAGAACGTCGACATTCGCGTACCGGTCCTCATCGTGGGCGGCTCCCTGGTGGGCCTGTCCGCCTCACTTTTCCTCGGCCGGCTCGGCATCGAGCATCTGCTGGTCGAGAAACACCGATCCACCTCGACACATCCTCGCGGACGCGGCAACAACGTGCGCACGATGGAGGTGTTCCGCACGGCGGGTGCCGAGCCGGGCATCCGGGAGGCGGCCTCGGTCCTCGCCGACAATCACGGCATTCTGCAAGCCGGCTCGCTCACCGGGGACGACCAGGAGTGGCTGTTCAAGGAGATCGACCCCGGTGGCGGACTCGCCCGTTTCAGCCCGGCCGGCTGGTGCCTGTGCAGCCAGAACGATCTGGAACCCGTGCTGGTGAAACTGGCCCGTGAACAGGGCGGGGACCTGCGGTTCTCCACCGAGATGCAGAGCTTCGACCAGGACGGGTCGGGGGTGGATGCGGCGCTCAAGAACCGGGAGACCGGAGAGCACATCAGTGTGCGCGCGGACTACCTCATCGCGGCCGACGGGCCGCGCAGCCCCATCCGTGAGCAGCTGCGCATCGACCGGACCGGGCCCGGTGATCTTTTCCACAACGTGAGCATCACCTTCCGCTCCCGGCAGCTCGCCGATGTAGTGGGTGACCGGCGCTTCATCGTCTGCTATCTGACCAACCCCGCGGCGGACGGGGCCCTGTTGCCGGTGGACAACAAGAAGGAGTGGGTTTTCCACGCGCCGTGGCAGCCCCAACTGGGCGAGACCCTGGAGGACTTCACCGACGAGCGGTGTGCCGAGCACATCCGTACGGCGGTCGGCGCTGCGGACATCGACATCGAGATCACCGGCAAGGCCCCGTGGCACGCCGCGGAACGGGTCGCTGAGCGGTACGCGTCCGGCAGGGTCTTCCTCGCCGGAGACTCGGCCCATGAGATGTCCCCGACCGGGGCGTTCGGCTCCAACACCGGCATTCAGGACGCGCACAACCTGGCCTGGAAGCTCGCCACTGTACTCAGGGGCGAGGCGGGCCCCGGTCTGCTGGACACATACGAGGCGGAGCGACTGCCGGTGGCGCAGGCGACGAGCGCGCGCGCCTCGGCGCGCTCCAGCGAGCACAGCCACCCGGGATACGCAGCGGCGCCAAGCGTGGGTGGCGGAAAGCAGGGCGGCATGCTCACCGTGGCACTGGGCTACCGCTATGTCCGCGGCGCCGTGCTGGGTGCCGATCCGCAGCAGCCCGTGGTGCCGCAGGGAATGCAGCTGAACGGTCAACCCGGCAGCCGTGCACCGCATCTGTGGGTCCGTCAGGCCGGTGATCGCAAGTCCACTCTGGATCTGTACGAACGCACCCTCGTGCTGCTCACCGACGGTGCGGACATGGCGTGGCGGCGGGCGGCGGCGCGGGTCGCCGCCCGCCTTTCGGTACGGCTCCAGGCGTACGGCATCGGCCCGGGTGCCGATCTGGAGCCGGAGAACGGGGCCGACTGGGCCGAGATCCACGGCACGACGCCCGAAGGCGCCGTGCTGGTGCGTCCCGACGGCTTCGTGGCCTGGCGGTCGACGGGTTCCGTGCCCGACGCCGAGGCCACCCTCCACGAGGTCCTGACCTCCCTGCTGCACCGGACCTGACCCTGCCGGGGAGCGTACGGGGAATGTGTCAGACCAGACCGAACGACCGCAGTTCCGCGAGGAATTCGTCCGGCCTCTCGGTGTGGACCAGGTGTCCGGCCTCGATGGTGACGAAGCGGCCACGGGGTATTCGTCCCGCCATCCAGACCAGCCTGTCCTGGGCGATCTGGCTGGCGGGGCCGCCGCCGATGACGAGGGTCGGGGCGGTGATCTCGCCGAGGCGTTCGCGCCCGGCCGGGTCCGGTTCGTTCAGCTGGGCGTTGGTCGACGGCACCACGGGCCAGTCGAAGTCCAGCACCTCGTCGGGCCGTTCGACGGGCCCTCGCGGCGGGTCGAGCGGGAACGGCGGCGGGACCTCCTCCAGGACGAGCCGGCCGATCAGTGCGGGTTCCTGCTCGGCGAGCAGATACGCGGCTGCGGCGCCCATGGAGTGTCCGATCACGGTGGCGCCCGCCAGGTTGCGGGCCTCCAGGAAAGCGTGCAGATCGTCCCGGAACAGCTCGAAGGAGTAGCGGCCGGGCCAGTCGCTGAGGCCGTGCCCCCGGAAGTCGAATGCGTAGACCCGGTGTTCGTCGGCCAGGCGTTCGGCGATCTCTGTCCAGGTCCTGCTGTCGCCGCCGCGACCGTGGACGAGTACGACGGGCGGCGCCGACGGATCCCCCCATACCCGGTAGGCGAGCCGTGTGCCACCAGCCTGCACGCTGAGCACTTCCGGATCGAGGAAGGCGTTGACCGTACGGACGAAGGCACCCGGATCGTCCAGCCAGGGGAAGTGCGCGGCGCCGCGCTGCACGACGAATTCGGCGTTCGGGAAGAGCGCCACCAGTTCCGCGGCGCGGTCGGGCGTCGGCCCTGCGTCGTACTCCCCCGCGAGGACGAGGACCGGTGCGGCGACCGCCGCCAGTGCGGCGTTCGTGGCGGCCGGGTCGAAGACGCCGTCCTGGTAATAGACCTTTGCGGCCTCGGAGTTGGTCTGTCCGGGCGCTGCCGCGGCATGGGCCCGGGTGGCGTCGTCCCAGCGTCCGTACGCGAGCGGTGCGACAGCGGCGCGGACCTGGCCAAAGGTGCGACCCGTGAGAAAGTCGTCCAACGCGGCCCGGGCTTGCGCGTACCACGGTTCGTCGCACCGGAGTTCACCCGCCTCGCGCCAGTCCTGGTCGGTGACGTCGATGCCCACCGCCCGGGTGCCGGGGGTGACGAGCGTGAGCGTACGCAGTCGCTCCGGGCGTCGGGCAGCGTAGAGCGCGGCCAGATTGGCGGAGGCGGAGTGGGCGAGCAGATCGATGCGTTCCTGGCCGAGGTGTTCGCGCAGTGCCTCGACGTCGTCGACCAGCCGGTCGCAGCGGTATGTCGACGGGTCGTCCGGCACCGCGGAGTCCCCCGTACCGCGCAGATCGAGTACCACGAGCTGCCGGTGGGCCGAGAGTCCGCCGAGGTCACCCAGGTACGCGCCGGCCCGCATCGGTCCACCGGGCAGACAGATGAGCGGTGCACCCGATCCCAGGAGGCGGTAGGCGAGTTCGGTCCCGTCGTATGCGTGGAAGATCGGCATGTACGCCATCCAAACAGGGCCGACCGGACCGCGCAGCCGTGTTCGGTGTGAGCGTATCCGCGAAAGGTGGCACAGGCGCAGCGTGGCGACAGCGATGAAGGGGCCGGCCGCAGATGAGCCGTGTCGCCCCTCTTGCCATGTGGCGGAACATCCTGAATTACTGCTACCGAAAGATCGACCGAATGATCGGTCGCCTGCACGGACGAGGGAGATCCGGATGACGGCTCTGCTGGACGCGGCGGAACGACTGGGCCGCAACGAGCTGGAGACACTCCAACTGGAGCGGCTGCGGGCCACGCTGCACCACGCGTACGAGAACGTCGGCCACTACCGGGCCGCGTTCGACAAGGCCGGGCTGCGCCCGGACGACTGCCGTACGCTCGCCGATCTCGCCCGCTTCCCCTTCACGACCAAGGCGGATCTGCGGGACAACTACCCCTTCGGCATGTTCGCCGTCCCCGAGGACCACGTACGGAGGATCCATGCGTCCAGCGGGACGACGGGCCGTCCCACCGTCGTCGGTTACACCCAGCGGGATCTGGACACCTGGGCGGACGTGGTCGCCCGCTCCATCAGGGCCGCCGGCGGCCGTCCCGGGCAGAAGGTCCATGTGGCCTACGGATACGGGCTGTTCACCGGCGGTCTGGGGGCTCACTACGGGGCGGAACGGCTCGGTTGTACGGTCATCCCGGCGTCCGGTGGCATGACGGCCCGCCAGGTCCAGCTGATTCAGGACTTCCGGCCCGAGATCATCATGGTGACGCCGTCGTACATGCTGACGCTCCTCGACGAGTTCGAGCGGCAGGGCGTCGATCCGCGGACGACCTCCCTGAAGGTCGGGATCTTCGGTGCCGAGCCGTGGACGGAGGAGATGCGGCGCGAGATCGAGGAGCGGTTCGCGATCGACGCGGTCGACATCTACGGCCTTTCGGAGGTGATGGGGCCCGGTGTCGCGCAGGAGTGCGTGGAGACCAAGGACGGGCTGCACATCTGGGAGGACCACTTCTATCCGGAGGTCGTCGATCCGTTCACCGGCGAGGTGCTGCCTCCGGGTGAGGAGGGCGAGCTGGTCTTCACCTCGCTCACCAAGGAGGCCATGCCGGTGATCCGCTATCGCACGAGGGACCTGACCCGGCTGCTGCCGGGCACGGCGCGGGTGTTCCGGCGGATGGAGAAGGTGACCGGGCGCAGCGACGATCTGGTGATCCTTCGTGGGGTGAATCTCTTCCCGACCCAGATCGAGGAGATTGTGCTGCGCACGCCGGGGGTGGCGCCGCACTTCCAGCTGCGGCTGACCCGCGAGGGCCGCCTCGACGCACTGACCGTACGGGCGGAGGCGCGGGCCGAGGCCACACCGGAGCAGCGCATGGCCGCCGCGGAGTCGATCACGCTGGCTGTCAAGGACGGGATCGGGGTGTCGGTCGGGGTCGAGATCGTGGATCCCGGGACGCTGGAGAGGTCGGCCGGCAAGTTCAGGCGGATCGTGGACGAGCGCGGGGGGCGTTAGGCCTTCTCCTTCGGGCCTTCCGGGCTCGTGCGGCCGTTCGCTCCAGTCGTGTGCTTCCACCTGGATGGTGGCTCGCAGACAGTGCAGGGCCGGTGAGGACATCACCGATTTGCGCGCCATGGCCTGGGAAAGCGGGCCCGGTCCCGGCGGGGGAACCGGAAGCGGGGTCAGGAGCCTGCGGTTGAGGGCTCCTCAGCCTTCCGAACCGGCGATCGTACAGGCGAGCTCGCCGTCCCGGGCATCGCAGACGACGGTGTCGCCGGGGTTGAGCGTCCCGTCGAGCAGCATGTTCGACAGCCGGTTGTCCAGCTCGGACTGAATCGTGCGGCGCAGCGGCCGGGCTCCGAACTCGGGCTGGTAGCCGAGGTTGGCCAGCAACTCCTTGGCCGTCTCGGTGACTTCCAGATTGATCTTCTGCGCATGCAGTCTGCGGCGGCTGCGCTCCAGCAGCAGGTCGACGATCCGGATCAGGTCCTTCCGGGTCAGGGCATGGAAGACGACGATCTCATCGATCCTGTTGAGGAATTCGGGCCGGAAATGCGCCCGCAGCTCGGCCATGAGGTCGTCCCTAATCTCGTCCACCGAGCCCGAGTGGTCCAGGATGCGCTTCGACGCGATGTTGCTGGTCATGATGACCACGGTGTTGCGGAAGTCGACCGTGCGGCCCTGAGCGTCCGTGAGCCGCCCGTCGTCCAGGACCTGGAGCAGCAGATTGAAGATGTCCGGGTGGGCCTTCTCCACCTCGTCGAAGAGCAGGACGCTGTAGGGCTTGCGGCGTACCGCCTCGGTGAGCTGTCCGGCCTCCTCGTAGCCTACGTATCCGGGCGGGGATCCGACGAGCCGGGAGACGGTGTGCTTCTCCTGGAACTCGCTCATGTCGAAGCGGACCATCCGGTCCTCCTCACCGAACAGCAACTCCGCTACCGCCTTCGCGAGTTCGGTCTTGCCTACGCCGGTGGGGCCGAGGAAGAGGAAGCTGCCGGTGGGACGGCCGGGGTCGCCCATGCCCGCCCGGCCACGACGCACGGCCTGGGCCACGGCGGTGACCGCCTCGTCCTGGCCGATCACGCGCTTGTGGAGGGCATCTTCGAGCTTCAGCAGCCGCTCGCGCTCGGTCTCGGTGAGCTGTGAGACGGGGATACCGGTGCGCCTGGACAGCACTTCGGCAATGTCCTCGGCGGTGACGTCGCCG
Source organism: Streptomyces sp. NPDC058239 (assembly GCF_042882185.1). Classification (NCBI taxonomy): domain Bacteria; kingdom Bacillati; phylum Actinomycetota; class Actinomycetes; order Kitasatosporales; family Streptomycetaceae; genus Streptomyces; species Streptomyces sp. NPDC058239. The sequence continues at coordinate 11,509 of NZ_JBHVWS010000056.1, forward strand.
ACCTCCGCCCGTTCCCCGCCGAGATCGGCGAGCCGGCGCTCCGTCTCCTGGATGAGTGATTTGAGCTCGGCCGCGCGCCCGAAGTCCTCGTTGCTGACTGCTTGGTCCTTCTCCCGGTTCAGCATGGTGAGCCGGTCCTTGAGGTCGGCGGCCTCGGTGTTGCCGCCCACACCGCGCAACGCCACCCGCGCCCCCGCCTGGTCGATGAGGTCGATGGCCTTGTCGGGCAGGAAACGGTCGGTGATGTAGCGGTCGGACAGCGCGGCTGCGGCGTCGATGGCCTCGTCGGTGATGCGCACCTGGTGATGTGCCTCGTACGAGTCGCGCAGCCCGCGCAGGATCTCGACGGTCTCGTCCACGGTCGGCTCGGGTACCACCACGGGCTGGAAGCGGCGTTCGAGGGCGGCGTCCTTCTCGATGTTCTTGCGGTACTCGTCGATGGTGGTCGCGCCGACGAGACTGAGATCTCCACGGGCCAGCGCGGGCTTGAGAATGTTCCCGGCGTCCATGGCGCCTTCGCCTCCGCTCCCGGCACCGACCACGGTGTGCAGCTCGTCGATGAACAGGATGATGTTCTTCTCCGCAGCGGTGACCTCGTCGATCACCTTCTTGAGCCGCTCCTCGAATTCGCCGCGGTACTTGGAGCCGGCGACGAGTCCGGCCATGTCGAGCGAGACGACCCGCCTGTCCTGCAGGGCCTTGGGCACGTCACCGGAGACGATCCGCTGTGCCAGCCCCTCCACGATGGCGGTCTTCCCTACGCCGGGATCTCCGATGAGCACGGGATTGTTCTTGGACCGGCGGGAGAGGATCTCCACGGTCTGCTCGATCTCGTCGGCCCGGCCGACCACAGGATCGAGCCGCCCGCTGCGGGCCTCCTCGGTCAGGTCACGCCCGTAGTCGTCAAGGGTCGGGGTGCTGCTGTGCCCGTCGGCCGCGGGCCGCCGGGCACCGAAGCCCTCGCGCAACGTCTGCGCGGAAGCCCCCTCGGAGCGCAGCATCTGCGCGGCACCGAAACTCGGGTCCTCCAGCAGCGCGCTGAGGATGTGCTCGGGGCCTATGTACGAAGCGCCGCTTGCCTGGGACCGAGCGTGAGCGGCCAGCAGAGCCCGTTTCGCGGCAGGCGTCAGGTCGGGCTCCCCGTTCCCGCTGCCCGAAGGCAGCACCTCCTGCAGGTCCGCCGCCAGCTTGTCCGGATCGACGCCGGCCTGTTCCAGCATGCCGCGGGCCGGCGCCACCTGGGTGGCGGCCCACAGCAGATGTTCGGTGTCCAGGTCCGATCCGTCCTCGGCGGCCCGGCCGCCGGCAGCCGCCAGCAGCTCGTGCGAGGAGTCGCTGAGGAGGCGGCCGATGGGCACGCGTTGCACGGCGGGCGGAGAGGCCGCCGGGCTCATGCCGAAGAAGCGGTTGAAGAGGTCGGCAAACGGGTCACCTGACCCGAAGGAGGAAGTCGTCACAGTGATCACCCGATCCGGCGCGGGCTGCCGCGGGCTCCGCACGACCGCGCGCCCCCTGCTGTCGTCGTTTGCCCGAACACACCCAGTCTTCGCCACGACGGGCCATCATGCGACCGGAGGAGAACAGGCGGGCTCAGAGGCCCACGGTCCCTGCGAGCGCGTCGGTGAACTCCACCCGCGGCCGTGGCCCCGGACGTCGCCCCTCAGAACACTCACCAAGTCCCTCTACGCGAACCGGTCGCGCAGCTCCCGCTTGAGGATCTTGCCGCTCGCATTGCGCGGCAGCTCCTCCACGAAGAGGACGTTCTTCGGAGCCTTGTAATGCGCGAGCCGCTCACGGGCGTGGTCGATGAGCTCGGACTGTGTCGCTTCATCGCGCAGGACGACCACGGCGGTGACGGCCTCGATCCAGCGGTCGTCGGGCAGCCCGACGACCGCGACCTCGGCAACGGCGGGATGGGTGTAGAGGGCGTCCTCGACCTGACGGGAGGCGACGAGGACACCGCCGGAATTGATGACGTCCTTCACCCGGTCGACGACCGTGAAGAAGCCCTCCGCGTCACGCACGGCGAGGTCACCGGAGTGGAACCAGCCGTCGCGGAAGGCTTCCGCGGTCTCCTCGGGCTTGTCCCAGTAGCCCTCGCACAACTGGGGCGAGCGGTAGACCACTTCACCGGCCGTGCCCTCGGGGACCTCCTTGCCGCCCTCGTCCACGACCCGGGCCTCGACGAAGAGGACGGGCCTGCCGCAGGAGTCCATCCGGCCCTCGTGCTCGTCCGGTCCGAGGACGGTGGCGAGCGGGCCGACCTCGCTCTGCCCGAAGCAGTTGTAGAAGGCGAGCGCGGGCAGCCGGTTGCGGAGCCGTTCCAGTACGGGTACGGGCATGATCGACGCGCCGTAGTATGCCTTGCGCAGCCCGCCGAGTTCGCGGGTGGTGAAGCCGGGGTGCTGGGAGAGGCCGATCCAGACGGTCGGCGGGGCGAAGACGCTGTCGGCCTGCCCCGTCTCGACGAGGTCGAAGATCCGGTTCACATCGGGTGCGTCGAGGATGATGTTCTCTGCACCGACCGCGAGATAGGGCAGCAGGAACACATGCATCTGCGCGGAGTGGTAGAGCGGCAGTGAGTGGACCGGCCGGTCGGTGGCGCGCAGATCGAGCGCGTGGATCGCGCTGATGTACTCGTGGACGAGCGCGCCGTGGGTCATCATCGCGCCCTTGGGGAGTGCGGTGGTGCCCGAGGTGTAGAGCAGCTGGACGAGGTCTCCCGCGGCCGGTTCGCGCTCGGGGGTGAAGGGACGCGCAGTGGCGGTGGCGTCGAGGAGGGAATCCGGCGCGTCGCGCAGCGCGCGTACGGAGAACTCGGCCGGAATCCGGTCGGCGAGGTCCGCGTCGGTGAGGACGAGCGCGCTGCCGGACTGTTCGAGGATGTACGTGAGGTCGTCACCGGTGAGGTTCTGGTTGACCGGTACATGGACCAGGCCCGCGCGGGCACAGGCGAGGTAGCCGATCAGATAGGCGTCGGAGTTGTGGGCGTAGGAGGCGACCCGGTCGCCGGGGTGCAGCCCGTGGTCACCGGTGAGGACCGCCGCCGCGGTACTGACGGCCGTGTCGAGTTCCGCGTAGGTCCAGGACCTCTCCGCGTACCGCAGGGCGGTGCTCGCGGGGGTACGCCGGGCGCTGCGGGCCACGACACCGTCGACTGTGCTGCTCCGTACACCTGTCATGGCGTGATCCTGGGCGGCCGGAACCCAGCGGTCAAGGGGTCGGATACCTGCCGGAATGTTGACAGGGGTGCGGGGAAGCTGGCTGAGTGGCGCGTGGCGACTCGAACCCTCGGGTAACCGCCTTTCGCACCCGCACAGTTGGGAGGACCGTTGCGTCTCCGTAACCGCCTGCGACTTCTGGCGATATCCGGTCTCGCGCTGTTCACCGTGTCGGCATCATTGCCGCCCGCCGCGGCCGACGGCTCGCGCACTCACCGTCCGTCGGGCAGTGGGCTGTCCGCCGTGATCCGGTACACCGAGTACGGCATCCCGCACATCGTGGCGAAGGACTACGCGAACCTGGGTTTCGGCACTGGCTGGGCACAGGCCGCCGACCAGGTGTGCACGCTCGCCGACGGCTTCGTGACCCTGCGCGGCGAGCGGTCCGGATACTTCGGTGCTGACGCGGCTCCGGACGGTTCGCTCTCATCCGCGACGAAGAACCTCTCCAGCGATCTCTACTTCCGCGGGGTCCGCCGGAGCCGCACCGTGGAGAAGCTGCTGAAGGTACCGGCACCGGCTGGTCCGAGCCGCGACGTCAAGGAGCTCGAGCGCGGCTGGGCGGCCGGGTACAACGCGTGGCTGGCGCAGAACCGGATCACCGATCCGGCCTGCCGGGGCGCGGACTGGGTGCGCCCCGTGACGACGCTGGATGTCGCGGTGCGCAGCTTCGCGCTCTCCGTGCTCGGCGGACAGGGGCGCGGCATCGACGGCATCACGGCCGCTCAGCCACCCACGGTCACATCGCAGACGCCCGGTGTCCCGTCGCCGGGCGATGAGGCGGACGCGGCACAACGGCTGCTGTCGACGCAGAACGCGGACATGGGTTCCAACGCGGTCGCATTCCGCGGCAGTACGACGGCGAACGGACGGGGCCTGCTGCTCGGCAACCCGCACTACCCGTGGCAGGGCGGCCGGCGGTTCTGGCAGTCGCAGCAGACGATTCCCGGTGAGCTGAATGTGTCGGGCGGTTCGCTGCTCGGCTCGACGGCGGTGTCGATCGGGCACAACGAGAACATCGCATGGAGCCACACCGTGGCCACCGGTGTCACGCTCAACCTCCACCAACTCACCCTCGATCCGGCCGATCCGACGGCGTACCTCGTGGACGGCAAGCCCGAGCGGATGAAGAAGCGCACAGTGTCGGTGGCGGTGAAGGACGGCGACGCCGTGACCCGCACCCAGTGGTGGACCCGCTACGGTCCGGTCCTCACTTCGCTCGGTGCCGGGCTGCCGCTGCCGTGGACCGCGACGACGGCGTACGCGCTCAATGACCCGAACGCCATGAATCTGCGGTCCTCGGACACCGGACTCGGTTTCAGCAGGGCGCGCAGCACTGCGGACATCCAGGCCACGTTGCGCCGAACGCAGGGGCTGCCGTGGCTGAACACCATCGCCGCCGATTCGTCCGGGCATTCGTTCTTCTCGCAGTCGCAGGTGCTGCCGAGAATCACGGACGAACTCGCGGCGCGGTGCTCCACCCCGCTGGGCAAGGCCACGTATCCGTCCTCCGGGCTCGCGGTGCTGGACGGTTCGAGGAGCGACTGCGCGCTGGGGTCGGACCCCGACGCCGTGCAGCCTGGCATCTTCGGGCCGAGCCGGATGCCCACCGTCAAGGACGCCCCATACGTGGAGAACTCCAACGACAGCGCCTGGCTGACCAACGCGGCGGCACCACTGACCGGCTACGAACGGGTCTTCGGCCCGATCGCCACACCCCGCACGATGCGCACCCGGGGCGCGATCGAGGATGTGTCGGCGATGGCGGCGAAGGGCCGGCTGACCGTGGCCGATCTGCAGGAACAGCAGTTCGCGAACCGCGCCCCGGCCGGTGATCTGACCGCCGCGGACCTGGCGGACGCCTGTGCGGCGCTGCCCGGCGGCAGCGCGGTCGGCAGCAACGGCAAGGCGGTAGATGTGTCGGCCGCGTGCGACGTGCTGCGGCACTGGGACCGGAAGGCCGACACCGGCAGCCGGGGTGCGCTGCTCTTCGACCGGTTCTGGCGCAGGGCGGCCACGCTTCCGCCGGCCGAGTTGTGGAAGGTCCCCTTCTCCGCCGCCGATCCGGTCGGCACGCCGAACACATTGAACACCTCGGCACCCGGCGTCACCCGGGCGCTCGCCGACACGGTGGCCGAACTGCGGGCGGCCGGGATTGCCCTGGACGCACCGCTGGGGCAGTACCAGACGGTCCTGCGCAATGGGAAGCGCATCCCGCTCGGCGGCGGTATGGAGTTTCTCGGCATCTGGAACAAGACCGAGCCGGTGTGGGACGCGGCAGCCGGGGCCTATACGGACGTTTCGACCGGGTCCAGTTACATCCAGGCGGTCGGCTGGACGGGGTCCAGGTGCCCGGTGGCACGCACCCTGCTCACGTACTCCCAGTCCTCCAACCCGAATTCGCCGCACTACAGCGACCAGACCGAGCTGTACTCGGGTGAGCGGTGGGTGACGTCCCGATTCTGCGAGAAGGACATTCTGCGCTCGCCCGCGCTGCGGGTGGTACGGGTGCACGAACGACGGTAGTTCCGTGAGGTGCGATCGGTCCCTGTCCGCCCGTGGGGCGGTCAGGGGCCGATCGCGAGCGGCACCAGATGAGCGGTGCCGGGGCCGAGTCGGAGCTGTCCGAAGGAGATGCGCTTCGCTCACGCACTGCGGGCGCGAGTGGCGAGCACAGCCGCCAGGACGCAAGGCGCGAACAGCAGCCCGAAGGCGGCGCAGTAGCCGACGAATTCGGTCGAGCCGGCGCCCACGCAGGCATTGAACAAGGCGGAAGAGACGCCCAGAACCGTTATCTGGCCCAGGTTCTGACTGGTCTGCATCGCGCTGCTGGCATGGCCCTGCCGGCCGGACGGGGCGTGGGAGAGTGACAGCACGGTGAGCGAAGGAGCGAGCAGGCCCATGCCGACGGCCGCGACGACCATCGCCGATGCGGCAAGGGACGCGGGCATCGCGGGAAGCGTCCCCACGGCGGCGACCACGACCGCCGCCGCCAGCACCAGCGCACCGGCCACGACCAGGCGGTGCCGGGGGAAGCGCTCCAGCAGGCGGCTCTGTACCCAGGAGGAGGCGGCCCAGGCCACGGCAGCCCCCGTGAAGGCCAGGCCCGTCACCACGGGGGCCACGTCCCGGTCGGTGACCAGCATCAGCGGCACGAGTGCCTCCAGCGTGAAGAACACCCCTGAACTCAGCCCGCGCAGCAGCACCGTGACCGGCAAGCCGCGCACGGCACACCAAGTGCCCGGCGGTAGCAGCCGCGGCGCGAACGCCACCAGCAGGGCGAGCCCTCCCATCGCGAAGAGCAGGTGGCTCAAGTCCCAGCCAGAGGCGCCGTACTGCCCCAGCGCCGCGCCCAGGCTCACCGCTGTCGCGACCATCAGCGCAGGGCGCGGCGGCCTGTCTCCCGACGGCGCGGGCGCGGCCGGCCGGGAACGGCCGCGCAGCACGGCCACCACGGCCAGCGCCGGCAGCACGGTCAGAGCGGCCAGGCCGTAGAACACCGCGCGCCAGGACCACCATTCGGCGACCAGCCCGGCCAGCGGAGGGCCGACCAGCGACGGAATGATCCAGCAGGCACTCATCAACGCCAGAGCACGTGACCGAAGCCGGTCGGGGTAGGCCTGGCCGATAGCGGCATTGATCGACACGGCGACCATCCCGCCCGCCAGTCCGTCCAGGAAGCGCCCAGCCGCAAGTTGCCAGATCGAGGTGCTGGCGGCCGAGACGAGCAGGGTGGCCACAGCCAGCACCATGCCCGCCGCCAGCGGACGTTGCGCCCCGGCACGGTCCGCCCAATGACCGCCCAGTACCCCGCCCAGCAGACTCGCCGCCACGAAGCATCCCGCCACCAGCGGGAAGAGCGGCACCCCGTCCAGGTCCCGAGCGGCCGTCGGCAGTGTGGGGACCACGGCCAGCGCGGCGAGCCCGGTCAGGAACATCACCGCGGCGAAACCGGAGGTGGTGGCCGCGTACGTTCTGGAGAACAGTCCCTCTGCGGTTTCGGAATGCGCCGGCGGACGATCGGCCATCGTCGCAGGCGAGCCACTCGATGAGCGCCTGTGGGAATCGGTCACGAGCGCACAAGGTATGTGGAGCGTGCGACCACATGCCACTCGTTTTTCGGGCTGCCGCGCGCCCCGGGCACAGACCGATGACGCATCAGGGCCCGTCGGCCGGCACTACTGATTCAAGGGGTCATGCTGCGAAGCTTCTCCCATCGACGCCCGCTTCACCGGCGGCCGACCGGTCGGGGCGTCTTGGAGCGAGGTTCTGGCATGGCTGGCCGAGTATGGAACCCGTCCGGGCTCCTCGGCCTCATGAGGCGGCAGCCGGCCGGCAGGCCCTCGGCCTCGGCTTCACCGAGCCCGGCGCGTACAGCGTTGTCCCGCGGTTCGGAACGGACCACAGATTACGCAGAGCCGTAAGGAGCGGCGGAGCCCAGGATGTCGAGGCTGTCGAGGGGGCGGTCCTGATGGGTGACCAACGTGGTCAGGGCGTCGGCCCAAAGGGCGACGAGCAGGTTCAGGCGGGGCTGTCGCACCAGGTTTCGTGGTGCCTTGGCACGAAGCCGGTAACACCCTTCGGCGCCGCTCAGCGAGCAGTGGACCGCGTCTGCGACCAGGTAGGTCCACGACCGGAGGAGCCAGCCATCCGGTACCGCAGGCGGACCCGAGCAGTCGAACACGAACGCCGGGCGGGGCCGCGTGGGGCAGCCGTGGGGGTGGTGGTGCTCCTGGCGCAGGCGGGCCAGGATCTCCGCCACCGTGACGGACGGGCCGAGATCGGGTGAGTCTGCGACGAGACACGGCCGTGACCAGGCAGCGGTGCTGCCCGCTTCGGCGCAGCCGTTGTCGGTCAGAACCGCGAGGTCGCCGCTCGCGCGCTTGTCCGGGGCACGAAACATGACATGCAGGGCGAGATGGGCGGCTGTGGCGGGCGAGCGGATGACCGCGTGCTTGAAGAGCTCGGACGGGAGACGGTACGCAGCCGACACCGCGGGCTCAGGGGGCGCAATGCAGGGAATCAGGGTGTTGCCGTCGTCCACCCCGGCAGGAGGGGTCTGCGTGGCATGCCGGAGTCGGTCCTGAGGGCCGCCCGGCAGCCTTCGGGCGATGTCCGCCAGCAGGCGGGTGATCGCCGCCGAGCCGGCCGTGTCGACGCTGCCGACGATGCGCAGTTCCGGGCCGTCCCAGGAAAAGCTGACCTCGGCTCGCAGGCCGCTCGCCGCCATCCCCCAGTCTCCGGAGGTGGTGCGGTACCACTGGGCCGCTGTCGGCGTGCCTGGGGGTGCGGGTGGGGCGTGCACGGCTCCCAGGGCTTCTCGGACCGCGTCGCGCAGGTCGGCGGGTCCTGCGGCGGGTATGTGTACCCGGGCCTCCAAGGAGCGGGGGTTCCCCGGAGGTGTGCCGGTCGGTCATGGGCGGTGTTCCTCGGTGTGAGGCGGTCGTCTCATCGGTGTCGGACAGTGATGTCGCTGCCATGGCCCACCGGGTCCCCGACGTGGATCGGGCCGCCGTGGACGATTTCGGCGCGCAGACCCCCTCGGTGGAGGAGACCGCGCACCAGGCCGGGCCGGGTCAGCCGTTCGAGCCGGACACAGGGTTCGCTCAGCCGAAGCCCACGGAGCGTGGCCCCGCCGACTTGAAACTCGGTTCCCACCAGCCGGTTGAGCCGTATGCCTTGGCATACGACGTTGCGCCTGCACTGCGCGGGGGACAGCTCGATGCCGGTGTCCTGGGCAAGTGCCTCCAGGGCTTCGAGCTCGATCAGGGTGACGTCGCAGACGCCGGTGGCACGGCCGGTACCCCGCTGCCCGGGACGCGGCCCGGCCCCTGCCCAGTAGTTGCGGTCGCCCTCCAGGCCGCGTCCCGCGACGGCGCGGGCCAGCGTGACAACAAACGTGGGGGCACCGGCGGCAGGAGCCAGATGCATGGAGACGACCCGTCCACGCTCCACGATGTGACCTCCTTCTGAGAGACCTGACGTACTACGAAGTGTGCTTCGGCACGCTCGGAACCGACGGGGACAGGAAGTTGTCGTGAATCGCCTGAAGCGAGCGGAAGCGGTCCACGTCCAGTTCCTCCAAGGGGAGCTCGCGGCCGACGAGGTCTTCCAGCAGCAGGATGAACTCCATGAAACCGAGGGAGTCGATGATCCGGTTCTCGATCAGGTCGAGATCGGCCGGGATCACACCGGCCTCCGGATTCCTGGCCCGCAACCAGTCGGTCACCGGTTTGAGCACGTCTTCCATGGCCCACCTTCCGTGGATGCTTCGCGGGACTGGCCGGCCGCCTCATAGGTGCGGCGGAACTGTTCGACGAGGACGGCGGCCGGGTGCTGTCCGGCGACCCTGGAACAGGATCGGCCGCAGTACATGGCCATCTCCTCGATACGGCCCACCGTTGCGGCCACCGGGACGGCCGCGCTGTAGCGGGGGACGGGCAGCCGTCTGCCCCCCGCCCCGGTCGTCGCGATGAAAGTCGCAGGGTGCCGGGGCGCCTTCCCCGTCAGGGAGTTCCGCAGTACGCGGTGCGGCCGGGCGGGCCAGCCGATGTCGAATCGTGTGGTGACGACGGTGTCGTCCGCCGACGCGTCGACCACACGCTGTTTGTAGGAGGGATGGGCGGCGGACTCCACCGTGGGGATGAAGAGAGTTCCTGCCATGGCCCCGTCCGCGCCCTGTGCCAGAACCCGCACCAGATCAGTACCGGTCGCGACGCCGCCCGCAACCGCCAGCACGGCGTCGGGGTACCGGGCGCGTGCCTCGTGCAGCAAGCGCGCCGCGGGCAGTTCACCGAGCAAGTGCCCGCCTGCCTCGGTGCCCTGGAGGACAAGGACACCCGCTCCCAGCCGGAGGGCCGCGTCCGCGTCGTGGAGCGTGCCGACCTGGATCACCAGAACGCGGCCCGACCGTACGACGTCGTGCGCCGCGTCGGCGTCCGGTAGTCCGAAGCTGGTGACGAAGGCATGCCCGGGCAACTGGTCCAGGGCAGCGCGGAGCTGGGCCCGGCAGGCGGCGGGGCCGGTCACCTCGGGGATGACGTTCACGCCGAAGGGGCGGGAGGTCGAGGCGACGACGGCTCGCACCAGTTCACGTACCCGTTCCGGAGGCTCCTTGTAGAGCGCCAGGGCTCCTCCCGCCCCGGCCCGGGACACCGCGGCGCACAGTTCGGGCCCCGCGATGCCTCCCATACCTGCCTGAAGCAGTGGGAGGTCGAGGCCGAGGGCGAACTGAAGCCGGTTCATTCCGCTTCGCCGGCCTTCCGTACGGCCGCGGCCGCGGCGCGGAGGTCGCCCTCGAAGCGTTCGTTCAGTACATGCACCCAGCGTTCCAGACCGAACGCGACACAGCCGGTGAACGCGGGCTTTTCCGCGTAGGCGATGGAGCGGCGTTCCCCGAAGAAGTTGCGGTGGTTGTTCATCGAGGCCACGGCGGTGCCGTCGGTGTGCACGTATTCGTCCTTGACCGGCGCGAGCAGTTGCATGACGGTGCGCGCGCCCTCCTTCTCGAAGAAGGGATCGGTCGCCGGCTGCCGGGAGAGGGTGAGGCCGAGGTCGGCGGCGAAGGCGGCGAGCCGCACATGGTGGTGTTCGAGGTGGTCGCGGACCTGCCCGGCGGAGCCGATGCAGATGATCTCCCGCATGGTGAAGCCCCAGAGCCTGCGCAGTCCGTCGTAGTGGTCTTCGTGACGGAAGCACTGGGCGACCGTACTCACCCGCAGGGGGGTTTCCGTCGTGGTCCCGGAGAAGTGCAGAAAGCAGCCGTAGCAGGCGGCGGAGGGCAACAGGTGGTCGGCGTCGGCGAGGTCCCGCGCGGGCACGGGACCGTCGGCGGCACCGCGGCTGTGGGCGTCGAGGCGGTCGGACCGGATGCGGGAGACGGGGCTGCCCAGGTGCGGGAAGTTGCGGAAGTAGTCGAGAGTGCGGAGGTCGTCGGCGTTGAGCAAGGGCGGGAACGTCATCCGCGTGGCTCCCGCCCGGGTCCCCCAGTCCGTGAACACATCGTCCAGGGCGTGCAGCAGTATGGTCGCGGGCTCTCCGAAAGAAGCGAGACCGTCGCGCACGGTCCAGAGGCCGGTGCGGGCTGCGGAGTCAGTACCCGGCACCGAGTACTCCGATCCGGGTGAGGAAGTCCGTGGTCTTGCGCAGCACCCGGGCATGGGCGGCCTGCCGGGCGGGGTGGGCGAGCAGTCGCTGTCTGAGCGCATATCCGTCCGCGATGCCCGCGTCGCGGTAGACCGCGGGGTTGTAGAACGACTCCATGCTCGTGGTGATGTAGCGGCCGACGTAGGCGCTGGTCTCGTGCCGGGTCCGTTCGTCGATGCCGGCCGCCCGGAGCCGGTCCCAGAGCAGCTGCACCAGTCGTCGCCCGAAGGCGATGTGGCGGGATTCGTCCTGGTGGTGGAGGCGGTTGATGTGGCGGATGGTCGTGTGCAGCTGTTCGTCGGCCGCGAGTCGGACGTTGTAGTGGTCGACCATCTGCTCGAAGACCAGGATGCGGACGAACACCAGGAAGTTCTCGACCCCCGCGTCCCGTGGGGATTCAGGAAGTTTCAGCTTCTTGTCGGGATAGATCTTGTCGGCGTACTTGAGGCAGAACGTGGCGAAGAACCACATGTGGTCGTTCTCCTCGCCGATGAAGTGGTGGAAGAACTCCGAGGGGGTCTCGAAGCCGGGCGTGTGGATTCGCCGCATGACCTCGATGAGCAGCTCCCTGATGCCGTGCACGTTCAGGCTGTAGAAGTGGACGCTCTCCCAGCGGCTCAGGGCGTGCAGTTGCTCCGGGGTCAGGGTCTGCATCGTTTCGGTGCCGTGGACCGTCAGCAGTTCCGGGGACATCCAGAAGTCGTCGGTGGGAATCGCCTTGGGCCAGTCGAAGGTGGTGTACGGGTTGTAGTAGTCCGCCGTCGCTTTGTCGGAGAGCCGTTCCAGGAGCGCACGGAACTCGGCGGTGTCGTCGGGAACGGGTGGGCGCGCGTCGTGTTCCTGCCGGGTCAAGCCCTCCACCGGATCCCCTCCAGCAGTGCCTTGTGGAGTTCGGGGCTGGAGGCGGCCACGCAGGAGCGCTGGTTGTCGACGCTCAGGTCGGTCAGCGCGGTGTTCCCGAGCGACTCGCCGTAACCGTCGGTGATGACGGCGCCGGCCTTCTCGGCGAGGAAGACCGCCGCGGCGATGTCGTAGGGGAACAGATGGAGCACGCGTCCGTTGCCGACCCGCTCGAACTCGGGAAGGAGACCGGGGTCGTCGCGCAGCAGCCGGTTGCCGATGTCGACGTACGCGTCGAGCTGGCCGGTGAGCAGCCGGGAGATGGAGTACGTGGCGCTGTTGAAGACGAACACGCCACCGGTGTTCGCGGAGCGGTCGATGAGGTGGCCGTAGGCGTCGGTCATCAGATGCGCGGGATGGCCGTTGAATTCGAGGGACCAGAACATCCGGGAGAGGTCGGTGGTCGTGGTCAGGGACGGTACGGGGCGGTCGTAGCCGTGGGCGGTCACCGCGTCCGCGCCGCGCTCCCCGTAGAGGTAGGCCCCTGTCCTCATCTCCATCAGCAGTGCGTGTTCCACATCCGCGATGCGGGGGCGGTCGGACATCCGAGCCACTGCCACGGAAACGGTGGCCGATTCGAGTCCCGCGACGGCGGGCCTGGTGCCGTCGATGGGGTCCACGACGAGCAGGTACTCGGGTGCGGCGCCGTGGAATTGCAGGCCACGGTCCTCGGAGTAGACGGCGACCGGTACGCCGCCGTCGACGACGTGCTTCCAGACGGCGGCCTCCGCCACGTCGTCGAGACCGAACTGCGCGTCGCCACCGGGTGAATGGCCTCGCACGAGCCGGCTGTCGAGCCGGTTCTGCGCGGCCAGTACCTCGTCGCGCACCGATGAGGCGAGCTGTACGACATAGTCCTTCATGCTGTCTCCGTGGTGAAGAGTGCGTCGAGCCGGTCGCAGAGCAGGTCGGCTTCGGCTCGGGTGATGATGAGCGGCGGCCGGATCTTGATGACGTTGCCCCGGCCGTAGCGCGAGGTCCGCAGGATCAGGCCGTGTGCCATCCCGCGCCGCGCCAGGGCCTGTGCCCGGTCGCTGTGCGGGCGGCCGTCCTCGTCACCGATTTCGATGCCGATCATCAGACCGAGGCCGCGCACGTCCACGATGGACGGGTGAGCCGCGGCGAGCCCCCGCAGCCGGTCCATGATGTGTGCGCCCACTGCTCGTACGTTCTCCAGGAACCCGGGGCGGCCGATGACGTCGAGGGTCGTCGCCGCGGCTGCCGCCGCCAGGATGTTGCCGCCGTAGGTGAACGAGTGGTGGTCGCTGCCGAGCCCGGACATCCGTTCGTCGGCGATGATGGCGGCGACCTGGGCACCGGAGCCGCCCAGCCCCTTGCCGGTGGTCAGGATGTCGGGGCGAACGCCGTAGTGCTCGGCGGCGAACATCCGCCCGACCCGGCCGATGCCCGTCTGTATCTCGTCGAAGATCAACGCGATGCCCCGCTCGTCGCAGAGGGTGCGCAGCGCGGCGAGATATCCGTCGGGCGGCACTATGTTGCCGCCGCTGCCGGAGATCGGTTCCACGACGACACAGGCGACGCTGCCCGAACTGGCGTGGTCGAGGAAGTCGTTGACCCGCTCGACACAGAGCAGTCCACAGCTGTCGGGGGTCTGCCGATAGAAGCAGCGCAGGCAGTAGGGGTCGGGGACCTGGAGCACGCCGGGCATCAGATGCGGGAAGGGTGCCTTGCGGAAGGCCTCACCCGACATGGTGGTCGTCATCATGGTCTGGCCGTGATGGCTGCGGAAGAGGGTGACGACATCGCGCCGCCCGGTGCTGATCTGAGCCATCTTGACCGCGCCCTCGTTGGCGGTGGACCCGCCCGAAACCTTGAGGTGCACCTTGGTGAGGTTCTCGGGGCTGACCTCGACCAGGCGTCGCACCAGGTCGTTGACCGGCTTGGTCTGGAAGGTCGACGTCGCGTGCACCAGCCGTTCGACCTGGTCGCGCATCGCCTTGACCACTTCGGGGTGGCTGTAGCCGAGGCTGAGATTGAAGGTGCCGGACGCGCAATCGATGTATTGATTCCCGTCCGCGTCGTACAGATAGATCCCTTCGCCGTGATCCATCAGGTAGTCGCTGACCGGGTAGTAGATCAATTCTTGGGCGTGCGTCAAGTCGACCATGTGTCTCCTGCTGCTCACGACGTGGAATTTCGACGTGCCCGGCAAGTACCCTTTGACGGGGGCCGTTCCATCCGCACGGAACAGCCCCCGCTAATCACGGTTTCCCGCGTGGAGGGAATCCCGGTGCTGGAATTTCAGATGTCCAGCACGAAGGTGAAAGCGGCATCCCAGCCGTCCGCGGTCCGACGGACATCCATCAGACACTCCGGCCGGAAATACTTGTCCAGGTGATTGCGCCGTTCGTCCGGGAAGTACAGCATCGTGGTCAGTACCTCACCGCCCGGGGGCTGCACCTTGACGTGCACGTGGCGCGTGCGGCCCGGGTACACGGCGGGCAGCACCGTCTCCAGCCGCCAGTTCCCGTCACTGTCGGCGAACAGGTGGCCCCGGAGCCGGAACCCCTCCTCGTCGTAGACGCCCTCGTCCCCGACCTGCCAGAAGTCCAGGAGCGCACCACCGACGGGCTTGCCCTCGGGGGTGACGATGCTGCCGTGGAGCAGCAGGGGCGTGCCGCCCTCCACATCGCCTCTGAAGTCGGGCTTGTGCGGGGTGTCGGGCTTGTAGAAGGGCCCTTCCTTCTGCTCCGGAGTGGGCGGGGTTCCGTTGCATCTGACCGTTGGCGTCAGCGTCAGCTTTCCGTCGCCGGCTTCCGAAATCCCTTCCCCGGAAGTGGGATGCAAGACGCTATCCGGCCTCGTGTTGTCCACTGCGAAATTCTCCCTTGTTCAAGGATCTTTCGACTCACGGAAGCATAACGGTCCGACTTTGCACTGACCAGAACGTATCGGCCTGTTAAGGAGTGCTTATTGGCCAAGAGTATCGGGGATCCGTCTTCCGATCTTCAAATTCCTGACCGAGAAATCACCGAAGGCATGGGAGTAAGGCATTTTCACCGTACAGAAAGTGACGGTGCGGCAGAGGGGTATGAGGAGTGGGTCGGAAGAGACGGACGGGCACGCGCAAGGAGGCGTATGTGAAGGGAGTCGGGCTGGGACCGACGGCAGGGCTCGACACCTTCGAGGTCTCCGTGGCTCCTGCCCCGGATCGCAGGATCGCAGGATCCGGAACGGCGGACGACGGACGACGGAGTTTCGTACGTCTGCCTTCGGTGCCCCGCCGCGCTGCCGCGCCTGCCTGACGGTGCACAAGCTCCGACACTGTGGCCGGAGCGGCACGGCGAAGAACCACACCATGAGGCTCAGCCGGTACGGTCCATCGCCGGCCCCGGTTCGTCCGACAAGTGGCGGAGCAATACCGTCCGTGCCCCGGCGAAACAGTCGGCGTCGGGCGGCGCGGTGAGGATGTCCGCCAGGGTGAACAGGTCCAAGGTCCGGCTGAGTTCACGCCAGTCGCTCGGCAGAAGACCACCCGCGTCCCAGTAGCCGGACACGAACCCGTCCACGAAGGAGGGCGGATACAAGTGGGCGAAGCGCAGCATATTGCCGATGTCGTAGAGGGGCGAGCCACTGAACGCTTGTTCCCAGTCCAGCACGGCCGCCACGTCCCACCGGCCGCGCTCTCGTAAGACCAGCACGTTCTTGGGGTTGAAATCGCAGTGGACCAGTCGGCTGTGCCCGCTCACGTCGGCGACCCGGTGCCCGGTCCGCGCGGCAAGCCCGCGCAACGCGTCGGCCTCGCCGGGCGTCAAGGCCTTGCCGTCGCCGGTGGCCAGGCATCGCTCGACGAAACCGGGCAGGTCGACCGCCTCGTCACCCGCCTCGGCCGGCACGAGGTCGGCGTCGTGGAAGGGGCCCGGCCGGGGCAGCCGTACCGCTGCGATCCGGGCCAGGACCCCGCCCACCGCACCACCGAGCTCGGCCGCTTCGGCTACGGTCGGCTCCTCGGCGAGCGCCTGTCCGAGGGGAATGCCGTCGGCGAACCGATAGACCAGCGTGGGCCTTCCCGTAGCGTTCCCGTACGGATCGGACGCAACGACGTCGACCACCGGCACGGTCGGCGCCGCCCGCTCCAGCACAGCCGTCTCCACTGCGCAGGTGTTGCGGTGCATCCGGGTCCCGCTGGAGCGATAGCGACGGAGAACGTACCGCTCCCCCTGTCGTGTCGTCACCAGACGCATGTCGTTGGTGAACCCGCCGGGCAACGGGCTCACCGCCGACAGGCTCAGGCCGGGCAACACCCGTTCCATCAGCCACGCACGGGTCGCGGTGTCGAGGCCGGCATGGTCACCGATCGTCATGACGGCCACCCTTCCCGTTCGCGGCCCAGCTCACGCGGTCCCTGCCGCCAACGGCGGTACGTCTGCGCCCGAGCCGTCCGCGGACGGTCGCGCCGTCCCGTCGCGAGCCACGTGCCGTGCTTCCTCGGCGGCCCGCTCGGCCAGCACCAGACCCCCCGCCGGTCCGGCGAGCCTGCCGAGGGCGGCAGGGACCACGAAGTCGTCGGCGGCATGCTCCGGCAGGCCCGGATAGCCGGCCAGTGACCGGGCGAGTTCCGCCCGCAGCAGGGGGAAGAGACCGGGCAGTACGGCCATCCCGCCCCCGATCACGATGCGTTCGGGCGCGGTGGTGTAGATGATGTCGCGCAGCCCGGAGGCGAGGTAGACCGCCTCCATGTGCAAGGCGCGTCGAAGCACTTCACCACGCAGCTCCTCCGCCGGCCGTCCCCAGCGGGCGGCGACGGCCTCGCCGCCCGCCATGCCTTCCCAGCAGTCCGCGTGGAAGGGGCAGGATCCCGGGAAGTCGTCCCCCGGTATCCGGGGGACGCTGAGATGCCCCATCTCCGTGTGGACCAGGCCGTTGATGACGCGTCCCCCGATCACCGCCCCGCCGCCGATGCCGGTGCCGACCGTCAGGTACACATAGGTGTCCCGGCCCCGCGCGGCGCCCCAGCGGCCCTCGCCGAGCGCCGCGCCGTTGACATCGGTATCGATGGCGACCGGCACACGGAGCGCCGCCGCAATCGTTCCCGCGACGTCCACTCCGGACCACCCGGGCTTCGGCGTCGCTGCAAGGCGTCCGTAGCCGGGATGCGAGCGGCGCAGTTCGAGGGGGCCGAACGACGCGATGCCCACGGCGTCCAACGGCCCCTTCACCGCGGCCTCCTCGAAGAAGGCGACTGCTCTGGCCAGCGTCGGTTCCGGCTCTCCTGTGGGGAAGCGGATCTCGTCCTCGATCCGGTCGGGCGCCGATCCGACCAGGCAGACGAACTTCGTCCCGCCGGACTCGATCGAGCCCAGCCGCGGCCCGTTCACGCGCCCACCGGCCAGCCGTCCGCGCCGGCCGGGCCGACGTCGGAGCGGATGACCACCTTCATGGCGTCGTACCGACTGCCCATCCCGTCGCGGCCGACCCCGCCCAGCGCGCCGAGCGCGTCCTCGTACGCCTCCAGTGGGAACTCGTGCGTCACCAGGCGTTCCAGTCCCAGGCCGCCCGCCAGGTCGACGGCCACGGGGAAGGTGTCCCCCCGGAAGTCACCGGCACCGATCAGCCGGATCCCGCGATTGGTCAGCCGGAGCGGCCGCAGCGGCACGCTGTAGCTGTCGTCGAAGCCCATGAGGACGACCCGGCCGCCGTCGTCGACCAGGCGCAGGGCATCCTCCAGACCGCTCCCGGTGGTGTCGAACACGACGCCGGGCCGATCGCCTCCGGACGCCTTGACAAGGGCCTCGGCCGCGTCCGTTCGGGACACGTCCACCACATGCTCGAACAAGCCGCGTGCCGCGGACAGTCGGAAATCGTCCGTCTCGGCCACGATGACGCGCCGCGCGGTCCGCGCGGCGACCAGGGCGACGAGCATGCCGATCGGTCCCGCGCCCAGTACTGCCACGGTGTCGTCGACCGTCAGCTCGACCGCTTGAACGTTGTTGAGGACACAGGCGAGCGGTTCGATGAGTACCGCGCTTCGGAAGGGCATCCCGTCGGGAACGCGTCGTACGAACCGCTCCGGCAGCACCACGCCGTCGGCGTATGTCCCGTCACGGTCGACGCCGACCTCCGTCCCCGTCTTGTTGCGGCAGAAGTTCGTCGCCCCGCGCACGCAAGGCGCACACCAACCGCAGTACAGCGTCGGGTTGACCACCACTCGGTCCCCGACGGCGAGCGACCGCACCCCGGCGCCCACCTCCTGGACCAGACCGACCGACTCATGGCCGAGCACCACACCCGGCCTTGCCGGGAAGCGGCCTAGGAGAATCTTGCGGTCGGTCCCGCAGATCCCGGTGCCGACGACCTTCACCACCACGTCGTCGTCAGCGCCGATGCGTGGCGCCGGACGCTCTTGCAGCTCGACGGACCCGGGCCCCAGGTAGACAAGTGCGCGCACAGGTACCTCCCTCTCGGTGTGCGGCAGCGATTGCTGCCGGCGCCGTGCAAGGCGAAGCTGTGTTCGGCCATCGACGTTAGCGCAGGGCCACCTGCTGGGAAACGGCGCTTCTGAGCCGTTGGGCGCGCCGTCTCGACCCTGTCGGGCGCCGCCCCTTCGTCCCCGTTCCCGTTCCCGTTCCCGCCGAGAATTACGTCGATGACTGTTTGTCAGAACTCCTGACGGTGCGCCCGTCGGCCGTACGGAACTCCGGGGTGGGGTGGGTGTGGACGACCCGTGCGCCCTCCGAGTCCTGGGCCTCCTCGGTACGCAGGCTTGTACACCGGGCCTCGGCGGTGAGGCCGTCCGCCCAGGCGGCCCGCAGCTGCGGCCCCTGGGGCTGACGGTCCAGAATTCCTCCGTAGAACACGGCTGCGCCCGCGGCGGCTACGAGATGGACGACGGCAATGACCACGGCTCCCCAGGGGTGATCTCGACCCCGCCGGACTCCCCTACCGTTCGACAGCCGAACAACTGTATCGGCGGTCGTGATCTCGTGGACGCCGTCCGTTCGGCAAGGGCTGCCCGCTGCCTCAGCCGACCCGGAGCGTTCGACGGGCAACGGGCCTTGGACCGACCGTGCTTCACAGTGCCCGCCGATGGCCTTCCCAGTACGGATCGCGCAGCCGCCTCTTGTACAGCTTGCCGTTGGGATCGCGGGGCATCTCCTCGATGAAGTCGATGCTCCTGGGGCGCTTGTACCCGGCCAGATGGTGTTCGCAGTGGCGCAGGATCGCGGCGGCCAGTGCTTCCCCCGCCTCGTGTGTCCCGGCCGGTTCGACGACCGCCTTGACCTCCTCGCCCCAGTCGGGATGCGGAATGCCGAAAACGGCCACGTCGGCGACCGCGGGGTGGCTGAGGAGGGCGGCCTCGATCTCGGCGGGGTAGATGTTGACACCACCAGAAATGATCATGTCGATCTTGCGGTCGCGGAGGAAGAGGTAGCCGTCCTCGTCGAGGATGCCGAGGTCGCCGACCGTGAAGAAGTCGCCGATGCGGTTCTTCCTCGTCTTGGTCTCGTCCTTGTGGTAGCTGAATCCGCCGGTGTTCATCTTCATGTAGACGGTGCCGAGTTCGCCGGGCGGCAGGCGGTTGCCGTCGTCGTCGAAGACGGCGAGTTCGCTGATCGGCCAGGCCCTGCCGACCGTGCCCGGTTTTTTCAGCCAGTCCTCGGCGGTGGCGAAGGCGCCGCCGCCCTCGCTGGCCGCGTAGTACTCCTCGACACACCGCCCCCACCAGTCGATCATGGCCCGTTTGACGTGGTCGGGGCAGGGCGCTGCGCCGTGAATGGCGTGGCGCATGGCCGTGACGTCGTATCCCCGCTTCACCTCGTCGGGGAGGGAGAGGAGGCGGTGGAACTGGGTCGGGACCATGTGCGTGTGGGTACAGCGGTGGGTGTCGATGAGGCGCAGCATCTCTTCGGGCGTCCACTTGTCCATCACGACCAGCGGGTGCCCGATGTGCAGGGACGCTCCCGCGAACTGGAGGACGGCCGTGTGGTAAAGCGGCGAGCAGACGAGATGGACGTTGCCGTCGAAGGGTTTGATGCCGAAGATGCCGAGGAATCCGCCGAGGTGGCTCTCCTCGGGGAGCTTGCCGGGGAGCGGACGGCGGATGCCGCGCGGGCGGCCGGTGGTACCCGAGGTGTAGTTCATGACCCAGCCGAGGGTGCGGGCCTCGGGCGGTGCGTCGGACTGTCCTTCGAGCAGTTCGGCGTACGGGCGGAAGCCGTCGACCGTACCTACGGCATAGCGGTGGCCGGCCGGAAGTCCGGCCTCGTCCGCGGCCGTGGTCGCCGCCTGGGCGAACCGCTCGTGGGCGATGAGCACCTTGGCTCCGGAGTCGGCAACGATCCAGGCGATCTCGGGGCCGACGAAGTGGTGGTTGACGGGTACGAGATAGAGGCCGGCCTGGGAGGCGGCGAGGTAGGCGGTGAAGAACTCGACACCGTTGGGCAGGACGACCGCGAAGGCGTCGCCCCGTCGGAGCCCGGCCGCGCGCAGTCCGTGGACCAGGCGGTTGGCTGCGGCGTGCAGCCGGCCCGCCGTCCAGCTCTCGCCGTCGGGTGCGATCAGAACCGTACGGCCGGGATCGGCGGTGGCCTGGGCCCAGAATCCGTTGGGCGGCCGGTTCATGAGGCACTCCGTCCGGCGATGCGGTTGATCCGGTCCACGGCGCGCTCGAAGCCGCGGGTCAGATCGTCGAAGACGGCCTGAACGCTGCGTTCGCTGTTCATCCGGCCGACGATCTGACCGACGGGGGTGCCGAGCAGTGCACCGGTCTCGTACTTCTGAATACGGGAGACGGCTTCGGCGACCAGCAGCCCCTGGAGCGGCATGGGCAGGGTGCCGGGACCCGACGGGTCGTCCCAGGCGTCGGTCCATTCGGTACGGAGCTGACGTGCGGGTTTGCCGGTGAGCGCGCGGGAGCGGACAGTGTCGCCCGAGCCCGCGGCAAGGAGTTTGCGGGTCAGTGCGCGGGAGTGGAGGTCCGCCTCTTCCGTGGTCAGCCAGAGCGAGCCGAGCCACACGCCCTGGGCGCCCAGGGCGAGTCCGGCGGCGATCTGCTCTCCGCTGCCGATGCCTCCGGCGGCGAGGACGGGGAGCGGCCCCACGGCGTCGACCACGTCCGGGACCAGGACCATGGAGGCGATCTCACCGGTGTGGCCGCCCGCCTCGTACCCCTGGGCGACGACGATGTCGATGCCCGCGTCCGCGTGGTGGCGGGCGTGTTTGGCACTTCCGGCGAGCGCGGCGACGAGAACATCCTGGTCGTGGGCGCGTCGGACGACGTCGGCGGGCGGCGACCCGAGGGCGTTGGCGAGGAGTTTGATGGGGTGGTCGAAGGCGACGTCGAGTTGGTTGCGGGCGACTTCCTCCATCCATCCGGTGATGCGCCAGCCGGACGCCTCGCCCTCGGCGAGTTCCGGTACGCCGTGCTTGGCCAGGGTGTCCTGGACGAACTGGCGGTGTCCGGCCGGGATCATCGCCTCGACGTCGGCCTCGGTCACCCCCTCCACCTTCTTCGCGGGCATGACGACGTCGAGACCGTACGGCTTGCCGTCGGTGTGCTCCTGCATCCAGTCCAGGTCACGTGCGAGGTCGTCGGGGGCGGTGTAGCGGACCGCGCCGAGTACGCCGAATCCGCCGGCCCGGGTGATGGCCGCGGCCACCGCGGGGAACGGCGTGAAGCCGAAGATGGCGTGCTCGACTCCCAGTTTCTTGCTCAGCTCCGTCTCCATGGGGCGCAGGATGCCGCAGTCGGACATCCGAGGGAAGAGATTTTCTGATGCAGTGTCAGATTCTTTGTTGCGCCGGGGGCCTCCGCGACAGCAGTGGTGACAGTAATCTCTGCGGCGGCAGGAAGTTTCATCGTCGGACGAAATTTCGAAAGTTACTTTCGGGCAGCAGGAAGGGGTTCCGGATGACCGAGGACGCGGCCGGCAGAGGGATCAGCCGACGCAGGCTGGGTGGTGGGATGCTGGCCCTGGGCGGAGCACTCGCCCTGGCGCCGATTCCGTTCGCGGAACGGGCGTCGGCCATGGAGTCGGGGGCGGGGTCGTCGGGTATGCACGCAGGGATCGGGACGAGCGCGTCAACCGGGCAGGCCCGACCGACGCTGCGGCGCGGATCCGCCGCCCGTGCCGGGTTGTTGCAGGGACCGTTGGACCAATTGGTCGTCGATGCGGAGAAGTTCCTCTCCGACTCCCCCAAACACCCTTGGTATGCGGGTGCGGTGCTGCTCGCCGGGCGGGGTGGCACGGTGGCACTGCACCACCCGATCGGCAAGGCTGTGCGCTACGCGGCCTACGACGAGAAGACCGACACGGGGGTGGAGTTCCCGCCCGACCAGCAGATCGCCATGGCCGAGGACACGGTCTTCGACCTGGCTTCGGTGTCGAAGCTGTTCACCTCGATCCTGGCCGTGCAGCAGATCGAGCGCGGAACACTGGAGCTGGAGGCGAAGGTTGCCTCGTATCTGCCCGATTTCGCCGGTGGCGGCAAGCAGGACATCACGATCCGTCAGCTGCTCACGCATACGTCGGGCTTCCGTGCCTGGATTCCGCTGTACAAGGCACCTACGCGGGAGGGGAAGCTGGAGCTGCTCTGGAACGAGGTGCCTGCCAACCCGCCCGGCACGGTCTACCTCTACTCCGACCTCAATCTGATCTCGCTGCAACTGGTCCTGGAGAAGATCACCGGCCGCACGGAGGATGTCCTGCTCCGTGAGCAGATCACTGCTCCGCTCGGTATGCACCGCACTCGGTACAACCCGCCGGCCTCCTGGAGACCGAAGATCGCCGCCACCGAGGATGCCAGGCTCCCCTGGTCCGGCCTCGACCGCGGGCTGGTCTGGGGCGAGGTGCACGACGAGAACGCGTACAGCCTGGACGGCGTGGCGGGCCACGCCGGAGTCTTCTCCTGCGCCTGGGACCTCGCGATCCTTGCCCGTACGCTGCTCAACGGCGGGATCTACGGCCGCGCGAGGATTCTCTCCGCGAAATCGGTGGACCTGCTGTTCACGGACTTCAACACCGCGTTCCCCGGCGATGCGCACGGACTCGGCTTCGAGCTCTATCAGCACTGGTACATGGGGGCGATGGCAACCCCTCGTACCGCAGGCCACACCGGTTTCACCGGTACCAGTCTGGTCCTGGACCCCACGACCGACTCGTTCCTGATCGTCCTCGGCAACTCGGTTCATCCGGTGCGTAGTTGGCGCTCCGGCAGCGCGCCGCGCGTCGCCGCAGCCAACCAGATGGCGCGCGCCGTCGCAGTCCGTCCCGCCCGGGGGCGTACGGCGTGGTTCTCGGGACTGGCAAGCGCCACCAGCGCCACGCTCACGCTGCCCGCGCTGCGTCTCGCGTCATCGCGGGCCCGGCTGAGCTCGGCCCTCTGGTGGGACACCGAGCCCGGGTCCGATTTCCTCTTCCTGGAGGCGTCGGCGGACGCAGGGTCGACCTGGCAGGCGGTGCCGTTCACCACCGCACCGATGGCCGGTCGACACCAGCCGGAGCCCGAACCGCATCCGACGGGCACGGTCTCCGGCTGGTCCGGCCGGGTCTGGCACCGTCTCGACGCGGACCTCGCCGCATGGCGCGGCAAGGAAGTGCGGCTGCGATGGCGGTACACCACGGATCAGCTGTACGTCGGGCGTGGGGTGTACGTGGACGCCGTCCGGGTCGAGGACGGCAACCGGACGGTCTTCGACGAGAGCCGGTCCGGGGATGCCGCGGGCATCGAGGCGCTGGGATGGACGGCTTCAGCGGACTGAGTCGGGCTGTCGAGCCATTGACCGGCCGTGCCGGGGAAGGGCCGTCCCCCTTCCCCGGCACGGTCACAGCAGCTGGACGGCGAGTGCCGTGATGAGGACGCTGGAGACCAGAGCGGTGACGAGCTGCCCGCGGCTGCTCGTCACCGCCCGGCCGAGAAGCGCTCCCCCACCGGCGAGCAGCAGCTGCCAACTGGCCGACGCCACGAAGGCGGCCAGTACGAACACCGCCCGCTCCAGGTGGTCGGCGTCGGCGGTGGTACGGCTGCCGAGCACGAGCGCCGCGAAGTAGATGACAGTGGCGGGGTTCATCATGGTCATCCCGAGCAGCGTCAGGTAGGACCGTGCCGGACCGACAGGGTCCGTCCCGATCCGGGCCACTGTCCGCCGCCCCCGGTACCGCGCGATCGCCGCCGTACCGCCGCGGACCGCCAGCGCGATCAGCACCAGTGCCGACGCCCATCGCAGAGGCGGCATGACCGGCGTGAGCACATGCGTGAGCGAGGTACCCCCCACCACCGCGACGACCGCGTAGAGACCATCGGCAGTTGCGACACCCAGTGCCGCACAGGCCCCCGTCCTCAGGGACGTCCGGGCAGTGAGGCCCACCAAATAGGTCCCGACCGCCCCCACCGGTACGGCAATGCCGTACCCGGCCAGAAGTCCCGCGACCAGGACGGCGATCATGCGCGTTCGGGAGCCGGTCTCCGCGGTCCGCCGGGCTGCTGCTGACCGTATACCGAGCGGGCGGCGGAAATCGGCAGCAGCGGGGCGTTGATCGATTCCATGGACAGATGGTGGGGTCGGCGCGGCACCGTGGGCAAGGCGTTTTCCTGACGCCGGACCGTCCGGGGCCGGCAGTGCGGCGTCGGCACCCCTTCCACGGGGCGGGTGCCTGCGAAGGAGAATGCTCCGATGACCACATCTCCGCAGAACTGGACGCGCGCCGAGCGACTTGATGCCGACCGGCTGACAGAGGCCCTGTACGCCGAGGCAGGTGTCCGGCTGGTTGTGGAGGGGCCCTGTCCGGGAGGAGAGGTCGGTGCCGCGTACGTGCGGTGGCCCGACGGGCACCGGTCCGTGCTGAAGTGGCGGCCGGACACACAGCTCAAGGATCTGCGGGCGGGACCGTTGGCGGTGTGCGAAGTGCTGCACGCGCAGGGATATCGCTGCCCGTCGACGGAGTTGGCGGTCCAGGTGGATCACGCGGTCGTTCTGGTCCAGGAGTGCCTGCCGGGCACGCCGATGAAGTGTCTGGACCACCATGGGCTGGATCAGGCACTGGCCCTCAACGAGTCGCAGGCGGGGCTGTTGGCCGGGCGTTCGGATGTCCCGTTGATGAACCTGTATCTGCTCGACGACGGCCCCGGCTACTGTCTTCACGGGCCACTGCGTCGGCACAGCCGGCGCAGTGGTGCCCTGGAGCACCGGGTCAAGTCGGTCGGAGCCGATCACCCACACCAACTGCCCGGGCACGACGTCGTGCACCACGACTTTCACCACGGCAATCTGCTCGCCCTCGACGGCTCGGTCACCGGCGTCATCGACTGGGACGGCGCCGGCCGGGGCGACCGCCGTTTCGACCTGGTCACCTTGCGCTTCGGGCTGCATGCGAACGAGCAGGCCCCGGGCGTCACGAGCCGCCTCGACGACATTCTGGACGGCCTGCCCGACGATGTCCTGCGTCCTTCCTGGGCGCATATGAGTCTGCGCATGGTCGACTGGGCCATCAGGCACTTCGCGCCGGGCGACGTAGAGCACTGGCTCGACCTGGCCGAGCAACGCGTGTGACGAGCGGGGGGCACGTGTGCTGCGGCGGGGCTGTGCTGAAGGAAGCGTTGCAGATGTCGGCAGATGGATGACCTTCTGCGGTCAGCGGGTCGGCACGAAATGAGATCCGGCGCGACCGGCTGGGACTACCGATACCACCTCTCCATCGCCCCGGGCACCGAGCCGGCCGGGATGGTCCCAGGAGCCGCAGAGGGCGTGGCTGTGGACGTACAGCGCCGCCGGAACGGTCGTGGTCGCCGCATGGCTGGCCGGCTATCAGCTCCTCGGCCCGCTCGTCGCCGCCGAGCACTATTCGGGGGCGCGTTTCTGGGGGCTCGTCCAGGGCGCGTTCGCATTCGGGCTGCTTGCGGGGACGGTGGTGTGCCTGCGCTGGAAGCCCCACCGCCTGCTGGCCGTTGCCGTCGTCACCGGCTCCGGGCACTGCCTGCCACCGGCGGCATTGGGAATGGGCCTGGCCCTGCCCTGGGTGCTGCTCAGTGCCGTGCTCGCGGGCGTGGGGCTGGATGTCGCCATCGTGGCGTCGACCACCGCGCTCCAACAGCACGTGCCCCAGGAGGAGCCGGGCCGCATGAGCTCGTTCAACGGTGTCGGGGAACGTATCGCCATCCCGCTCGGCTCCCTCATCACCGCGCTCGCCGCACATGCCTGGGCCGATCGGACCGTGCTCCTGGTCTGTGCCGGTGCCATCGTGGCCACCACGGTCCTCAACCTCTGTGTACGGGACGTGTACCGCGTCAATCGCATCTGAGCGTGCGGGCGTGTGCTCGACAGCGCACCCGGTACGCCACCGTCTCAGACCGGCCCGGAGTCGTCCGGCTGGATGCCTGCCCGGCGGGACACGTCCTCACTGTGCTCCAAGTGGCTGCGCCCCTCCTCGCCGAGTTGCCTGAGCACCCCGGCGAGCACCGTCTCGACGGTGGCCAGCGTCGGGACCATGCTGTCGTACGGCGAGGGCGCGGCGACATGACTGGGCAGGACGACGTCGGCGAGGCTGGTCACCGGCGAGAGCCAGGCGTCGGTGAACAGGACGACCTTGCTTCCGCACTGCGCGGCCATCCCGGCGATGACGATCTTGTCCGGTTCGTAGCGCCGGTAGTCGAAGACCACGAGGACGTCCTGCCGGCCGAGACCCGCCAGAACGGCGGTCCGCTCCACGTCACGGTCCGGCAGGATGACCACGTCGCCGCGCAGTTGCATAAGGTGCAGCCCCAGGTACTGCGCCAGCAGATGCGTGAACCGGCCGCCGGCCAGGATGATGCGACGCTTGGGGTGGCAGAGCAGGGAGATCGCCGCCTGCACGTCGTGGGGCGGCAGTTCCCGCAGTGTACGTGCGACCTCGGAGCTGAAGACGTCCTGTCCGCCCTCGGGGCGCGCGGTGTCCGGCCCCTCTTCGTCGTGTGCGCCGGGTGACGTGGTGCCGTATCCCCGTGTGCTGTAGAGCTGCAGGGGTGAGGCGCTGCGCTCCTCCAGCTCCCCCCGCAGCGCCGCCTGGAAGTCGGGGAACCCCTTGTAGCCGAGCCGGTTGACGAAACGGATCACCGTGGGCGCGCTCACCGCGGCGCGTTCGGCGAGCGTGGCCACTGTCTCGAAACCGGCCGACGGGTAGCCGGCGAGAAGCACCCGGGCCACCTTGCGTTCGGCGGGGCTGAGGTCACCGAACCGTTGCCGGATCTCTTCGGCGAGTGAGGACATGGGCCGGGCCACCTTTCCAAAGGGGTTCAGATTACGCGGATCGGCGTGCTCCGGGTGCCCGGGTCGGCTGTCGTCGTGGAGCCGAGAGCTGTGATCAGTGCCGCAAGCAGAGCGACCCTGGGCGGGACCGTCGTCACGTCCAGCCACTCCTCCGGGCTGTGGTCACCGCCGCCGACCGGGCCGAGGCCGTCGAGCGTCGGCACCCCGGCTCCGGCAATGGTGTTGGCGTCGCCGACGCCACCGGTGGCGGCGGCTCCCAGGTCGAGGCCGAGCTCCGCCCCGGCTTTCCGGGCGTGGGCGAAGACAGTGCGGGCCGCCGGGGTGTCCTCCATGGCCGGGCATGCTTCCGTCTGCCGTACGGTGGCCGTGGTGCCCGGTACGGTCAGGTGGGCGGCTGCGGCCTCGATGGCCTGACGTGCACGCTGGATACCCGATCCGGTCGAGGAGCGTACCTCCACATGCAACTCGGCCTCAGGGCAGACGATGTTGATACGGCTGCCGGCTCGGATCATCCCCACATTGACCGTGACGTCGCCCCACCGTCCGTTCATCTGCTGGCAGGCGATGAGCAGGTGTGCGGCGGCGAGCGCGGCGTTCGCTCCGCGTTCCGGTTCGATGCCGGCGTGGGCGGCCCGTCCCGTGACGGTGATCAGGAAGTCCGCCACCCCCTTGCGGGCGATGACGAGGTCGCCGTTCTCCCGGGCGCACTCCAGGCCCAGCCCGTAGTCGACGGCCGCGGCCAGCTCCGCGGTCACCCGGCGGCTGGCCGGGGAGCCGATCTCCTCGTCGGGGGTGGCGAGGAAGACGATCTCCGCGAAGTCCGTCATCCCGCGGCGCAGCAGGATTTCCACGGCGGTGAGGCCGGCCAGCAGGCCGCCCTTGTCGTCGCTGACTCCGGGGCCGTGGGCGAGCGGGCCGTTCCGAATGAAGGGGCGCTGCGCCGCCGTCCCGTCGTCGAAGACGGTGTCCAGGTGTCCGGCGAGAAGGATGCGCCGTCCGCCCTGTTCGGCAGGAAGCCGGCCGCGCAGCCGCCCCACCACCAGGTCACCGAAGTGCATGTCCCGGCCCGGGACCGTGACGGGCGACCGGTCCACCTCGAACCCCAGGCCGGTCAGGCGCCGCACGGTCCATGTCGCGATGCGATTGACTCCTTCGGGGCTGTACGAGCCGGAGTCGATGGACACCAGATGTTCCAGGTCCGCCAGGTAGCGGGGCTGGAGGGCGAGGGCGTCGGCGAGCAGCAGGGCCGCCGTGCCCCGCTGCCGTACCTCGGGCATCACAGGACCTTGGACAGGAAAGTACGGGTGCGTTCCTGCTGGGGATCGCCGAGTACCTGCCGGGGGTCACCGGCCTCGACCACGACACCGCCGTCCATGAAGACGGCCGTGTCCGCGACCTCCCGGGCGAATCCGATCTCGTGTGTGACGACGACCATCGTCATCCCTTCCGCGGCCAACTGCCGCATCACGTCGAGCACTTCCCCGACCAGTTCCGGGTCCAGAGCCGACGTCGGTTCGTCGAAGAGCATCAGTTTGGGCTTCATCGCGAGCGCTCTGGCGATCGCGACGCGTTGCTGCTGGCCACCGGACAGCTGGGCCGGATAGCGCTCGGCACGGTCGGCGAGGCCGACCCGGTCCAGCAGCCGCAGGGCGTCGGCGCGTGCCTCGGCCCTGGTGACGCCCGCGACCTTCACGGGCGCCTCCATGACGTTCTCCAGCGCTGTCATGTGCGGGAAGAGATTGAACCGCTGGAACACCATCCCGATGTCGCGGCGGGCGCGGGCGATCTCGCGTTCCTTCAGCTCGTACAGCCGGTTGCCCTGCTGCCGGTAGCCGACCGGGGCGCCGTCGACGGAAAGGCTGCCTCCGTCGATCTTCTCCAGATGGTTGATGCAGCGCAGGAAGGTGGACTTCCCCGAGCCGGAGGGGCCCAGCAGGCAGCAGACGCGGCCGCGTTCGACGGTCAGGTCGATGCCCCGGAGCACGGAGATCTTCCCGAAGTGTTTGCGCACGCCCTCGGCGTGCACCATCGGCGTTTCCACTCTCATCCCTTCGTGTCGGTCGATGCGGCGGGGCCGGTGCGGGAGATCCGGAGTGCGGCGCCCGCGACGAGGCGTTGCAAGGGTCCGGTGGCAGGGGTGGCGGGTGCCGTGCCACGGCCGTAGCGGCGCTCCAGCCAGGACTGCGGCAGGCCCAGTGCCGTGACGAGGATCAGGTACCAGATGCTGGCGACCACGAGCATGGGGATGACCTGGTAGTTCTGGGCGTACACGTCCTGGATGTTGGACATCAGGTCGTGGGCGGAGATCACCGAGACCAGAGCGGTCATCTTGAGCATGTTGATCGTCTCGTTCCCCAGCGGAGGAATGATGACCCGCATGGCCTGGGGCAGCACGATGCGCCGGGTGGTCAGGGCCGGTCGCATGCCGAGCGAGTGGGCGGCCTCCGTCTGTCCCGCGTCGACGGACTGGATACCCGCGCGGACGATCTCACTCGTGTAGGCCGCCTCGTTCAGTCCCAGTGCCAGGAGTGCGGCGACCGCGGGGGTGAGCACCGTGTTGGTGTCCATGTCCAGGAAGGTGATGTGGGTGAACGGGATGCCGATCAGGATGTGTTTGTAGAGGGCGCCCGCGTATCCCCAGAAGATGATCTGGACCAGTAGCGGGGTGCCGCGGAAGACCGAGACGAACGCGTTGGCCAGGGCGCGGAGTACGGGGTTGGACGACAGGCGCATCACGGCTACGAGAACGCCCAGCCCGAGGCCGACGGCCATGGCTGCCGCGGTGAGCCACAAGGTGGTGGCCAGGCCGTTGAAAACGAGGTCGGCGAAGACGTAGTGCCCGACGATGTCCCAGTGCAGGTTCTTGTTCCCGGCGAGGGAGCCGATCAGGCCGACGAGGGCGATGAGGGCTGCCGCGGCGGCCAGCCATCGGCCCCAGTGGCGGATCGGTACGACGGTGATGCCTTCCTCGGCAGGCGGTGCGGGGGCCTGGGCGCCGCGTACGGCCCCGGCGGGTGTGAGGGCGGCCATGTCAGGACACCGCCGCGTTCTTGGTGGCCTGCTTCACCGCGATGGAGGCGGCGCCGTACTTGTCGCAGATCTTGCCGAGCGTGCCGTCGTCGATGAGTGCCTGTACGGCCTTCTGGATCGCGTCGGTCAGCCCGGGAAGCTGTTTGCTGACACCGATGCCGTTGGGGGTTGCCTCGTAGCCGCCGCCTGCGGCGGGGTCCTCGACGACCTCGAAGGCCCGGCCGCCGTCGGCGGTCTTCGCCGTCCAGCCGGCGCCGGGCTTCGTCACCAGGTCGGCGACCACCTTCCTTGAGCGCAGGGCGAGTTGGGCGTCGGAATCTTTCGGGAACGTCTGGATGGAGATGGCGTCCTCGCCCGCTTCGGCACACTTGGCCTGATGAGCCTTCAGCACTTCCAGCTGGTGGGTGGCCGCCTCGGTGCCGACCTTCTTGCCGCAGAGATCGTCGAGCCGTGCGATCCGTTCCGGGTTCCCCTTGACCACGAGGATTCCCGAGCCCGATACGGAGTAGTCCACGAAGTCCAGGACCTGCTGGCGTTCCTTGGTGTCGGTCATGGCCGAGATGACCGCGTCGAACTTGCCGGCCTGGATGGCGGGCACGATGCCGTCGAACTTCTGGGCGGTGAAGGCGAATCGCACCCCCAGCTTGGCGCCGAGCGCCTGGCCGAGGTCGTAGTCGAGCCCGGTGAGCTCGGGCTGCCCCTCGGTCTTGAACATGATGAACGGCGCATACGGTACGTCGGTGGCCACCCGGACCGTGCCGCTGGACCTGACGGCCGCGGGCAGGGAGGCGTGGAGTTTCGCGTCGCGGGTGACGTGCACACCCGCGACGGTGACATCGCCTGCGGGAGCGGCAGCACCACCGACGGCTCCATCATTTCCGCATGCGGACAGCGCCGTGGACGATGCGATCAACAGTGCAGTGGCCGCTACTGCGCGGCGGACTGGGCGGGTGTGCAACACAAACCCCTCTCGCGGAACTGCCGTGCGGTTGGTTCACCGCCGACCGGATGACCGCACGTTACACGGCAGGCCCATTTTGGCCACACTGTAACGCCTGTAACATATCGATAACGGTCGCACGCGATGGCGACGCAAGCCACCAGCTATGGATTCTCCAGCAGCCAACACGGCCCTCACCTCACAGCTCTCACCCCAGCCTCGTTTCAGAACGTCGATCGGTACGGAGATATGTAACGCATCGAATCCACGCCTGGGCCGCCTCGCGCTCCGCTGCGACAGGTGACGCCGGAGGGCCCGCACGCCACCGCAGTCACTCGTTCCGAAATGTTTCGGTATCGCCGCGAGTGCCTTTCGATGAGATGCCAGGCCCCTTCGGGGCACCTATCGGGAAGAGTCCAGGTCGACGGCATCTCAAGCGGCGCCGAATCGCGGTCCTCGCAATCAAACTCGACCAGGACACCCACACCAATTTCGGAAGTCTTTCGTAATGACCTGGCTCGATTCTGTGTATCCGTCCGCGCCCGGAGTGCACATCAATCCACCCGAAGGCCATATAGGCAGGTCAACGCGGTATAGAGAGTCAACCAGAGGGCTTCCCTCATCGAAACATTTCGGAAATGCGGCGTTGACGTTGCCCCTCGGCGGGCGCATACTCTCCCTCGCTCCCCTGCTTCACCGGTCAACTCACCACCACAGAACCGCCGTTCTTCGGCGTGCCCTGTGGCGTGTGCACAACCCCGCGAACGGTCCACCCCCAGTCCGGACGGCTTGCTCCGCTCCGTCCGACAACCGGAAGAAGAGGTTGGAAAGTGATCGTCAATTCCTCGCGCGGCTCAGCACGCCCGCGGCTGCGCACCCGGATCCGAAGGGCTCTCGTCGTCACCACGGCAGGTGTGCTGGGCGCCGTCGGCGTCCTCTCGCTGGCCGGTACGGCGAATGCCGCGAGCACGCTCGGCGCATCGGCGGCGGCAAAGGGACGGTACTTCGGCACGGCCGTCGCGGCCAATCACCTCGGCGAGGCACAGTACGCCTCCACTCTGGACACCGAGTTCAACGCGGTGACACCGGAGAACGAGATGAAGTGGGACGCCGTGGAGGCCACCCGTAACTCGTTCAACTACGGCCCCGCCGACCAGATCGTCAGCCACGCCCAGGGCAAGGGCATGAAGGTCCGCGGTCACACGCTGGTGTGGTACTCACAGCTGCCCGGCTGGGTCGGCGGGCTCGGCACCGACGATCTGCGCTCGGCGATGAACAACCACATCACCCAGGTCATGACGCACTACAAGGGCAAGATCTATGCCTGGGACGTGGTCAACGAGGCGTTCCAGGACGTCAGCAGCGGGGCACGGCGCAGCTCACCGTTCCAGGACAAGCTGGGCAACGGCTACATCGAGGAGGCGTTCCGTACCGCGCGCGCGGCCGACTCCGGCGCCAAGCTGTGCTACAACGACTACAACACCGACGGTCAGAACGCGAAGAGCAACGCGGTCTACAGCATGGTGAAGGACTTCAAGCAGCGCGGTGTGCCGATCGACTGCGTGGGCTTCCAGTCGCACTTCAACAGCGCCTCTCCCGTCCCCAGCGACTACCAGGCCAATCTGCAGCGCTTCGCCGACCTCGGCGTCGATGTGCAGATCACCGAGCTGGACATCGAGGGTTCCGGTTCGGCCCAGGCCACCAGCTACGGCAAGGTCGTGAATGCCTGTCTGGCCGTGTCGCGCTGCGCCGGCATCACCGTCTGGGGCGTCACCGACAAGTACTCGTGGCGCAGCAGTGGTACCCCGTTGCTGTTCGACAGCAACTACAGCAAGAAGCCGGCGTACGACACGGTGCTATCCGCACTCGGCGGCACGAGCGGTGGCGGCAGCGGTGGCGGTACGGGCGGCGCGACCTGCACAGCGACCTACACCAGGACGGACACCTGGAGCGACCGCTTCAACGGGCAGGTGACGGTGAAGGCCGGGAGTTCCGCGATCACCGGCTGGACTGTGCCGGTGACCGTGACCTCGCCGCAGCGGATCTCCACGACCTGGAACGGCAGCCCCACTTGGGACGGCAGCGGCAATGTGATGACGATGAAGCCGAACGGCAACGGCAGCCTGGCGGCCGGGGCGTCGACGACCTTCGGGTTCACTGTCATGACCGACGGCAACACATCGGCGCCCACGATCGGGGCCTGCACCGCCTCCTGACCGTCCGGCATCCGACAGCGAAATGAGGGCGCGGCGATCCCTGATCGCCGCGCTCTTGCGTGTCACACCGACGGCCGGTCAGTAGGAGTGGTCGGCGGTGACGTCGGCGGAGAGGTGGCGGGTCTGTTCCGCTGTGGCTGCGCGAAGGGTGAGAAGGGTCTGGGTGAGGGCGTCGACGGTGACGAGGTGGGCGATCCGGCTGGCTGTGGTTTCCAGTCCGAAGACGAGGTCCTGCCCCCCCCGGCGACGAGAGTGTGCGTACTGGTCTCGCTCAGGGGCGACTGGGCGTAGCTGGTGAGGCCGATGACCTCGGCCCCTGCATGGCGGGCGCGGCGAGCGGTGTCGACGGTGCTGCGGGTGGCGCCGGTGTGGCTGATGGCCAGGCACACGACGCGGACACCCCGCGTGCCGCCGCCACCGAGCGGCAACTCCCGGTACGCGATACGGCCCCGTCACGCCTCGCCGGCGCTGCCGCACTCCGGCGCGGCGAGCGCAGGCGTCGGTCGGGACCTGGGCGTCGGCTCCCTACGCCGACCGGCCCCCCACCCGCTGCCCGGCTCCGCTCGGCTCCGGGACCGCCGCGGCCACGCGGGACGGGGCCGGGGCCGTCGACTCCCGTACGACCAGTCTCGGCCGGATGAGCAGCGACCGCCCCGCCGCAGGCGCCGAGTCGATCCGCGCCCGCAGCTGCTGGAACGTCTCCGCGGCCATCTCCGGCAGCGGCTGGCGGACCGTCGTGAGCGGGGGCTCGAAGAGGTCGGCGAGGAGGATGTCGTCGAAGCCGACCACGGAGACGTCCTGCCCAGCACTGCGCCCGGCGTCCTTGGCGCCCCGGCAGATCCCGATCGCGCACATGTCGTTGATGGCGACGAACGCGGTGGGCGGGCGCGGTCCGCCGAGGAGTTCCCTGGCTGCGTTCCGTCCCAGTTCGGCGGCGTCCTTGTCACCGAACTCGGCGGTTTCGGCGCCGGGCCAGACGATCGCGTCGGCCGGGTCCAGACCGGCCGACTCCAGGGCAGCCCGGAAGCCGCGCAACCGCTCACGGCGGTTGACGCTGTTGACCGAGCCGGAGACGAACGCCAGTCGGCGGTGGCCGAGTTCGATCAGATGACGGGTGGCGAGCTCGGCACCCATCGCGTTGTCGACGCTGATGGAGGACAGCGACGGCGGGTCGCCCGCCTGCGCGGTGCGGTCGAAGGCGACCATCTTCAGTCCGCGGCTGAGCAGCGGTGTCACATGGTCGAGCGAGGGAAGGGAGGAGCACAGCACCACTCCGCTGACCCCGTCCGCGAGCAGCTCCTCGCCGTACTTGAGCTCGCGGGCCGGATCGCGCTCACTGTTGCAGAGCAGTACGTGGTAGCCCTCGGCGAGCGCAATTGCCTCCAGCTCACGGGCGAGCGCCCCCCAGAACGGGTTGGCGACGGACGGCACAATGAGACCGATGACCTTGATGCGGCCCGTTCGCAGCATCCGGGCCGCTCGGTTGGGCCGGTAGCTGAGCTGCTCGATCACCTGCTCAACGCGGGCCAGCGTGGCCGCCTGCATACGGTCCGTGCGCCCGTTGAGGACGTTGGAGACCGTGCTCGCGGAGACCCCCGCGGCCTCCGCGACCTGATGGATCGTTACCCCGCTCATGCCACCTCCGGTTCGGAACGCATCTGACCTTAGCAGTGTATCGATTTACTGGACTCGGTTCACCGGTACACCCGTTAACATCCCTGAAAATTCATGTGCATCAGCTGTTGACGTCCCTCTCGTGGCGTTCCTAGCATCAGTGCATCGATTTACCAGTGTTTCTCAGCCATGGCTGAGTTGCCATCACTGGATCGATCCACAATCTCCACCTCAAGAGGGGTGTCCCATGGAACTCAAAAGACGGTCGCTGCTTGCTGCCATCGGTGCCGGCACCGCTGCCGCCGCACTCAGCGGGTGTGGCACCGGCACTTCGGCGGCCGGCTCCGCCAACGGCCCGGCCGAAGGCGAGATCACGCTGCTCACCCCGATCTACGAAGGCGCCGACGGCAAGACGCTGTTGGAGAAGGAGATCCTGGGCGGGTTCCGGAAGAAGTACCCGGACGTCAAGGTGAACGTGGACTACACCACGTACGAGCAGCTCAACGAGAAGATCACCACCGGGCTGGCGGGCGGACTGCTGCCCGACGTGCTGATGATGGGCGTGGGCTGGATCCCGCCGTTCGCCGCGAAGAAGGCGATCGCGGAGCTGCCCGAGAAGTTCGCCGCCGCGCACGACTACGAGAAGCGGGTCCTCGAACCGTCCCGGTACGACGGCAAGTTGTACGCACTGCCCGTCGTCCTCGACACCCGCATCGTCGTCTACCGCAAGGACCACTTCGCCGAGGCAGGTATCAAGAAGACCCCGGCGAACTGGGCCGAACTGCGCGCCGTGGCCAAGCAGCTCACGAAGGACGGCCGGATCGGGTTCGACCCGTTCTCCATCCATCTGCGCCAGTGCTGGGAGACCTTTCTCTTCGCCAACGGCGGCCAGCTGTTCAGCGCGGACGGCAAGAAGGTGCTGTTCACCGACGCCCGCGGGGTCGAGGCGCTGCAGTTCTTCAAGGATCTGATCAAGGACGGCTCCGCCGTCTACGCCAAGAAGACGGACCTCGGGGCCCCGACCAACGTACAGACCGGCAAGGCGTCGATGATGATGACGTCCAGTGCACTGTGGAGGCAGGTCGGCGAACAGACGCCGGACCTGATCAAGGACGACAAGCTCGGGGCGTTCATCCTCGCCAACCGCAAGCCCGCGATGCTCCAGGGCGGCACCCTTGTCACCCAGTCAGCCAGTTCCAAGCACCCGGCGGCGGCCCGTGCCCTCGTCGAGTACCTCGCGACGCCCGAGTCGATCCTCGGTGCGGCCAAGCAGCGAGGTTCGGTTCCCGGGCTGAAGGATCTCAGCGACTCCAGCTATGTGAAGGAGAACAAGTTCGTCGATCTCTCCCTGCAGAGCATGGGCGACGCGTGCTCGGAGGGTGGCACCGCTGCCTGGATGGAGATCCGCGAAAAGATCAAGCCCACGCTGGAGCCCGCCATCGTGGGCGGCCAGTCAGCGAAGGACGCCATCGCGGAACTCGGCCGGCTCGCCGAGGCCGCCATCGGCCGAATGTAAGGACCCGTCACTGTGGGAGCGACATCCGTAGTGAAGGCGAGGCCCGCGCGGCCGCCTTCCCCGACCGAGCACACGGTCGCGAAGAAACGTACCGGCCGGGCACCCACCGGTCCGGGGCGCCGCAGGCAACGCGCCGGCATGCTGATGGTGGCGCCCGCGCTGCTGCACGCCTCGCTCTGGATCGGCCTGCCGGTCGTCGCGTCGGTGGTTCTGG
The DNA here is from genome assembly GCF_042882185.1 of Streptomyces sp. NPDC058239. Classification (NCBI taxonomy): domain Bacteria; kingdom Bacillati; phylum Actinomycetota; class Actinomycetes; order Kitasatosporales; family Streptomycetaceae; genus Streptomyces; species Streptomyces sp. NPDC058239. The sequence continues at coordinate 48,507 of NZ_JBHVWS010000056.1, forward strand.
CCTTCACGAAGTACGACGTGCTGACGGCGCCGCAGTTCGTGGGCCTGGACAACTTCCGGGACATGCTGGACGACGCGGTGTTCCGCAAGTCCATCGTCAACACCGTCGTCTACACCTTCTTCACCGTGCCGTTCGGCATGCTGCTGGGGCTGCTCGTGGCCCTGGCGCTGCACACCGGGCTGAGGGCGCGGGGCATCTTCCGTACCGCGGTCTTCATTCCCCAGGTGACGGCGACCGTCGCGATCGCCCTGGTCTGGCTGTGGATCTACAACCCGGGCAACGGGCTGCTGAACACACTTCTGTCGTTCCTCGGGATCCAAGGCCCGGCCTGGCTGTCGTCGACATCGTGGGCGATGCCTTCGGTGATCCTGGTCGGCATCTGGCAGGGCATCGGCATGAAGATGCTCATCTACTTGGCCGCGCTTCAGTCCCTGCCGAAAGAGCTGTACGAGGCGGCTTCGGTGGACGGCGCGTCCAAGGTGCGGCAGTTCTTCTCGATCACGCTGCCGCTGCTGAAGCCCGCGACGTTCTTCGTGCTCATCACGTCGATGATCAGCGCGTTCCAGTCGTTCGACCAGATCTACATCCTGACCGACGGCGGCCCGGCCAACAGCACCACGATGATGACGTTCGAGATCTACAAGTCCGCCTTCCGGGAGTTCCGCATCGGCTACGCCTGTGCGCAGTCACTGGTGCTGTTCGTACTGCTGATGGGCTTCACCCTGGTCAACCGGCGGATCATGGGAGGCACCCGTGGCCACAACTGAGCTGCACAGGCCCGGGGCACTGGAGAAGGCCCGGCCCCGGACGAAGGGCAAGCCGCTCTCCGTCGGCCGGATCGCGCTCTATCTGACGCTCACCGTCGTCTCGCTGCTGATGGTGGTGCCGTTCGTCTGGATGGTGCTCACCTCACTCAAGACGCCGGTCGAGATCGCCTCGCAGGACGCCGGACTGCTGCCGGAACACTGGGATTTCGGAAACTATGTCGACGCACTGAAGGCGGCGCCGTTCGCGACGTACGCACGCAACAGCTTCATCATCGCGTTCAGCCACACCCTCATCAATGTGGTGGTGGCGTCGATGGCCGGGTATGCGCTGGCAAGGATCAGGTTCCGGGGCAGCGAGTTCATCTTCTACGCCTTCGTCGCCGCGCTGATGATCCCGACGTACACCAAGGTGCTGCCCGAGTTCCTGATCGTCCGCTTCATGCCGCTGGCCGGCGGGAACGACATCTTCGGCCAGGGCGGCAGCGGCTGGCTGGACTCCTGGTGGGCGCTCATCATTCCCGGCGCCGTCACCCCGTTCGCCGTCTTCCTCTTCCGCCAGTTCTATCTCGATCTCCCGGTGGAGCTGGAGGAGGCTGCCAGGCTCGACGGTCTGGGCGAGTTCAGGATCTACGCCCGGATCATGACGCCGCAGGTCAAGCCCGCGCTCACCACTGTGGCGCTGCTGACCTTCGAGTCGTCGTGGAACAACTTCCTCTGGCCACTGCTGGTGACCCGTACGGACAGCCTGCGGGTGATCCAGGTCGGACTCTCCGTCTTCAAGACGGAGAACGGCCCCCAGTGGCACTTCCTGATGGCCGGCACCACGCTGGCCACCCTTCCCATGGTCGTTCTCTTCCTCATCGGCCAGCGCTATTTCGTGCAGGGCTTCGCAACTGCCGGTCTCAAGTGACCGGTTCCGGCCCCCAGCGGCCGGTCATCGAAAGGTTTTCACTTCATGTCTGCTGATCTCAACGGCTCCCGCGCACTGGTGACAGGGGCGGGCCACGGAATCGGCCGCGCCATCGCTGTCGCTCTTGCCGAGGCCGGCGCCGATGTCGCCGTCCACTACCACTCCTCCGGCGACGAGGCCGCGAAGACGGTCTCCGCGATCGAGGCGCTGGGCCGCAGGGCTGAAGCGTTCAAGGCCGATGTCACCGTGACGGGCGATGTGGACCGGCTCGTCGAGGAGGCGGCCGGCTTCCTCGGCGGCCTGGACATCCTGGTCTGCAACGCGGGCCACCTGATCGGCCGGGCCAGGATCGCCGAGATGTCCGACGACCATTTCGAACAGGTCATCTCCACCAATCTGACGTCGACCTTCCGCACCGTGCGGGCCGCGCTGCCGCAGTTGACGAAGTCGTCGGCCGGGCGCATCATCACCATGTCCTCGCTGGCCGCGCACAACGGCGGCGGCCCCGGTTCGGTCGCCTACGCGGCGGCCAAGGCCGGTGTCCGCGGCTTCACGAAGGGCCTGGCCAAGGAGCTCGGCGGCACAGGCATCACGGTCAACACCGTGGCGCCCGGCTTCATCAAGGGCACCGCCTTCCACGACACGTTCACCGCGCCCGAGGCTCAGCAGGCGATGGAGGCGGGCATCCCGGTCGGCCGGGCCGGCACCCCGGAGGATGTCGCCGCCGCGGTCGTGCATCTGGCGTCGCCGTCGTCCGGCTTCCTCACCGCCACCACGGTGGACATCGACGGTGGCGTGTGGCCGCGTTGAGGCGCATCGCCCGGGAGCGGGGCGGCTGGTGGCACGCGTACGTCTGCCTGGCGCACGGTGTGGAACTCGACCACGGTGACCTGCTCGCCGGGGTCTTCCCGGCGGGCGGTGCGCGGTGTGCGTACGGCTGCCGGGTGGACAACGAGGCGGTGCGCGGCGCCTGGCTGGTGCTGTCGCACCAGGCGTGGGCGCGGCACCTTCGGGTGCTCGCCCACCGGGGCGAGCGTGCTCAGGCGGTGGAGCGGCTCGTCGAGTACGCCGGTCTGTACGCCGAGCTCGCCACCGAGCGGCACGGCGAGGCACAGACCTGGATGCTGCGCGGCCGGCTCTTCCATCAGGCGCTGACCGACGCCATCTGGGCTGTCAACATCGGGCACGCCGTGATCACGCTCGCCGAGGAATCCACGGAACATCTGGCGGCGGTGCTGCCGCTCCTCGACGACCTGGAGCGGGCTGCGCTGGACGCCCGGGACGTGCTGACCGGTCAGGGCCACCTCGCCTCCAATTACACCGCGTGGCTCAACGCCGCCGGTGTGGCGGCGAGTCGGGGCGCCGCCGCGGCCCGTGGCCAGGAGTGGGACGGCGCCAAGCAGTGGCTGGAGGGCGAGCACGGGCTGTATGCACATCTGCGGGTCGCGGTCGCCGATGACGGCTGGGAGTGGGAGGGCAGCACCTACTACCACGGGTTCGTGCTGCGGGCCGCGCTGCTGGCGCTGCGCTGCACCGACCCTGCGGCCGTTCCGTCCGATGTGGTGGACGTACTGGCAGCGATGACGGACGTACTGGCGACGATCGCCACTCCGGGCGGCATTCTGCCCGCGCTGCACGACGGTCCGTATCTGCGCGGTCCGCTCGCACTGGAGTGGCTCGAACTTGCCGCCCTGGCACAGCAGTTGGTTCCCTCCCCCGCTCTCGATGCGGTGGCAGGACGGGCCCGCGACGAGCTCGGCGCACAGGACGACGGGCTCGACCGCGAGCTGGGCGGATGGTTCGCGGGACCTCCACTGCCGGAACGTTCGGCGCCGACGCCGGTCACGGTGTTCCCCACCGCCGGGTACGCGGTGCTGCACCACGCCGGCGTCCACGCACTGCTGGACTTCGGTCCGCACGGCGGCTCGCACGGGCACCGCGACAAACTGTCGCTGTATCTGTACGGGGACACCACCCCGTGGCAGCCCGACCCCGGTCAAGTTCCTTACGCCCACGCCGAGTTCCGTGATCTGTACGCATCGACCGAGGCCCACCCCGCTTTCCGGGCGGACGGCGCGGAACAGGCCGAGTGCACCGGGAAGTTGCTCGGCTCGGACGGCTCCTGCGTCACGGCCGAGGTGACGACGGCGTACGAAGGTGTGCGTGCGGTGCGGCGGGTCGCGCTCGGCGACAGTTATCTGGTCGACCTGCTGACCGTGGCCGCCGAGGACGAGCGGCAGCTCGCCGCGCAGTTGCGTCCCGGTGTCGCGCTGGACATCCAGCTCCAGGCCGCGGGTCCGGTGCGCACCACCTGGTACGGCGAGGAGACCCTGCACGGCTGGCACACCCACACCCCCGGCGCGGCCGTGCGTCCGGTCACCCGGCCGGGCCCCGGTCCGGCCGACGATCCGCAGCGCATGCGTACCCGGGTCGACTTCACCGCGAAGTCGGACCGGATCACATTCGCCTCGGTGTATCAGGCGGCGTCGGCGGGCCCTGCCGTCACCGACGTACAGCTGGACGGTGACGGACTGCTGACGGTCGTGCTGGCCGACGGCAGCACCGCACGGTTCCGGACGGAGGACTGACCCTTGTTGCTCTCGGCGACCCCGCCGCCCGGTCCGCGCCTCGCGCAGGAGGTGCGGTTGCACGAGGAGGCCGCCCGCCACCGCGGGCTGACCCCGCCCCGTACGCACCCTCTGGCCAGCATCACCTGGCTGGGCCCGGCCGCCTCCAACCCGGCGCTGGCCTACCGGGTCGGCGGCGACCCGGCCCATCTGGCGGAGAGCCGCCGCTGGATCGAGGCCGCGGTGCGGCTGCCGCACTGGGGCAGGGCCCATATGCCGGACCACGATCTGGACGCCGGCTGGCTGCTGCACCATCTGTCGCTCGCGTACCGGTGGATCGGCGACGATCTGCCGGACGAGGTGCGGGCGCTGCTGCGGTACAAGCTGCTGCTCCAGGGGCGGCGGATGTACGAGTTCGCGGTGGCGAGCGAGGGCGGCTGGTGGTCGTCGTCGTACTGGCAGAACCACAACTGGATCTGTTACGCGGGTCTGGCGACGGCCGGATATGTGCTGGGCAAGGAGGAGTGGACCGAGCGTGCCAAGGACAACCTCGGCACGGTCCTCGATCTGATGCCCGAGGACGGCTCGCACGCCGAAGGTGTCGTGTACTGGCGCTACGGCGTGCCCTTCCTCGCCATTCATCTGGATCTCCTCCAGGAGGCGGAGGGCATCGACTGGTGGGGGCGGGGCGGTTTCCTCTCCCGCACCTTCCGCTACCGGCTGCACCAGACTGCCCCCGGCTTCGCGTTCAATGTCGACCACGGCGACTGCCACGACCGGCGCAGCGGGCACAGCGCCGGTCTGTACTACCGTCTCGCTGCCCAGTACGGCATCCCGGAGGCACAGTGGATGGGCGATCTCGCCTCGGGTGAACTGCTGTGGCAGGAAGCCGCGGAGAGCGGGGTGCGGCCCGGGATTCTGCCGGAGGCCTACCTCGAATACCTCTGGTACGACCCGTCCGTGGCCGGCGCCCGCCCCACCGAGACCAGGGCCTTCTTCCCGGATCTCGGTCTGCTCGCGGCCCGTACCGGCTGGGACGACGACGCCACGCTCGTCTCGTTCAAGGCAAGCCCCGGAGGTGGCCACAAGGCGTGGGAGACGTCGGCGAAGCACCGGGCCGAGCGGGGCTGGGAGACCCTCAACCAGGGGCACCACCACCCCGATTCGGGCTCGTTCGTGCTGGTCTCGCAGGGTGCGTTCCTCGCGGTCGACGAGGGCTACAGCAACCGCAAGCGGGCCGCGCATCACAACCTGCTTCTGGTGGACGGTCAGGGGTACGCGGACGAGGACCGCTACCACGTCTACAAGGACATCCCGTACGAGCGGCAGGCCCGGCAGCGTGATGTGCTGGCCGCCCCCGACTGCGGCTGGGCGCACGCCACGGCGGAGATCGCCGCGATGTACGACCCCGGGCTCGGGGTGCGGCGGCTGGACCGGACGCTGGTGTTCACCCCGTCGGGGCGGCTCGTACTGCTGGACCTCGCCGAGGCGGACGCGGAGCGGGAATGGACGTTCCTGCTCCAGACCGACCGGCCGACCGAGCCGCAGCCGGACGGCAGCCGGCTGATCCGGTCCGGGGCGGCCTCGGCGCTGGTGCGGCAGTTCGCGCCGCTGGACGGTCCGGTTGTCTCCGAGGCCACGGAGGTCGAGGCCAATCCGACGTCGAGTACGCCGGAGCTGCGTCTCACCCGCACGCTGCACACCCTGCGTTCGACAACCGCGCGGACGTCGAACGGTCTCTTCCTCACCGCGATCACCCCGGGCGCCGGACCGGTCGCCGCCGAGCGGGTCGTGTGCGCGGAGGGCGAGGGCATCTCCTTCGGCGAGGAGACCGTGCTCCTCTCCCCCGTCGCCCGCCGCATCCGTACCACCGCAGTCTCGGCCGATGCGGCGGCGGTGCTGCTCGGCGGCGACGGCGGCGCCCCCCATGTAGTGGCGGCCACCCGGCTGGAGCTGGACGGCCACGTGCTGCTCGATGTGCCGGAGCCGTACACAGGAAAGGTCGGCTGATCATGCAGGCAACCCTCTCGTCCGGCTGGCCGACGCTGCTGCGGCGGCTGGAGTTCGTGGCCTACCCGGCTGCCGCCGGGGCCGCGTTCACCGTGCTGTCGCTCGGTTTCGTGACCTGGCTGCCCGCGCTCGCCGCAATGGGACACGCCCTGCAGCGGTGGCGGGCGGAGGGTGACAGCCATTGCTTCACCAACGCGTTCAGCGCCTTCCCGCAGTACTGGCGAGCCCTGTGGCGCCATTCCCTGGCGTCCACCGCGGCGGGGATCATCCTGACCGCCGACATCGTCCATCTGCTGGGCCGTCCGGAGCCGTGGACGTTCGTACTGCTCGCCGCGCAGGTGGGCATCGCGGCCGCCCTGGTCATCCATCATGTGGCGCTCGCGGCCGAGGCGGGCCGGTCACCGCACGGCACGGTCCGCACCTGGTCGCGCGGTGCGCTGGCCCTCGGCTTCGGGTCCGCGGCCCGTGGCACCGCACTGCTCGGCGCGGTGATCTCCGCCGCGCTGCTCTCCCTCGTCGTACCGCTGGGGCCGCTGCTCCTCGGCCCCAGCATCCCCGTACTACTCGCTCTGTCCTTCGCAGACCCCAGGAGGCACACTCCATGAGCCGTGTACTACGCACCACTCTCGTCGCCGCGCTTGCCGCAGGCGCCCCGCTCGTCTTCCCCCCGACGTCCGTGGCCGCCGAAGCCGCCACCGCGTACTACGTGTCGCCGTCCGGCAGCGACTCCAACTCCGGTACGTCGGCGAGCGCCCCGCTCGCCACGATCCAGAAAGCGGTCGACCTGGCACCGACGGGCTCGGTCGTGAACCTCGCCGCCGGCACGTACAAGCAGGACGTCATGACCAAGCGCGCCGGAATCACCATCACCGGCCCGTCGAACGCCGTGGTGAAGGGAGCCGGCGACGCCCGGATCATTCAGGTGCAGCACGACTCGACGACGCTCAGCGGTTTCACCGTGGACGGGCTGCACGGGTCGTCCACCGATGTGTCGGGGTACCGCCTCAAGCTCATCTATGTCATGAGCACAACTCCCGGTAATGGTGTGGGCGGTCTGCGGATCACCGGAATGACACTGAAGAACGCCGCCGACGAATGCCTGCGGGTGCGCTATCTGGTGACCGGCGCCGACATCTCCGACAACACGATCACCAACTGCGGGGTGTACGACTTCAAGTTCGGCGGCGGCGGCAAGAACGGCGAGGGCATCTACCTCGGTACGGCCCCCGAGCAGCAGGGGGCGAACGGCGCCCCGGACGCGGCCCCCGACATCAGCAAGAACAACCGCATCCACCACAACACCATCGCCACCCAGGGCAATGAGTGCGTCGATGTGAAGGAGAACTCGACCAACAACTACGTCGAGTACAACGACTGCAGCGGTCAGAAGGACTCCAGCTCCGGTGGGCTGGACGCGCGCGGCAGCGGCAACATCTTCCGCTACAACACCATTCACGACAACGTCGGCGCGGGCATACGGCTCGGCGGCGACAGCGCGACCGACGGCATCAACACCAGTATTTACGGCAACACCATCACCGGTAACGCCGGCGGAGGCATCAAGTTCATGCGCACCCCGCAGGGTCCGGTGTGCACCAACACGATGAGCAACAACACCGGTGGCGACGCGGTCGGCACCTACGGCAGCGAGTACACGCCGACCGGTGCGTGCCCCCAGTGAGCGGGCGGGGACCCGCGAGACGCGGGGTACTGACGGCGGCGGCCGGGCTGGCCGCGGTCGCCGCGACGGCGCCGGGGGCACAGCCCGCCGAAGCTGCTTCCGGCGGTGGCGCGGCGGGCCGGTCACGCTGGACGACGTCCTGGTCGACCGCGCAGACCGCGCCGACCGCCACCGACGCGGTGGCGAGCGCCGGGCTGACCGACGGCACGTTCACCGCCAACGTACGGCTGTCGGCGGGCGGGACCGTCCGGCTGCGCTACGGGCACGCCTTCGGCACGGTTCCGGTCCTGATCGGTCCTGTGACGGCGGCCGGCCGACCGGTGACGTTCGGCGGGCGACGGCAGGCGTGGATCGCCGCGGGCGCCTCGCTGACCAGTGATCCGGTCGCCGGTCTGCGTACCCCCGAAGCGGCGGCGCTGACGGTGGAGACCCGGCTCCCCGGCCCCACCGGGCCGCTGTCCTTCCACCGCAACACCCATGCCTCGCACACCGTCGACGGCGTGCGCACCACATCGGTGTTCCTGCTGACGGGTGTCGAGGTGACGGGTGCGCACGGGCCGGTGATCGCGGTGCTCGGCGACTCCATAGCGGAGGGCGTCGGCACACCGGACGACGCCGATCTTCGCTGGCCCGACCAACTGGCCAGGCGCCTTCCCGGTTCGGCCGTCGCCAATCTCGGCATCAGCGGCAACCGGGTGCTGCTGGACGACGCCCGGTTCGGGCCGAACGGACAGGCACGCTTCGACCGCGATGTGCTGTCGCTTCCGGGGCTGCGGACCGTACTCGTCCATCTCGGCGTCAACGACCTCCAGCAGCCGCCGAGCCAGACCGATCCGGCGCGAATCCTGGCCGGGTACCGACAGCTGGTGCTTCGCGCCCGTAACGCCGGACTGCGGGTGGTCGGCGCGACCATCACCCCGTTCGGGGGCTGGACCCGCTGGTCGCCGGAACTGGAAGCGGTACGGCAGCAGGTCAACGCGGCGGTCCGGACCGGCCGGGTCTTCGACGCCGTCGCCGACTTCGACGCGGCACTGCGCGACCCGGAACAACCGTCGCGGATGCTGCCCGCGTACGACAGCGGCGACGGACTGCACCCCAACCCCGCCGGTCATGCCGCGCTGGCCGCGGCCGTAGACCGCCGACACCTTCTGTGAGGGCCGCATCATGAACCCAGGCACCACTCCGGGCGCCACCCGGCGCACCGTTCTCGCCGGGGCGGCGGTGCTCGGCGCAGCCGCCGCCCTGCCGCTCACGCTCACCGCGGCCACCGCGCACGCGGCGGCCCGGGACGCCGTCGTCGATGACGCCGCCTCCCTGCGCACCCGCTGGCACACCCTGCTCACCGGCGGCCCGGGTCTCGACCTGACGGACCCGCAGATCGCCGCGGCCGTGGCCAGGATCGGCAAGGCCGCCACCACTTCGGCGAAGGGCCTCGACCCGGCCCGTACCGACGGGCTGTTCCCCGATCTGACCAGCACCACGCTCTCCAACCACGTCACGACATCGTTCAAGCGGCTCGCCACGGTCGCGACCGCGTGGGCCGTGCCCGGCACTCCTCAGTACGGTGACACCGCGCTGCGCGATCTGCTGCTGGCGGGCATCGACTGGATGCTGACGAACCGATACGGCCCCGGCCACACCCGGTTCGACAACGACTGGGACTGGGAGATCGGCTCCGCGCTCGCTCTCAACGACGCGTCAGTGCTGCTGTACGACGCGCTCGGGACGGAGCGGCTGGGCCGGATCACCACCGCCGTACGGCACTACACGCCCGACCCGAACCTCTGGCGGGCCGACCGGCAGATCGCGACCGGTGCCAACCGGGTGTGGATCTCCACCGTCGTCGCCGTCAACGCCGTGCTCCGCGACAACGGCGACGATCTGGCCCGGGTCCGTGACGCTCTTTCGGACGTCGAGGGTTCGGGTGCCAACAGTGTCCTCGCCTTCAACGACGAGGGCGCGGCGGCGGAGGGTACCGGCGAGGGCTTCTACTCCGACGGTTCGTTCCTCCAGCACTACAAGCACCCGTACAACGGGGGGTACGGCAAGGAGCTGCTGGGCAATCTCTCCCGGCTGCTGAACCTGCTCGCCGGTACGGCGTGGACGGTCACCGACCCCGATCTCGACAACGTCCGCAGCTGGGTCGACGACGGCTTCGACCCGCTGCTGGCCCGCGGCGATGTGATGGCGTCGGTGTGCGGGCGCGAGATCGCCCGCCCCAGCAAGCAGGGCCATGTCTCGGCGCAGACGGTCATCGAAGCGGTGGTGCGGCTGATCCCGAGCTTCCCCGGCGAGGCGGCCGACCGGTTCACCGCCCTGGTCAAACAGTGGATCGCCGAGGACACCTACCGGGACTTCCTGGCCGTCACCGACCTCGCCTCGCTCGTCGCCGCCCGGCAGGTCATCGCTTCCCCGGTCCCTGCGCGCGGGCCGCTGGTCGCGCACAAGCAGCACCCGCGGATGGACAAGGCGGCCCACCACCGGCCGTCCTTCGCGCTGGGCATCTCCGCGTACTCGTCCCGGATCTACAACTACGAGTCGATCCAGAACGAGAATCTGCACGCCTGGCACCTCTCCGACGGCATGGTCCTGCTCTACACCGACGACCTCGGGCACTACAGCGAGGACTACTGGCCGACCGTCGACCCGACCCGGCTGCCCGGCACCACCGTCATCGCCGGCCGGCCCGCGGACGCGGCGGGGCAGCGCACCACCAGCACGGCCGACTGGGCGGGCGGCACCGCACTGCCCGGGACGACGCTCGGCGCGTACGGCATGGAGCTGCGCGCGTACGGAAGTTCGCTGCACGGGCTGAAGAGCTGGTTCTGCCTGGACGATGTGATCGCCTGTGTCGGCTCGGGCATCACCTCCGACGCGGGCACGGCCGAGACGGTCGTGGAGAACCGGAAGCTCCGCGACCCGAAGGCGGCGTTGCTCGTCAACGGCACGGCCGCGCCCACGGACGCCGGCTGGTCGGCAAAGCTCGACCAGGTGCGGTGGCTGCATGTCGCCGGGACCGGCGGCTACGTCTTCCCCGAGCCCGCCACGCTCCACGGCCTGCGCGAGGACCGCACCGCGACCTGGCGCGAGATCAACCTCAAGTACGGCACGGACACCCCGGTCACCCGCCCGTATCTGACGCTGTGGCAGGACCACGGCTCCGCGCCGAGCGGGGCGGGCTACTTCTGGCTGCAGGCCCCGGCGGCCTCCGCCGAGCGTACGAAGCAGTGGTCGTCCGCGCCTCCGGTGAAGCTGATCGCCCGCTCCACCGCCGTGCATGCTGTACGCCGCTGCGCGGACGGACTGGTCGCCGCGAACTTCTGGACCGCGGGCGCCGTACAGGACCTGGCCTCGGACGGTCCCGCCTCGGTGCTCGTACGACCGGACGGAAAGACGGTGAAGGTGTCACTGTCCGACCCGACACAGCTGCGGTCCTCGGTGGTCCTGGACCTGGCGAAGCGCGGTCTGACCGTCGTCTCCGCCGATCCGGGTGTCAGCACCGCACCCACCGGCAACGGCATCCGGATCACCGCCGACACCGCTGAACGCCACGGTGCAACGCTCAACCTCACCCTGAAGAGGAGCTAGACCCTTGCTGTTCGACATGGATCTGGACCGGCTGCGCGACTACCGGCCGGAGCCGGAGGAGCCGGCCGACTTCGACGCCTTCTGGGAGAAGACGCTCACCGAGACGGCCCGCCACCCCCTGGACGCCGAGTTCGTCCCGTACGACGCCGGCTTCGCGACCGTCGATGTGCTCGATGTGACGTTCCGCGGCTGGGGCGGGCAGCCCGTGAAGGCATGGCTGATGCTGCCGAAGGTGCGCTCCGGGCCGCTGCCCGCCGTCGTGCAGTACATCGGCTACAACGGCGGCCGGGGCATTCCGTACTCCTGGCTGACCTGGAGCGCACTCGGATACGCGCATCTGGTCATGGACAACCGGGGCCAGGGCGGCGGCGGCAAGAACACCGCGGACACCCCTGACATCGGTCCGGACGGGCACGGCTCGTCCTCCCCCGGCTTCCTGACCCGCGGCATCGAGGACCCGTACCGCCACTACTACCGGCGGTTGATCACTGACGCGGTGCGGGCGGTGGACGCGGCGAAGGCCCATGAGGCGGTGGACGCTTCGCGGGTGGCCGTGCTCGGGGGCAGCCAGGGCGGCGGGCTCGCCCTGGCCGTCGCCGGGCTGCGGGACGACATCGCGGCGGCGGTCGCCGATGTGCCGTTCCTCTGCCACTACCGGCGTGCCTCGCAGATCACGGACGCCGGACCGTATGCGGAGATCGCCCGCTGGCTGTCCGGGCACCGCTTCCGGATCGACGAGGCGATGGAGACCCTGTCCTACTTCGACGGCGTCAACTTCGCGGCACGGGCGAGTGCCCCGGCGTGGTTCTCGGTCGGCCTGATGGACAGGATCTGCCCGTCGTCCACGGTGTTCGCCGCATATCACCGCTATGCGGGTCCGGCCGAGATCGAGGTGTTCACGTACAACGGGCACGAGGGCGGCGCGGAGTACGACCTGCCGCGCAAACGCGACGCGCTGCGCGGCGTGTTCGGCCGCTAGTGTCCTGCGCCGGAGATCCGTTGGCAGAAACGCGCGAGGGAGTCGAGGATCTCCTCGGCCGTCTTGGTCCAGGTGAATGGTGTTGGGTTTT
>NZ_JBHVWS010000057.1:0-60914 GCF_042882185.1 Streptomyces sp. NPDC058239
GCGATCCGAAAATCGATCACCCTCAACTGCCTTCAACTGTCCTGGTCTTGGCACACCAACTCAACGAGCCAGCACCTGCAAAGTCACCGGTATTGCATCTAGGGGCGGCTCGTAGCGCGCTGCCCGCCGCAGCGTCGGGCAGCGCCCCGTATGCAGGGCGCGGGTTCACCGGGGGATCGGGGTGACGCCGGTCGCGGCGACGGAGAGGTCCCAGAGGCGTGCGGCCTGGTCGGGGTCGATGGCGTACGTGCGGACGCCGCCGTCGTCCATGGGTTGGTCGGGAGTGGAGAGCACGTCCACTTCATCAACGATCCGGCCTGGGCGGGGGCGACCGCCGACGAGGTACTGACCGCGGTCGGTGCTGATGAGGACCTGTCCGTCGTCTTCCTTGCCGACCGGGTGAGCATGCAGGCCAAACACCACCCGCTGCTGGCGGTCACCCTGCTGACGCAGGAGGACTGCGTGGACGATGAGGACTACGAGCAACTGACCGAGTTCGGCCGCGAGTTCCGCACCATCCCCGCAGGGGTCCACGAGGTCTACGCGAACCTGAGTATCGGCAACCTGGGCTTCGAGGAGTTCGCGGCATCGGCCCACGGTGATCCCGAAGGGATCTACCGGCCCTTCCGAATGGAGCAATAGTCAGAATTACGTCGTTCAGACGGTGTGTCCGGGGTGATGGGGCTTCAGGAGGACGGGGCCGGGACTGCAGGGCGGTCGCCGTGGCTGACGCTGAGGCAGGCACGGCTCCCGGTGATCACGAGGTGTCGAGTCCCTGATCACCACGACGGAAGACCGTGCCTGCCCACTCATCCTCGCTTATCCCGGGTTCTCTGGCTCAACTCACCGATGCCGCACAGGCCGTCCTCGATGATCTGCCCAGTCTGCTGACCTGCCTGGCTCAGGTGCCCGACCCTCGCCGCCCGTGCCGCGAGCCGGACCGAAGCCCCGTCGCCCCGGCCGAGGCCACCGTGCGCCGTATCCTCCAACGCATCGACGGCGACGCGCTGGATACGGCCGTCGAGGGGTGGCTCGCTGGGCGCGGGCGCGCCGCCGGCCAGGAGACGGACGACAGCGACCGGCCCCTGCCCTCCCTCGCAGTGGACGGCAAGACTGTGCGTGGTGCCCGACGTGCCGACGGCACTCAGGTCCACCTGCTCGCCGCAATGACGGGGACCGGCCTGGTCACCGCCCAGCGCGAGGTGGACGGCAAGACCAATGAGATCACTGTCTTCCAGCCCATGCTCGCCCCGCTGGACCTGCACGAAACGGTGGTCACCTTCGACGCCCTCCACTCGCAGACCGCCCACGCACGCTTCCTCATCGAGGACAAGCACGCCCACTACATCGCGCTGATCAAGGGCAACCAGCCCACCCTGCACCGGTGGCTGATGGCCCTGCCGTGGCGGGCAGTGCCACTCCTGGACAAGACCCGGGCCACCGCGCACGGTCGCGACGAGATCTGCAGGATCAAGGCCGCCGCCGTCACCGGGATCGCGTTCCCGCACGCGGTGCAAGCCGTCCAGATCGTGCGCCGCCGGCGAATCGTCACCACGGGCAAGGTCACCCTGGAACGCGTCTACGGAGTGACCGACCTGACCGCGGAGCAGGCCGACGCAACCGAGATCGCCCGTCGCGTCCGCGACCACTGGGGCATCGAGAACAAGATCCACCACATCAGGGACACCACGTACGCCGAGGATGCCTCCCGCGTACGCACAGGCACCGCTCCACGTGCCATGGCCTCCCTGCGCAACCTGGCCATCGGCGCTCTCCGAATCGCCGGTCAGACGAACATCGCCGCTGGACTCCGCCACCACACTCGCGACGCCAACCGTCCATTGATCACCCTCGGCATCACGTGATCAACCAGGACATTTCACCTGAACGACGCTGCCCTGCAGCGCTGTCCCCACCCAGTTCGACGGCCGAGGTCCGGAGCTCCTTCTTGATGGCGGAATGGTCGATCATAGGGAGCAGTTTGAGGCGCCGACCGCTGTGTGCCGAACCCTGACGGGCCACCGGGGCACCGGTCGCCGTCGACTCTCCGGGGCCGCACCGGCCTGGACGAACCCTGCTATGCGCGGTCACGTTCGTCGGCCAGCCACCGTTCACGTGGCCTCCTTGGAACCTACGACAGGCCACATGTCAAGCAGCGACTTGCCGACACTTCCCGGCGACCCACCGCCACAGCGGGTGAGTAGACGTCAGAAGATCACCTGTAAAGGCTAATGGTCTCTCAATCTCCCAAGCTCAACGTAATTTTGACGGTTAGTCAGCTCCTTTTCGGAGCGGCGTAAAGGGGCTCTGCATACCCGATCAGCCCCACGAAGCCGGGGGTCCAGAGTTGCTCGATATGACAGCAATAGGGGGTGTTAGTACGTTCAATCACGCACCGGCTGCCACAGCGGGACTGTCTCTGAGTCCGAGAAGGAGAACAAGCGACATGATCATGACCCGTTCCCACGCGATCGCCACGGCCGTCGCGGCCGCCGCGGTACTGACCGCGACCGGCATCACCTACGCCACCGCCGTCCCCGCCCCCCAGGCCCAGGTTGCCCCGGCCGCCGTCCCCGCCCAGGCCCTCATGGGCGGGGAGGGCGGCAACACGGGCAAGGGCAACGAAGGCAACGAGCGCCGGGGCAACGAGCGCGAGGGCAACGAGCGCGAGGGCAAGCGCCATCACGAGGAGGGCAGGATCCACATCAACGAGCGCGAATACTCCGGCCGCCCCGACGGCTGCATCACCGTCGTCAGCGGCCTGGGCGCCAAGAGCTTCAACATCCGCAACGACAGCCGCAACGAGGTCGAGGTCTTCCGCGGAGCCGTGTGCGACAACGGCGCCCCCATCGCCACCGTCGGCCCGCACAGCTCTGCCGACGGCATCTGCCCGGGCAAGGGCGAGGGCAGGGGCGAGGGCGAGGACGAGAACTGCGAGAACGGCGAGCACCACGAGAAGAGGCACCACGAGAAGAAGCACCACGAGGAGATGAATGGCGGCGTGAAGGTCAAGAACGGAGTCGTCGCCAGCTTCCGCGTCGTCAAGCGCCACCACGGCGAGAAGGGCGAGGGCGGCGACTTCGGCGACTTCGGCGATTACTAGAACCAGCGACCGCCTGATGCGCATGCTGGAGAACTCCGGCCCGCCGTAATCGGGCCGGGGCCCTCCGGCCAGGCGCACAACACAGAATCCCGGCCCGCCGTAATCGGGCCGGGATTCTCGTCCGGCCCCCGGCCCAAAGATATCCCTTCCCGGAACATCCAGCTGGGGACCGCGAAGGTGCGTGGAAGCGCCGACAAGGGGGCTGTGCGTCGACGGCAGCACACTCCGTCATCTGCGCCAGGCCGCCGTTCCCATCCCCCAGCAGCTTTGCTGTTCGTAGGCAATCGGACGCCGGCCTTGGGCTGGAGTGGGCGGTACAAATTGGACCCCCGATGCGCGCCGGCCGGTGGCCGCCATCCGGCCCACGGCCGACGCGCACGTCCCGCATCCCTGGTGAAGACCCCGCGAAACCGGGGGCCTGTCCTGGTAATCCGTCAGCGGCGCTCGGGGCTGTCTCCTCTGCGACCGCCACCGGAGACCGCGGTTTCTCCAGCGCCCAGCGCCGGTGCGCGGGTCCGGCCGGTGCGGCGGTCATCGCCGCCGAGGCCGCCGCCGGTGCCCGTGGGGATCACGACCTGTCGATGTCCGCCTTACAGTCCCGGAGCAGTTCCAGGTGTCTCGCCACCACGGGGCGGGCCGCCCGGGGGCGGCCGCCTTGACCACGGCGTTGCTCCCCGTTCCCATTTCTGGTCGATCAGGGCCAGCGTCTCCACGTGCCCGGTGGCCTCGGTGTTCAGCCACGCGACGTCGTACGCGCTCGTACCCGCCTTGGCCCGCACGGCGGCCAGTGCCTGCTCCTGCGCCGGAGAGGGCCCGGCTGTCAGAGTGACGTGCAGTTTGCCCGCCAGCGCCTTGACGTCGGCGTCCAGCTTCCTGTGGTCGCGCACCAGCGTGGCGCCGACCGTCTTCGCGCACGCCGTTGTGGCGTTCTTGCCCGCATCCTGTCCGGCTGCGATCTCGGCCAGGTTTCCCTGATGGATCGCCTTCAGGAAAGGCGCGTCATCGGTGGCCGCGGCCACCGCGAACGCGGAAGGCGCGGATATGCCGGCCAGCGCTGCCGGCATCGTGGCAGCGGCCACGCGTCGCACAGCAATCAGCAGCGGATCCCAGAAGACGTATGCCTACTTCTTGGTTGATCACCTGCGATGGCGAATCCGTGAGCGTCTGACCACGGACGTCGGATACGTCCGAGCAGGTCCGTTGTCAGAGCAGTGCGCTTCACTGTCCGCCATGAAGCTCACGCAGACGACCGTCAACGATCTGCTGGCTCAGCTCGGCCCGGCAGACGGCTACATGTACCTGCCCGGCGACCTGGACCCGCAGGCTCTGACCAACCTCCTCGCCAGCAGGTACGGAGCCCCACGCACCCTCGTCCTCGACGGCTTCGCCGATCCGACGGTCGATGATTCCAGGGGCGCGGCTCTCCTCGTCCCTTTCGAGGACCGGGCCGTGAAGATACGGGCGTGGGCGTACGGGAATCAGTGGGTCGGCACGGGTACGGCGCGAGACGGCGAATGCGTCGAGCGGCCGGTGCTGGTGGTCGCTCAGAGGCGGGTGCCCGAACCCTTGACGGTCACTCCGGACGAGGACGAGGACGTCGACTGGATGGAGCGGCTCATACAGATCACCGGCTGGACGCAGCCCGCCCAGCGGCCGGACGTGCACTGGGCGGAGGTGGAGTCGCGCCTGGGCACCGCGCTCCCGACCGACTACAAGCGCATGGTCGAAACGTTCGGCGAAGGCTCCTTCGACGCATATCTAAACCTGAACCAGGAGCCGTGGACGGATCTCAGGGAGGACGGGCTACTCATCTGGGCGGGCACGGAGCACGAGAACCTGTACTGCTGGCGGGCCGACGGCGACGACCCCAACCGTTGGCCCGTTGTCGTCCGGTCCTTCGATGGCAAGGACATCCCCTTCGGCTACCAGGCCGCGCAGTTCGTCTGTCACATCCTCATCGACCCGCACCACCCGTTCACGATGGCCCGCTATTTCGACACCCACTGGTTCATGAACTACCGGGAGAGCGACTGACCGAACCCCGCCGCCAACGGCATCCGCAGCCCAGTTAGAGGAGCCTTCGGAGAACAGGGCAGAAATACTCGTCTGGCACGGCAGGCTCACCAATTGCAATGAGGTCTGATGCCGAACCTCAGACTCAGGTCATTAGGACCTATGTTCCCGACCAGGCACTGGCGGGCCAGGCGCGGACCTGTAGGCTCCGCGCCCGTGGACGACATACGGCAGACAACCATCACCTTCAGCGGAATCCTGACGCGGGAGGAGTTCGACGAGGCCCTCGCAGCAACCGGATGGTTCCGACGCCTGCGGTGGCTCATTGTCGTGGCCGCGGCCCTGATGGCAGCTCTGAGCCTGAGGTCCTCCGCTCACGGCGGCCCGATCAACGCTGGTCTGTTGACGCTCGCTCTTGTCTACGGTGTGCTCGGCCTGTTCCTGTCCCCGCTGCTCGCCGGCCGTATGTTCCGTGCCGACCAGGCCACGGGGGAGAAGCAGGCCGTCATCGACGACGCCGGCTTCGTCGTCTCCCGCGGCTCCGAGGAACTCATGCGGGTGCCGTGGCGCACCATGTACCGCTCCTACGAGACGGAGCGGGTCTACGTGGTAACCGGCCGCCTCGGCTGGAAGGCCGGCCTGTTGATCGTGCCCAAGCGGCTGCTCACCAAGACCAGCGAGACCGAGCTGGTGGGCGTTCTGCTGGAGGCCCCGTTCCGCCGCTCCAAGAGCATGCGGACACACAGCCGTTAGCCTCTCCTCGCCAGGGCCGGGTTGCTGAGATCCGCATAAGGAGAAGGGCCGTTGGACGGATGGCCTTCGGCTTGCCGCAGGTGACAACCGGGATGAGATCTTCATGACTTTCTCGTCGCTGTGAGTCATGGCTGACGAGGCGCCAACACGGAGTTGCGGCGCGTGGTCGCCGAAGCTCCCGGCCTGGCCGACCACCACCTGAGCGGAAGAGCGCCACATGACAGATCTGCCTCGCCCGGACCCCCGAGCTGAGCAGCAAGAGTGGTCTCTACGCGGTCGAGGTACATGATCCAGCCGATGGGTGCCGGGAAGTCGACTCCGAGACCTTCGAAGCCGTGTCGAGGCCAGATGTAGCGCTGAGTTCAACGTGTGCGGTGAAGGTGAGCCACAAATCCCTCGCTGCTGACGGCTACCCTCTCTGTCAGCCTTGGGTGAGACGTCCCGTTCTGCGGGGTTGGCCTGAGAGGGCACGACAGGAGAACCGTCCCTTATGCCCAGCACAGAGCCCGTTGGGTCCGACCCGGCGCCGAGGCCGAAGCGCCGCACTTTCACCTCGGAGTACAAACTGCGGATCGTCGCCGAGTACGACTCCGCGCCCAGGAACGAGAAGGGTGCGGTCCTGCGCCGGGAACGGCTCTACCACTCGCATGTCAAGGAGTGGCGGGCCGCCCGGGATGCCGGGGCCCTGGAAAACCTGGTCGACCGCCGGACCAGCCCGGCCCGTGCGAAGAAGTCCGCCGCGGAGGTGGAGAACGAAAAGCTGCGGCAGCAGGTGGAGCGGTTGCAGAGGGACCTGGCACGGAACAAGGCCGCACTCGATGTGATGGGAAAAGCTTCCGCGCTCTTGGAAATGATCTCCGAGAGCGCGGACTGAAGTCTGCCGCCGGCCCTGTCGTGGACGAGGCGTTCACCGGCGTCGAGGTTCAGCTGGGCATCATGGCCACCTGCCGGCTGACCGGCCGCTCCCGCGCCACGCATTACCGTCGGCTCCGGCCGGCACCACCACGCAGAGCACGTGCCCCGCAGGTGCAGCCATCGGCCCTGACGGCCGAAGAGCGGTCTGCGGTACTCCAGTTGATGAACGGCGACGAGTACGCCGAGCTGGCGCCCGCGCAGATCTGGGCCCGCGAGCTGGATGCCGGGCGCTATCACTGCTCCGTCTCGACGATGTACCGGATCCTGCGTGAGCAGGATCAGTCCGGTGAGCGCCGACGGCAGGCCACCCATCCCGCCAAGGCGGTGCCCGAGCTGGTCGCCACCGGGCCCTCGCAGGTTTTCACCTGGGACATCACCAAGGGTGCCGAACCGGTCAAGGGCCTCTGGTATCACGCCTACGTGATCATCGACATCTTCCGCCGGCACATCGTCGGCCACACCGTCGAGCGAGCCGAGTCGGCGCTGCGGGCAGAGGAGTTGATCCGCGAGTCCATCGCCCGCAACGGCATCGTGCCCCAGACCGTGCACGCTGACCGCGGCACCTCGATGACGTCGAAGAAGGTCTCCCAATTACTGATCGATCTGGGGGGGTGACGCGGTCGCACTCGAGGCCGAAGGTCTCCAACGACAACCCTTACAGCGAGGCCCAGTTCAAGACCACGAAGTACATGTCGGACTATCCCGAACGGTTCGATTCGCTGGCCCACGCCCGCGAGTGGTTCGACGCGTTCATCGCGTATTACAACCATGAGCACCGGCACTCGGGTATCGGCTGGCACACCCCCGCCTCCGTCCACTTCGGGACCGCCGAGGAAGTCCGCGACCAGCGCGCGGTCACCCTCGCCGAGGCATACGCCCGCCACCCCGAACGCTTCGGCCGCCGCCCCAGACCACCCGAGATTCCCCAGACAGCCTGGATCAACAACCCGGCCAAACGCAGGGAACCCACACCACAAACCTCATAGCGTCACGACCGTCTCACTGGACTTGAAATCTTCCGGCGCGGAAGCCGGCGTCCCGCACGACGAGGCGTACCGCCGCGTGTTCGGCGAAGCCGAGGCGTGAGCTGCGAGGTCATCTGGGAACCCGAGTCCCTCGCCCAGGCCGAGCGGTTCTCCAAGGACGCCCCGCCGGGGTGCGGCAGGTGTTCGCCGCCGTCGACCACCTCGCCGACGACCCGCGGCCCGACGGCGTGATCGAAAACTTCTGGAGTGCCCGATTCCCCCATTGCCGTGCTCGGGTGTTCCGCCTTTTCGGAATCAACATCATGTTGACAACAGAGTGTTGATGCGCTGAGGTGGTGTCGTGCCCCGAAGTGATCAGGACCATGCTGCCGACCTCAACCGTGCCCGCACTGTGGTCAACGATGCCGGCGCCGCCGGTCTCGAACGACGACCATGGCAGCAATCCGGACAGCCCGCCTCGGACGCCGATTTGGTGCGGTTCACCGCTTGGACCGCGTGTGATGCGAAGAAGGCTGATCCCGCGGTCATGAACGCGGGGCTGCGACTGTTGGCCTCCGCTCGGGCAGAGATCGACCAGGCCGAGTCCGCCTTGTTGTTCGCTGCACGCGGGGTGGGGATGACGTGGCCGCAGATCGCCGGCGCTCTCGGCCTGGCCTCGGCTCAGGCCGCTCAACAGCGCCTGAATCGAGTGCTCACCCGGACCAGCGATCCCGAGACTCGTGCTCAGCCGTGATGATCCCGCTGAGTCACGCCGATGAACGGTACGGGGCCAAGGCCGCCAACCTCGCCCGGCTGCTGCGTGAGGGCTTTGCCGTGCCGGCTGGGTTCGTGATCGAGGACGTGAGTGACGACAGTTGGGTCCACGAACTCGAGTCCGCGCTGCGGGGTCTGGGTTCCGGACCATTCGCGGTGCGCTCCTCCGCCGTGGGCGAGGACGCCGTCCAGGCGTCATTCGCCGGCCAGCTGCACACCACTCTCGGCGCGACCACTACGGCGCAGGTGGCCGTGGCGGTGCGGCGCACCGCCACGTCCGGAACCAGCCCGCAGGCCGCCGCGTACACCGCCCGGACAAGTCGGTCACCCGGACCCGTGGTGTCGGTGATCGTGCAGAGGCTGGTCCGCGCCGAAGTGGCCGGGGTGTTGTTCACTCGCCAACCGGTCACCGGCGCCGACCAGGTGGTGATCGAGGCGGCTCGCGGACTTGGCGACAAGGTCGTCAACGGGAGCCTCACCCCGCAGAGGTGGGCCATCGACGGCGACGTGCTCACCACCCCGGACACCGTCGTAGAGCCGGTCCTGACCGCGGCGCAGGTGCGCGCGCTGGGCGAGACCGGCCGCCGGATCGAGGCCTCGTTCGGATGCCCACAAGACGTCGAGTGGGCCATCGCCGACGGCACGGTATGGGTGCTGCAAGCGCGCCCCATCACCACGGCTGCCCAGCCGGACGGACATGCGGCCCGCAATGCCGGCAAGGCGCTTGTCACAGGGACGCCAGCCAGCCCCGGCACCGCAACCGGGCTGGTACGGATAATCGGCGGGCTGGACGACTTCGCCCGTTTCCGGTCCGGTGACGTGCTGGTCTGTCGCACGACCTCACCGGCCTGGACCCCGCTGCTGGCCCGCGCCGCCGCGGTCGTCACCGAGGTCGGCGGGGTTCTCAGCCACGCTGCGATCGTG
Source organism: Streptomyces sp. NPDC058239 (assembly GCF_042882185.1). NCBI lineage: Bacteria > Bacillati > Actinomycetota > Actinomycetes > Kitasatosporales > Streptomycetaceae > Streptomyces > Streptomyces sp. NPDC058239. Next base: position 9,448 of record NZ_JBHVWS010000057.1, read on the forward strand.
GCCCGCGAGTTCCGGATTCCGGCAGTCACGGCCGCCGACGACGCGACGACTGTGCTGGCCGACAGACTTTGCGTCGTCGTGGACGGCAGCCTCGGCAACGTCGCCATCGCTGGACAAGCCCGGCACCGAGATCACACCACGGAGCGCAGATGAGCCAGACTTCCCCAATCGACCTCATGGTGCTGCACGCCGTTCGGACCATGGGCTATGCCGACACCGCACGGATAGCCGCTCGCCTGGGCGTGACTGAGGACGAGGCGCGTGAGTACCTGCTGGACCCCCAGGCCCAGGGCTGGATGACCTTCTCTTCCTTCGCCGGTGACGGGGGCTGGTCGCTGACCGAGTCCGGCAAAGCACATGGGGAGCGGCTGCTGGCGGCTGAGCTCGACGAAGCCGGCGCCCGTGCAGCTGTCGAGAAGGTCCACCAGGACTTCCTGCCACTCAACGACGTCATGACCGCCGCCTGCACCGCCTGGCAGCTGGCCGAGATGGGCATCGACGATCAGACCGTGTCCCTCGCCCAGACGATTACGGCGCTCGAAGGCCCTGCCGCTGCGCTGGCCGGGCTCGAGGGCCGCCTGACGGCCCATCTCGACCGGTTCTCCGGCTACCAGCAGCGTTTCACCGAAGCCCTAACCAGGGCACATGCGGATCCTGCCTGGATCACCGGCACCGACCGTGACTCCTGCCACCGGGTCTGGTTCGAGCTGCACGAAGACCTGATCGCCACCCTCGGCTTGACGCGGTGATCCCGCCTGAACAAGCAGGGGAGGCCGGGGCCACCGCGATTTTGTGTCACCGAAGTTTGAGTGGCAGGCAACGTAGCTGGTCAGAGGACTGGCCCCGCGCGGGTCAGGCGGCCGGCCCACTGGGACCGTCCAGCGGGTGCGCCACATCGGCCGTTCCTTGCCGTCGGTGACCTTCACCTTCCGCCGAAAGAACCTGGCGTACTTCTCCAGCCGCTGGCGTAGCGATCAGTGCGGGGTTGAAGCGTTCGATGTGTCCGACGGCGGCCGGGACTGCGGCGGTGTGGAATGCCTGGGCGAGCCTCCGGGCTGAGTCGGGGTCACCGGCCGGCGGCTTCTCGATGAGGGTGGGGGATGCCGCCTGTGAGCCCGCACGCCGCCGCGTACGGACCCACAGGCCTGTGCCAGACTTCCCCTACCGCTTGCGCAGCACGCCGTCTTCCGCGACGTCGCGCCGGATCTCGAAGAAGTCGGCGTTGGCGAGGTTCATGTCCGTCGCGAACGAGGCCAGCAGCCCGGGAGTGATCCGGAACGGTTCCTCCGACTCGGTCGCCGGCAGCGGATCGTCCTCGTGCGGCTGGTTGCACACCGCCAGCGCCAGCAGTTCACCGCGAAGGGCCTCCTCGTCCACGACCAGGAGGACGGTGTGCTGCGGCCAGCCGTCCTCGTCCCGCTCCACAAGCTCCAGCAGCTGCGCCACGCCGATACCGGCGTAGGCGGGATCGTCCAGGATGTCCACCTGGTCGATCGCCGCCTCGCCGGAGACGTCCGGCCGGGTGAGGGCCTCAAGGAACCGCTCCCACTCCTTGGGCCGGTCGTAGCAGGTGCGGACCAGGATCGTCAGCTCGGTCTCGGGCAGCATGCAGCCTCCTGTGCGCCGCGGCAGGACGTCACAGCCCAGCGTAGGGGACGGCCCCTTAGGGGATCTTGGAGAAGAACGCGTCACCGATGATCTTGTTGCCGGACTTGTAGGCGATGATCCGGTTGTCGTTGTAGAACTTGGTGAGCCGGCCGCCGCCCTTGTGGTTGGCGTCCTTGTCGATCATGCGGCAGCTCTGGGTGGCGTTCGGGTCGATGGTGGTGCACTTCTTGCCGAGGCCCTTGTTGCCGCCGCCTTCCTGGACGGAGGCGTAGGGGTACTCGTCGCACTGCTTGCCGCGCGGGCGGTGCAGGCTGGAGGGGCAGGACTTGCCGCGGTTCTTCGTGGCCTGGGCGCTGGTGGTGCGGTGCAGGGGCTTGGCGTAGCCGGGCCGGCCCTTGAGAATATGTTCGGCGGCGTAGACGTGCCGTGCCATCTCGCCCCAGACGCGGTTGGTACGGGAGATGGAGAAGTTCGGGACGACGGAGGGGTAGACGCAGCCGCGCTTGCCGCCGTTGGTGATCTTCTCGCTGTCGCAGCGGACGGTGCGCATCGCGGCGACGTCCCCGACGACAGGGAGGTAGCCGGGGGCGGTGGTGGTGACGTTGAGGACCGGCTTGTGGGTGAGGATCTTGTTTCCGTGGCTGGTGATGCTGAAGCCGAAGGTGACGGATTTGCCGGCGCGGATGTGCTTGGTCTGGGGGCCGGTGGAGGTGCAGGCCTTGGAGCCGCGCCCGCAGTTGACCTTGACGAGGGTGGTGACGCCGCCTTGGGCGGCGCCGGTTGCGCTGGTGGCCTTGATGGTCCACTGGCGCTTCCACGTGTTCGACTTGACGTTGAGGCGCTCGGACTCGACGTAGGTCCCGGAGAGAGTTCCGACGAGGAAGGGCCCCTGCCAGAAGGTCATCTCGTAGCCCGCGCTGATGTAGCCGCTGGTGCGGGTGTAGCGGACGGTGGACTTGGCACCGACGGTGAAGACGGTGCGCAGCTGATCCTTCTGGACGGCCGCGGTCTTCGGAGCGGCGGCGGAGGGTCCGGCGGCCGCTCCGGTGACGAGCAGGGCGCCGAGGGCGGCGGCTGCGGCAGCTTTTATGGTGGCGCTGGAGCGCAGGATGCGCATGAGTGTGTCCCCCTATATGGAATTGGAGCGCTCCACGGTAGGAGGGGGCACGCGGGGGTTCCAGTGTCCTTTGGGACAAACAGCTCCGGTGTGGAGCGGACGAGTTCGGGGCCCCGATCGCGTCCTGTCCCCCGCGCCGGCCACCCGCCACACCGGCTGGTCGAGCCCCAACGCCCTTTGCCGCTCCAAAGCCTGCAAGCCTCCCGCAGCGGCGCCACTACAGCTGTCCCGTCCCTCATCGGCCTTGGTGCGGCTTGATCGCCTTGCCCGCCACCGAAGATGCGGGAGATGCTCAAACGCCAGATGTTCGGTCAGGTCGGCTTCGCCCTCCTCCGCAAACCTGAGGCACAGGTCAGACCACATCATCAAGGAGCCCGAAGCCCTCAAGGAACCCTTCCAGGAACTCACGCCGCGCGGAGTCGGACTCCGCGTCGGCCATCGCCCCGAGCAGGTCGATCAACTCGTTCCGCTGGTCGCTCGACAGCTTGCTGACCAGGTGGGCGACGCCCTCCAGGACCTTGAGACCGCGACATCCTGGTCGTATTCGACGCCGGCTACGACGCTCCGCGCATGGCCTATCTGCTTGGAAGGACTGCCGGTGGAGGTGTTGGGGCGGATGCGCACGGACCGAGTGATGCGCAAGCCCGTCCCGGTCCCCTGGATCTCGCCGCCGAAGCACGGCAAGGAGTTCCGCTTTGCCAAGCCCGACACCTGGGGCGGGCCTGATGCCGAGACCGTGCAGGTCACCGACCGTTACGGCACCGCTCGCGTGATGGCTTGGGAACGCATCCATCCTCGGCTGACCACCCGCTCCGCGTGGATCGACCACACCGGCGAACTCCCCGTTATCGAAGGGACGTTGATCCGCCTGGAGGTCGACCGCCTGCCCGGCGGCCACGATCCCCTCCCCGTCTGGCTGTGGTCGTCGGCAACCGGCCTGGCGGACGAGGCCGTCGACCTGCGCTGGCAGGCGTTCCTGCGCAGATTCGACCTGGAGCACACCTTCCGGATGATCAAGCAGACGCTGGGCTGGACCCGCCCGAAGCTCCGCACCCCGGAGGCGGCGGACCGGTGGACCTGGCTAGTCAGCGCGGCCCACACCCAGCTCCGCCTCGCCCGGCCGCTGGCCGCTGACCTCCGCCGCCCCTGGGAGAAGCCGGCCGAGCCCGGCCGGCTCACAACCGCCCGGGTCCGCCGGGGGTTCAGGAACCTCCGCCCGACCCTGCACCGCCCGGCCCGTGCGCCGAAACCATCGCGGCCAGGCCCCGGTCGCCCGCTCGGCTCGAAGAACAAGCAGCCCGCCGCCCGCTACGACGTGGGCAAGACCGTCAGACGCCCGGGCACCCTGATCGAACGTGATCAAGCCCGGCCGTGAGGCCATGATCTGGGTCTGTCAGTGGCGCCGGGCAGAATGCACTCCCGTGAGCCTCCACTACGAAGTCGTCTTCACGTGCTTCCTCCGGGACGACACGCCCGACACGGTCCTGGCAGCCCTGCGATGGCACCTCGGCCTGGCCCCCGAGCGTCCAGCAGAGCTCGACGCGGAGGAGCACTCGTATCCACTGCTCTCCCCGGATCCGGACAGTCGCCTGCCAGGAGGCGATTTCGTGTCCCTACGACGCCAGTCCCGAGGCTTCACGCCAGGTGGTGAGCTCCACGCATGGGGACTGTTCAGCCGCAACCTCTGGCTCGACGACATGATGGGTGACCTCTACACCGTCCTGGACCTGCTCGCACCCCACGTCGAAGAACCTGGCTACAGCGGGTACTTCCGGGAGGAGTTCGACACCGAGCCGACCGTCTTCACGTTCCGAGACGGCACCTTCGGGCCACTGAAACTCTGAATCCAGTTCAGTCCCTGAACGCCGAAAGGGTTAAAGAACAAGCTGAGTAGGTGTTTTTCAACTGGGCGTGCTCGACTATCTGAGGTGTGGATCGGCGGACAACTGGGCTGTCAGTGCTGGCGGTTAGGGTGCCGCACATGACTGATGATCGAATGATGCGTAGCTTCTACGACTTGGCCTTTGGTGTCGATCCGGGAGGAGCCAGGAAGGACACCCACTACGTGCGAGGCAGCCTTGAGGAGGTGCAGCATGATCTGGCCGCGGAGCTCGCCGAGGAGATCAACCTGTACCTGCTCTGCTGGTATGGCGCCCGCCTGACCCTGGACGTCTACCAGCAGGGGAAGCAGACCGACTCGATCGACTTGCATCCGTTCCTCACGATCTCGATAGCGGGCTACCCGGACATCACGTTCACCGGGCCCGAGGAGCCGGTGGGCTACGACTTCGAGGCGGATGAGGAGGCAGAGGACGAGACCATGACTCTGTCTTACCGTATGTTCGCTGGAGAGCTTGGGGACGCGGTCAACGTCACCGTCGATTGGGACCGGATCGAGGTGCCGTCCCTGCGCGGGGAAGCGGTGCGCGAGGGAGATGTGGTTGCGCTGCACCCGCTTCCCGGCCATTTTGAGCACACTGCCGAATACGGCTGTCAGGACTTCGAAGAATGACCTCCTGCCCGAGGTGGCGGTGGCGAACCGGCCGGGGTCCCGGGCTGCAGCATCGACAGTGAAGCTGTCTTTGGTCAGCCTGCAGTCCTGGGTTTCTTCGACCAGCCCGCAACGGGCCGTTTTCGGGTCAGGCGCCGGGTCATCACCGTGATGATCACCACCTCAGCTCGGGCCGGATCAGCCACCCTGTGGCGACTGAATGAGGGGTTCCGGCCCAGGCCGGATTCCACCGTGACGCGGACCCGACATGACGGGGCAGAGCGTGAACCGGGGGCGCTCGAAGCACCGGTCGCCCACCCCTCAAGACCATGCAAAACGGCTGTGCCCTGTGATGTTGCCGTGCCGTTCGCCTACGACGTTTCCGTAACACCCATCCGCGACGCCTGCCGTTCGCGACAGGCGCGAACCCGGCGCCGCGACGAACAGTAGACAGCCGCCCGCGACCGTTCGACCCCCACCGTCCACGATCGACCACAAAACCGGGCACTCGGTCTGGTCCCCCCACTGCATCAAAGCGACCCGCTGCCGGGTCCGCTGAAGTCTCCGCCACCGCCTCGACCTGCATCGACCGGAGCAGAACACCGCCTCCGCTGCCATCGACGACGAAAGCGGATCACCACACTCCCGGCAGTACCGCCGGCCCACCCCGTCAGACGCCACACCCCAGATCATCCAGCCCAACACCGCTCACGGCCAGAGATGAAAAACACCTACTGAGAGGTCGTTTTCACCTTGCATGCCCGTGTATCCGTCGATTCTTGGGGTGCGGGATTGTGGTACTGGTAGGGCTGCAGGTGCGGCTGAGGTCTGTTGGCCGGGTGGGGTGACAGCAGGGGCGGGAGGCGGCCTGTGCCTGTCTCATCCCAGGATGTCCAGTCCTCGGGGGGTGTGCTTCCGCCGCCGTTGCCGTGCGCCTGGGCGCACTCGGTCCGGAGCGGTACGCCAGGAGCATGCCTACGCGACGTCCGTACCCGAGTGATCTGTCCGATGCGCGCTGGGAGTTGATCGAGCCGGTCCTTGCCTCCTGGCGCTTCGAGCGCCGGGGCAGGGCCCTGGACTTCGGCCGGCCACCCGAGCACGACCTGCGCGACATCATGGACGCGATCTTGTATGTGGACCGCACCGGCGTGCAGTGGCGCTATCTTCCGCACGACTTCCCGCCCTGGGAAACGGTCTACGGATACTTCGCGGAGTGGACGAAGGAAGGCGTGTTCGCCCAGCTCAACGGCCTGCTCAGGCAACTCTTACGGCAGAAGGAAGGACGGGACGCCGAACCGTCGGCCTGCGTGATCGACACGCAGAGCGTCAAGACCTCCACCAGCGTCCTCGCCTCCACCCAGGGCACCGATGCCGGAAAGAAGACATCTTCGGGCTGAAGCAAAGCATCGTCGTCGACACCGTCGGCCTCCTGCTCGCGGTACTCGTCACCGCGGCGAGCGTGCAGGACTCCGTGGCCGGCACCCAGCTCCTCGACCAGGTCTCCGCCGAACACCCCGGCATCCGCAAGGTCTGGGTCGACGGCGGCTACCGCCAGCACCCCGTCGAGCACGCAGCCACACTCGGCATCGACATGGAAATCACCGCCCGCGCCCCCGGGACCAGGGGCTTCACCCCCATTCCGAAGCGATGGGCGGTCGAGCGGACCTACGGCCGGCTCATGCTCCACCGCCGCCTAGCCCGCGACTACGAAGCCCTGCCCGCCCGCTCCGAAGCCATGATCCACCTCACCATGACCGACCTCATGGCCCGCCGCCTCACCGGCGAAGCCACCATCTCCTGACGCGACCCGACACCACAGACCAAACAGCAAATCCCGGGATAAAACACTGGGAGAAAACGACCCCTCAGCGCTCCGTCGTCGTCTTGGGCAACCCACGAGACTCGACTCATGAGGTGACGGAAGGCCGGTCGCGAGGAGGATCCCGGGCTCGGAAGGGGCGGGCGTGCGGCAAGCCCGTGCCACCCGGAACAGCCCTCGTACGGCCAGGTGACGCATGGTCGCATCCCGTCCACGGCGGTGTTCGTTGGTCGGCTTTCCTGCGGGAGAAGGTCACGTCCTGACCACACAGGGGATCACGGGTCTTGCTGGTCAAGACGCGGAATGCACATCCGGTTGCGTCAACAGGTGGGCCAGGTGCGCCCGATCCCCCGAGGGCCGAACCGAGGGGCGCAAGAGGCGGTGCAGGCGGCATTCGCTACGTGACGCAAAGTGGCCGCTTCACAGAAGTTGCGCCAGAACCAAAACTCGTGAACATCACCCATCCAGGGAACCAGGTGCCTCCCAAACCCATGAACATTCGCTGTCAGGACACGTGAACTGAGCCACGGCGCGTTTCGGGGGCGCTGTGCTCGCAGGATCGGTTCTGTGGAGTTCCCGATCAAGGTAGCGCGGCCCAGGCGGTCCCGATCCTGCCGGACGGGCCCGGCTGGTGGTTCGAGCCGAAGAGGAACCGCTTCTCCCGCGTTCGGGCGAACAAGAACGGCTCCGACCGCACGTGCGGTCGGAGCATTTCTTCGTTTCGGATGTGCCGCGTGGTCAATGCGCCGTCGCCCGCGACCTCAAGGCTTCGGCGTAGTCGTATGGCGTCCGATTTGTGGGTAAGCGAGGTCGACTTCGGCAAGATCGAAAACCTTCGCATCGCGTCATGCCGCGGGAGGGGGCGGCGGCATCCCGCCATGGTGCGAAACCGCCGCCCACCCTCCGACCCAGCCCTTGCTTCACCTATCGAGATTCGATAGATTCCCATCGTAACTCGATGGAAGGATGGGTCATGGGAAAGCTGACAGTGCGCGCGCTGCGCGCCGTGCTCGTGGTGGTGCTCACCGGCACCGTGTTCGTACAGGCATTGATGATGTGGGCGTTGGTCAGCGGGAGTGACCCGGAGGACGGGTCGCTCCCGCTGACCCCGCTGCGCGTGATCACAATCCTGGGCATCGGGACGGCCCAGGTCGCCCTGGTCTGTGTATGGCGACTGGTGACGATGGTGAGACGCGGAACCGTGTTCTCCCACACTGCCTTCCGGTACGTGGACGTCATCATCGGCGCGATGGTCGCGGCTGCTCTCGTGTGGTTCGCGGTCACGGCCCTGAATGCGCCCGGCCAGCGGGACGACCCGGGCGTCACCCTCATCATGGGCGGGATTGGCCTGGCCATCCTGGGAGTCGCGCTCATCGTGCTCGTGCTGCGGATGCTGCTCGCCCAGGCCGTCGCCCGCGACGTCGAAGCGGCGCAGATGCAGGCCGAGTTGGACGAGGTGATCTGATGCCGATCGCCGTCGACATCGACGTGATGCTGGCCAGGCGGAAGATGTCCGTGGGCGAACTCGCAGACCGTGTAGGGATCACGCCCGCCAACCTGGCGGTGCTCAAGAACGGCCGCGCCAAGGCGGTGCGCTTTGCGACGCTCGCCGCGCTCTGCGAGGTGCTCAAGTGCCAGCCAGGCGACCTGCTTCGCTGGGAGGTCGAGGACACCGCGGGCGAATGAACCGTGCCTGCCGACGCGTCATCGCCGATCCCGCTGGCCTTTGACCAACTCCGCGAGCGTCCCGAGGCCGTACCCGGGGAGATCCCTGGCCTGCTGGAGCGTCTGGCCGAGGTGCCCGACCCTCGCGATCCGCGCGGCGTACGGCACGCTCTGGTCGTCATGCTTGCGCTGACTGCGTGCACGGTTCTGGCCGGAGCGACCTCCCTGCTGGCGGTGGGTGAGTGGATCACCGACGCCCCGCCGTCCGTCCTGGAGCGTCTCGGCGTACGGCCCGATCCGCGGTCCCCGAAGCGGTCCTGCCGGCGGAGGCGACGGTGCGTCGGCTGCTGGGCCGCATCGACGGCGACGTGTTGGACCGGGCGGTGGGCCGCTGGCTAGCCGACCGGCGCGCTGGGGGCGACGGCCGGCTGCACGCAGTGGCGGTCGACGGCAAGACCCTGCGCGGAGCGGCCAGGGCCGCGGGCCGCAAGATTCATCTGCTCGCCGCCTGCGACCACCTCTCCGGCCTGGTCCTGGCCCAACTCGACGTTGGCGAGAAGACCAACGAGATCACCTGCTTCCAGCCTCTGCTGGAGACCCTCGCCGATCTGGCGGGCGTGGTCGTGACCAGCGACGCCATGCACACCCAGCGCGAGCACGCCAGCTACCTGCTCGGCCGAGGCGCGCAGTACATCGCGATCACGAAAGGGAACCAGAAGAAGCTCCACAAGCAGCTCAAATCCCTTCCCTGGGGCCAGATCCAGCTGCAGGGCCGCACCCACGACACCGGCCACGGCCGCGGTGAGATCCGCCGCGTCAAGGTGTGCACGGCAAACAGCCTGCTCTTTCCCGGCGCCCGCCAGGCCATCCAGCTCAAACGCCGCCGAATGGACCGCAAGACCGGCAAGGTCAGCATCAGAACCGTCTACGCGGTCACCGGCCTCACTGCGGAACAGGCCACACCCGCCGAGCTCGCTCGGCTGATCCGCAGCCACTGGAAGATCGAAGCCCTGCACCGCGTCCGAGATGTGACGTTCGCCGAGGACGCCTCCCAGCTGCGAACCCCCCGCGCCCGGGACCGAGCACCACGAGGATGGCGGCGGGTCAACCCGGCTACCCGCCGCCGGCGTCGTCGTCCACGGCAGCCGGGTCGCGCAGCGGCCGCAGGCGGCCCCGGGCCGGGAAAGGGGTGAAGGCGTGGGCCGCGATCCCCGAACCCGTGGCGGCGACCGCATCGTCCTGACGCAGTCAGACCTGTTGGGTCCAACAGGACCAACCTCACCTGAGCTGCGACTCTCCGGTGTCCCGAGGCGCGGCCCGAACGAACGGAACACGCACCGATGTCCGACCTCTTCGACCGCGCGGCCGCCGTCCCCGGACGGCACAGCGACGGCATCCGCCGGCCCTACGGGCTGGAGACCCCGGGGTTCATGGAGCGCCGCAGAGACCCCGAGGGCTACGAGCGGCACGTGGTCGAAACGAGGGCCCGGCAGAAGGTCATGGCGGCGTGGGCGGAGCGGTACGGACTTCGGTCCGGGTCCGGCCCGCTGCTGCCCGCTGCTGCCCGCTGTGGCTGGGGCACGATGCGAGCCGGAGCTGCCACCACCGCATGGGCCACGGCGACCCGTGCACGCGGTACGGCTCATCGGGCTCGGATCAGAGCTGGATGAACCACTCCGTGGCCTGGCTGAGGGACTCCCGCCCGGCAGTCCATCACCTCCGCCCCGTACGGAGAGGTGAACCTCGACATGGCCGCCCGCCTCAACCTCGCCGCGGTCACCCTGCCCGGCCCCCTGACACCACCGGACGACCAGCAGACGGTGCCCCAGGACCGGGCGGAAGACGGCCTTGGGGCCAACGGGACAGCCAATATCGGCGAGATTGATCTCGAACGGTGAGAGGACCCTGTCGACGCCGCGAGGGGCAGCCGACACCCGGCTGCCCCTCGCAGTTACTCCCGTAGTGGGACTGGCGTCTGTCAGGTCACTCGGCGGTGGATCCACCAGGCGCAGAACCCGGTCAGGGCCAGGGCGAGGCCGAGGTAGAGCCCGGTCTCGGCCCATTGAAGGGCCCAGAAGTTTCCGGCGGGCTGGTAGGTCACCTGCTGCTTGTAGCCCAGGGCGCCGAGGTCGGCGACGCAGCGGTCGACTTGCTGCAGGGTGGGCGGGCCCGACTCGGTGTGCAGGCAGTCGGCGAAGGACGACGGCACGGGGGCCGGCTGACCGGCGGCGTTCAGCGTTTGTTGGGAGGTGATCCAGGCCCCGGGCACTTCTTCGAGGTGCGCGACGATCTGCTCGGCGCCGTCCTGGATGCTGATGGGAGCGCCGCCGGGCTCGATCGGCACGGTGGTTCGGTCCGTGGCGGCCAAGTGGGCCCGGATCCAAATCGGCACGACGATCTGGACTGCGGCGTAGACGGCGAATGTGGTAGCCATCGCGGGCAGGGTGCGGCGGATGAGGAGGCCGAGGGCGACGCCCAGGACGAAGGCGAAGGCGGCGTGGGCCATGGGGACGACACCCCGTGCGGCGAAGGCCACGGGGTCGAGCCGCGGGAAGTACGTGTCCGTCGCGCCGCCGCCGTTGACAGCCCGGTCGATGGGGCTGCTCCACCAGCTCACCGCGAGGCTGGTCAGTCCGGCAGCGGTCATGGCGGCCGCGGCACCAAGGCCCAGCTTGGTCGCCAGCCAGCGGGTTCGGGTGACGCCCTGGTTCCACGCGAGGTAGTGGGTACCGGTCTCCAGTTCACGAGAGATCAGCGGCGCGCCCCAGAACATCCCGATGACCGCCGGCACGGCGAGCACGACCAACAGTCCGGCGTAGTAGAGGGCCTGGTCCGAACTGGAGACCTGGTCCACCAGGCTGCTGCCGGCCGTCCGGTAGAGGTCGGCCAGCTGCGGGCCGGTGACCGCGAGGGTGGCGGCGAGGGCGGCCACCACGGCGAACATCACGGCGGCCTGGGTGCGGAACTGGCGCCAGGTCAGCCAGATCATCGGAGTACCTCCAGCGCGGGTCGGGTGTCACGTACCGCATCGGCGGGCCGGGTCATGTAGGCCAGGACGATGTCTTCCAGCCCGAGCGGGCTGACGGTCCAGGACGGATCGTGGACCGCGGTGTCGGTGCGTACCAGGAGAGTGGTCTGCCGATCGGTGTGGCTGGCGGTGATGACGTGCACACCTGCCGGGAGCGTGTCCGAGTCCCGGCGTGGTCCGGTGAGCCGGTGGTGGCAGGCCGCCATGTCGTCGATGTCGCCGGCCACCTGCACCCGGGAGTCGACCAGCACGATGACGTAATCGCAGGTCCGCTCCACGTCGGAAACCAGGTGGGAGGAAAGCACGACGCTCAGCTCGTGCTCGGCGACGGCCTCCATCAGGTCCTGCATGAACTCCCGTCGGGCGAGCGGGTCCAGCGCCGCGACCGGCTCGTCCAGGATGAGCAGTTCCGGGCGCTTGGCGATGCCCAGGGTGAGAGCGAGCTGCGCGCGCTGGCCGCCGGACAGCTTGCCGGCCCGCTGCTTCGGGTCCAGACCGAGGCGACGGATCCGGTCCCGCGCCAGGCCGTCGTCCCAATTCGTGTTGAGGCGCTTGCCGAAGTCGAGGTGGTCGGCGACGCTCAGCGCGGCGTAGGTCGGGGTGTCCTGGGCGACGAAGCCGACCTTGGCCAGCTGTTCCACACCCTCGGCAGGACGGCCACCGCACACCTCGATGGTGCCGGCCGTCGGGGTCAGCATGCCGGAGGCCAGGTTCAACAGGGTCGACTTGCCTGCGCCATTGGGGCCGACCAGGCCAACCACCCGGCCGGCCGGGACGTCCAGGTCGCAGTTCTGCAGCGCCCAGCGCTTCTTGTACCTCTTGCCCAGACCCTGGGCTCGCAAGACAGCGCTCACGCTACGTCCTCTCCTGCGGCGTTACGAAACGTGTTCAGGAACAGCGCCTCGATGCTCTCCTCGTCGAGCCCGGCCAGGCGGGCCTTGGTCAGCCAGCGCTGCAGGTCCTTACGCAGCGGTCCGTGCGCGGCGAGCGTGCCGTCGGTCAGCGTCCGGGTCACGAACGTCCCGACGCCGGGACGGGCGGCCACCAGGCCGTCGTGCTCCAGCTCCCGGTACGCCTTGAGCACCGTGTTCGGGTTGACCGCCATCTGCTTCGCCACCTCCTTGACCGTCGGCAGCCTGTCCCCCTCCTTCAGGAGGCCCAGGCGCAGTGCATGCCGTACTTGCTGGACCAGCTGCTGGTACGGGGACAGGCCGGACCGGCCGTTCAGGTGGAACTCAATCACCGGTTCCTCCATTTATCTAGTTGCCTAGCACTATAGCCCTCTGCATAAATCGTTCGGCAAGGCGTGCGCTGCGGCGCCAGCCGCCCGACACCAAGGTGGGCCAGCCGCGCAAGGTTGGCGCTCGCCAGACCTCGCTCGGGTGTCGAGAAACGATCGTCTGCGATCGGTCACCCTCGACATGCTCGGCAAGGTCGCCGACTTCCTCCGCGCGGCCGACCTGGAGCCCGCCGAGCGGGCCGCGCTCGACCACGGGGTGACCGTACGGCGCGGCCAGGGCTACACCCTGCGCGTCCACACCACCCCCGCCGTGCACCGCGCACTCCTCGCCCGCTGCCAGCCCCTCGACGGCGGCCAAGGCACCCCGGGTCACCGTCCGGCTGGGAGACACACCGTCCCCGCTTCCGCAGCCCCGTCGCTGGCCTCATGCGGGCATACGTCCAGGCCTGCAGGCACCTGCCCTATGCCAGCAGCAGAAGCTCACAGTGGCTCTTCCCCGGCCGCCAGCCCGGACAGCCGATGAACTCGGTCAGTCTCCAAGTCCACCTGCGAAAGATCGGCGTCCCGCCACAGCGCGGCAGGACCTCCGCGATCCGCCAACTCGTCCTGCAGGCCCCGGCCCCCGTCATCACGAAGGCGCTCGGTTACCACGACAAGACAGCCACCCGCCTGGTCACCGAAGCCGGAGGGACCTGGAGCCGATACGCTCCCGGCGACCACACACGGTGAGTGCGCCTGAGCTCGGGTTCGCCGCTCCGCACGCTCGCGAGATCAGTTGTCTGGCGGAAACTCCTGGTCCAGAAGCTGTAGTACCTCCTGCTGCCGCCGATGAAATCCGGGCAGCAAGGGCTGCACGAAGGCGAGATGCTCCGCAAGCGACAAACCCCGGTGAGCGGGCGGCCGCGCCGGGTGATTCCGATCAAGGGCCTTGTTCACCGAAGCACAGAACAGGTACACCGTTCCCAGAGCCTCCGAGTCGAAAACGATCCGTCCGACCGCCACCGAACCGACCGGACCACACACGCCTTCGACCAAGGCGCCCAGCACATCAACGGCGACCGCCGGATCACCGTCCGGATCCCACCGGGCATGCATGAGCGCAGCGCGCATGCCCTCTGCCAACTCCGAAGCTGACGGCTCCGCCAAATCACTCGCCATTCCCACATCGTCCCAACCTGGCCCACGGAAAACCACCCTGAACCAGCTACTCACCGTGACCAATGCCGTGAAATCCCAGCGAATACGCGACACATCAACATGAGAGCTCACCAGTCCCGAGGCCGGTAGACCTGCCAGGCCCGCTTGAGCAGGGCGGCGGCGAGTCCCTGTCCGCGTGCCGTCTCGGCAACCGCCAGGCCGTGGACCTTGGCGACGGCCAGACCCAGGGTCAGGGCACGCAGAGGCTCGTAGCCAGCCTGATCCATCGCTCTCTCCATGATGGTGCCGGGAGCGGTGACGGACAGTGCGCCGATCGGCCGGTCTTGGGGCCGTCAGCGGCAATCAGGGTAAGGCTGAGGCTGGCCATGGACTCGGCCATGTTGTTCTGCTCCACGAACGCCCGGGCTGCAGTGGTTCTCCGGCAGCCGGATCGACTTCAGCACCGCGGCGCTCTCCGGGGGCACGGTGGACTTCAGCGGAGCGGCGGCTCCGGCTCCCCGGGGGCTTCTCGCTGCGGTCGGCACTCCTGCTCCTGCGGAAGTCGTCCTTTCTTCCGCTTGGCTACCCCCCAGTTCCATAGCGCTGCGGGGGGGCTTAATCGGTCGTCTGTGCCCCGGGGCTGGGTTGTCCAACTACCGATCCGCTGTCGTCCATGGCCGGACGGCACGGCTGCCAGGAGGCGACAGTCAGGGGGCAGCGGAGTCGGTTCTCGCCGGCATGCCGTTCATGGCATCCCTACATCAGGCGCGGCCAGGAGGCGCGTAGGTGATGCCGACGTCTCCGGCGGAGGTCGCGGCGAGGGCCACGACCTTCCAGATCGCGGTGGGAATGCGAGTCCGGGGGCCGTCACAGGCGTCGTTGAGGAGATCCACGGTCAATCCCACGGACTTGCCGTCCGGCCCCTTGGCCGAGAACTTGACCTCCTGCGCACGCGGATCCACCGGAGCCATAGCCCGACTGAGTCGAGTCGGATCCTCACCCGCGGGACATTCCACGGGCTCGCGTGTCATGACCGCGGTGATCCGGTAGCCGACTTGGGGGAAGGGAGGCTGCAGGACCCCTCCGACCCCGGCGTAGTCCGAGGGGTCGTTGTCCCGCAGGTACGGGTCCTTGCTGTCCCGGCCGATGCCCTTGTTGGTGGCACGGTTGATGAAGAGCATGATGGTGTACTCGCCGTGGAGGCGGGCGTACGCAATGGTCCAGTGCTGGTACTGGTCGCTGTCGTTCCGGGTGGCGAAGGTCATCGGTCCGCTGCCCGAGTGCGGCGCAGTCATCACCAGGTCGTTGTTGACGACCGTACGCATCACGAACCACTCGATGGCGGTGGTGCCCATCTCGTCGATGGCAGGAGCGGCGTCAGCTGCTTGATCACGTGTGAGTTCCCCTGCCGCGGTGGCAGGATTCGCCAGCGTCTCGCAGTCGTCCGGCAGCCAGATGCCGTTGGGCCGCACCTGGCCGTTGGGCCCTCGGGCACCTGGATGAACACCAGCGTTGGCGTCATCTGGCCGGCTCGGACAGCTTCGACGGTCGGCTCCCAGGAGCCGATCTCGACCTTGCCCTCGCTCCGGTCGAGCACGGTGAAGTCCAGGACTTCGCACCAGAAGGCCGCGAGCCGCTGCGGATCGTGGCAATCGACGACCAATTCGGTGAACCTGCTGGTCATGGCTTCTCCAGCTCGGTGGTGGTGGAGGCGGGTGTGCTGAGGATGCCGTCGAATGCGTCGATGACCGGGGTGTGCTGGTGGATCCCCTGCATACGGATGCGGTCAGGGGCGCTGAGGTTCTCGGCCCGGGCCTGACGAAGATCAGCGACGGCGAGTCCGAGGCGGGTCTCGGCGAAGGCCGCTTCGATGCTTCCCGGCGCGGGTGGCTCCAGCGGGGTGTCGTGGACGGTGAATCCAAAGGGAGCGGCCTCGTCACGACGCATGTCGGCGGTGTGCCCGGTGACGCTGGTCAGGCCGAGAGCGAAGTACGAGTCACCGAGGGCGTGGTGCAGGTGCTGTCCCATGGGGAGCCCTGTGAGGAGGCCGTCGAAGGCGATCGGCGTCCTCTGGATGTGGGCGTTGTGCGCCATCAGTACGACGCGGGCCGTGGGTTCGAGTCGGTTCAGGTGCCACAGAAGTGACTCCGCCATGTAGAGGTCGCGGGCGGAGGTGTCGGCTGTGAGACCGTCTCCGGCGAAGAGGGCGGCCATGGCGCGGAAGGTGTAATCGCCGTGGCAGGCGGCCTCCAGGCATCGCAGGGCGGTGTCGTAGCTGTGCCGGTCTCCGCGGGAGAGGTACAGCGGTTTCAGGGAACGGAATCGGATGAGCAGCCGCGCCAAGAGCGCGCTGAGGGTGTCCTGGTCGGTGGTGGTCAGACGCGCCCATGCGGGTGCGGCCACGGCTGCCGAGTCACCGGCGAAGGACGCGGCGATCGTGGTCGCGCTCTGGACCATCGGCAGGGTTTCCGGGTCGGTGTGGTGGAGGTAGTCGGCGACCGGGGCCAGGGCGGGGAGCAGCGACCCGCCGGCCGCCGGGATGTCGATTCCTGCGAAGCGGACCGGTTTCGCGGCGGTGCGGTTGTGGCGGCGGATGAACCGCAGTGGTTCCTGGAGTCCGATGGGGACCGCGGTTGCCAGGAGTGCGGAGAGGTCGTCGTCCGCTCCCGTGCCGTGGGTCCAGGCATCGAGGGGTATGGCTTCGCAGAAGCCGTACTCGAAGGCCAGGACGGTGAAGCCGCAGCGTTCGACGAGGAATTGCAGGATGCGCTGGCGCATCGCGGCGAACTCGTTGATGAAGTGGGAGTGTTCGCCGAGGGCGACCACGCGGGCACCGTCGAGGATGTCGCGCAGCGGTTCCAGGTCGTCCAGGGGCGCTGCCGGGTCGAGGTGGCTGAGCGGGGTGGCATGGCCGTGGAGCCAGTCGGTGAAGGAGGTTCGATCGGTGGCGGCGGGCATGGTGGCGGCTCCTCTCCGAGAGGTGATGGCGAACGCGTGGGCGGTGGATTACGGGTGTGGGAGGGAGGGTGCCACGTCCTGCAACTGGTCGACACTGCCGGACATGAGGGTCCGTACGTGCTCGCTGATGTGCTCCGGGGGCCAGTCCCACCAGGCCAGCGCGAGCAGCCGGGCGATGTCCCTGTCGCTGTAGCGGGTGCGCAGGAGACGGGCCGGGTTGCCGCCGACGATGCCGTAGTCGGGGACGTCCTTGGTGACCACGGAGCTGCTGGCAATGATCACGCCGTGTCCGATGCGTACGCCGGGCATGACGGTCGTGCTGTGGCCGAACCAGACATCATTGCCGACGACGGTGTCCCCGCGGTTGGGCAGGCCAGTCAGCAGGTCGAAGTGGTCGGCCCAGGAGCCGCCCAGAGTGGGGAAGGGAAAGGTCGAGGGGCCGTCCATGCGGTGGTTGGCGCCGTTCATGATGAACCGCACCCCCGTGCCCAGCGCGCAGAACTTGCCGATGACCAGCCGCTCCGGCCCGTAGTGGTACAGCACGTTGCGGGTCTCGAACGCGGTCGCGTCGTCGGGGTCGTCGTAGTAGGAGTACTCCCCGACGTCGATCAGCGGGGACGTGACCAACGGCTTGAGCAGTACCACCCGCGGCTGGTCAGGCATCGGGTGCAGGACTGTGGGGTCGGCGGGTACGTGCACGGCGGACGTCCTTATCGTGTGCGAGCGGTCGGTACGCGGTGACCTGGAAGTAGCGTTCGCCCAGGGGTCCTGGGCAGCGGCATGGTGATGTCGACGCTCTCGGCGCGCAGCCGCTTCTCCCGGCCAAGGCGGTTGTTGTTGTCAACGGCTGTTCACGGATGCCTCGTTCGAGGTGGTGACCGCATCTGGATCGGTGGAACGATGCGGCGCCGCGGAGCCTTCCGCGGGCCTGGACCTCGCCAGCCACAGGCCGGTGAACAAGGCGCTGGCCAAAGTGACGGTGCCGGCAGCGAGGAAGGCGCTGTTGAGGCCGGTCTCGAAGGAGGCGCCGCCGGATTGCCGGGTGCGGACGATGGCTCCGAGTACCGCCACGCCGAGCACCGCGCCGATCTGCCGGGTGGTGCTGCTGATGCCTGATGCGAGGCCGCCTTCCTGCGGGCTGACTGCTTGGATGGCGGCGCCTGTCAGCGGTGACATGGCCAGGGCGAAGCCGATGCCGGTGAGTCCCAGCCGCCACCACACGTTCCCGTAGCCGGTGTCGGCGTGCACCATGCCGAGCGCCAGCAGTCCCAGGCCGGCCAGGGCCAGGCCGGTGGTAACCACGATTCGGAAGCCGTACCGGGCGGCGAGCCGACCCGCGTACGGGCTGACGATCACCATGGCGAGGGACACCGGCAGGGTCTGCAGGCCGGCGCGCAGGATCGAGCTGCCCTGGACATACACGAAGAACTGGGAGAAGAAGAACGATGAACCCATGAGCGCGAACCCCACCACGACCATGGCGGTGTTGGACACGGTGAACAGGCGCTGCCGGAACAGCGGCAGCGGCAGCATCGGAGCGGAACGACGCGCTTCGACGGCTACGAAGGCGGCGAGGAGGATCGCCGCGGCGGCGAAGCTGCCCAGGATGACCGGTGAGGTCCAGCCGCGGGCACCACCCTCGATCAGCCCGTAGGTCAGTACCCCCACCGCCAGAACGGACAGCACCGTGCCCGGGATGTCAATCGCGGGGGCGCTCGGATTGCAGGACTCGCCGAGGTGACGTACGCCGACCAGCAGCAGGACCACGCCGATGGGCAGATTGACCAGGAAGATGGCGGGCCAGCCGAAGGCTTCTGTCAGCACCCCGCCGGCCACGGGGCCTGCGGCCAGACCGATTCCGCTGAATCCGGCCCACAGCCCGATCGCCTTGATTCGTTCTTGCGGCACGGGATATGCGGCGGCGAGCAGGGCAAGCGAGGCAGGGCTCAGCGCCGCGGCCCCGATGCCCTGCAGCACCCGGCCGGCGACCAGCCAGCCGACCGAGGGGGCGAGGCTGCACAGCAGCGACGCGGCGATGAACACCGCCACGCCGGTCAGGTACACCCGCTTGCGGCCGAACCGGTCGGCGAAGACACCGCCGGACAGCAGCAGCATGGCGACCAGCAGTACGTACGCGTCGACGATCCATTGCAGACCGGTCAGCTGAGTGTCCAGCCGGAGCTGCATATCGGGCAGCGCCGCTCCAACAATCGTGTTGTCGAGCAGGACCATGAACTGGCCCAGGCAGGCCACCATGAGCAGCACGGCCCGGTTTGATCGACCGCCTACGGTCGCATGCGATGCAGCCATGGGGATCCCCCTCGATCGGTAGTTGCACCCGGCCACGGTCGGCACGGGTGGCGATACACCTGAGCGCCCTAAAGCAGTCAGCGACTGCGTTAGGCGACTATAAGAGGGCTCGCCCCGCAAACGCAAGTCACGACTGCGTTAAGGTGGGGGGCATGAACGAGAGTCAGCGAGCCCGGCGGCCCGGTGGGCGCAGCGCCCGCGTCGGCGCGCAGGTACACCAGGCCGTGACCAACCTGATCAGCGAGCGCGGCTACGGCAACTTCACCGTCGGCGACGTCGCAGCCCGTGCAGGCGTAGCCGACAGCAGCATCTACCGCCGGTGGGGCAGCCTGGAAACCCTGCTCAGCGACGTGGCGCTCACCCGCCTCAACACGCAGTCGCCGATGCCCGACACCGGGAGCCTGGCCGGCGACCTGCGCACTTACGCGGCCCAGGTGGCCCGCGAGATCACTGGACCCGACGGTCCGGCGGTGCTGCACCTGGCCGTCGCCCTGTCCAGCAACGGTCAGCAGGGCCTGCAGGCTCGTGACGACCTCCGCGCCGAACGCACCCGGCAACTGCAGTCCATGCTCGATCGCGCCCGCGAACGTGGCGAGCACGCACCCGACGCGCTCGGGGTGCTGGATCACATCCTGGCCCCGATGTATATCCGCGTCTTGTTCGGCATGGGCCCGCTCACCCCGGACTACATCGACGGGCTGGTCGACCGGTTGCTGTGACCTGAACCCGGTCCCCGGGATCAGCCCTCGGACGCAGTGCTACGGCACCGTGAGGTGCTCGCCGACACGCGCCCGGCCCGCTCGGCATCCGCCCCTTGGCCGGCTCGCGCGACCTGGCTGAATCCGTCGGCCGGCGGGCCGTCGCCGCGGATCGGGGTGAATTCGACGTCAGGTGCGGGTCGTAGGCGTCGGGCTCGTCGGCGAGCTCGTGGGAGGAGTATTCGTCGAAGCGGCGGATGTGCTCGGTCAGTGGTCGGTATCGCCGGAGCCGGACGCGCCCTGTCCATGGCCCTGGCCACACGCCGACCGCCTGAGCTAGAAGGCGGTCAACGGGCACGTTCAAACAGTGCCCACAACCGCATCAGCGACTCCTGCTTCCTTGCGGTCGACGGACAGATCGCCGCCAAGCCCTACACTCTGCTCCGCAAGGCGCTGGAGCGCTCCGGCAAAGTCGCCGTCGCCAAATTCGCGTGGCACAACCGCGAGCGCCTCGGCCTGCTGCGGGTACGTGAGGGCGCCATCGTGCTGCACTCGATGCGGTGGCCGGACGAGATCCGCAGCCCCGAATCCCTCACACCCAAGGCCACCGACCTGGACGACGACGAGATCGAACGCGCCGTCCAACTCACCGACACCATGACCATGGACGACATCTCCGGATTCCGGGACCAGTACCGCGACGCCCTGGAGGAACTGATCGCGGCGAAGTCGGAGGGCAAGGAACTCCCGGAGCCGGCCGAGGACGAGGAGCGGTGGTCCGGGAAGGTCGTGGACCTGATGGCCGCCCTGAACGCCTCCGTGGAGGCAGCCAAGGAGAGCCGCGGTGAGCACGCCGAGGGCGCGACCGTGCACAAGATGCAGCCCCGCAAGAACGGCCGCGAAGAAGACCGCAGCCAAGAAGACGGCGACCGCGAAGAGACCCCGGGACTGGCTCCGGTGCCGGACTACACGGCGGCGGACCAAGCCCCGGTGGTGCAGGCCGAGTTGTTCGGCCTCGCTCAGATTCGTCGCGCCGAGCACGATGGCCACCGCCAGCTGGACCACCAGCGTCGCCCGGTCGCGCCAGCCTCGCCCGACACCCACCGGCAGCACAGCGGCGAGGGCGCCGGCCAGCCCCACCTTGTCCGCGCACCGGCGCAGCGTGTCCGACCAAGCCCCTTGCCATCGGCCCGCACACGCAGCCGACGGTCCCACTCTGTACGCTCGCTCACCAGAAAGGTGCCCTGACTCTTGTGCCGGATACGACGTAGACACTCGCATCCTCGCAGGTCAAGGAACCTTTTCTGCTATCAGAACGTCAGATCGATCAATTCCGCTGAATCAGCCGGGTCAAGTTTCGATACGCGCTCCAGAACCTGCTTCTGCTCCATGAGCGCCCCCTCGCCGTACTCACCACTATTCCCCGGCCCAGTATGCGGCCCGCACCTCCCCCTCCGCGAAGTCCCGGCGCGGCAGACGCAGGCCGAGGGACTCCTCCAAGGCGTGGAAGTACAGCTCGAACGTGTTAGTCAGTTCGGGGTGGTCCAGCTCGGCACGGCGCACGGCACGGTTGAGGAAGTCCAGCTCGCCGCCCCGCAGATAGGGGGCACGGCCGCGCTCGTACCAGATCAGCTCCAGCAGGCCCCAGTCGTCGTCGACGCGGCGACCGTCCCTCATGTAGTCGAACGTGTAGATGGCCTTCGCGGAGGTGGCGGTCAGCCACACGCTCTCCTTAATCCCGAGCGCCGCGTATGCCTCCTTGTCAGCGAAGGACCCCGGCGGCGTGTCGTGGTGCAGCAGGAACGTCCACTTGCCTGCTTGCCCGAAACAGCAGCTCTCCCACTGGCGGTCCCAGTAGGCCCGGCCGCTGTCCACGGCCTGCAGGTCCTTCAGGCGCGTGCCGGCAGCGACCTGTGCGGGATCAGCGCCGTACAGCAGGGCCAGCCGCTCGGCGTCAACGGTTTGCCCGGGCGCCGCGCGGAAGAAGGCAAGGGTCGTGTATGGGTCCTGCTCACGCCAGGACCCCGCTATCCAGGCAAGCCTCTCCAGTGGGTCGCGCCCGCACGCCTCGACCGTCCCCGCGTCGTCCAGGCCGCCACTGCGGAACCGTCTGCCCCACACCGGATCGATCCGCTCCAGCGCGGCGGCCACCTCCTCGAGGCTGCCGCAGCGCCGACGCATCGCGGCCTCGGTGATCAGGTAAAGCGCCTGTTCGAGGTCGCGGGTGGCAAAGACCTCCCGGTAGGGACCGTCATGGCCGCGCACTGTGCCGTCCTCATCCAGCAGCAGACACAGGCCGCCGTCCTCCGCCTCCTCAGCGCGCTCGGCCCACCCCTCCAGCTCGTCGTCCGAGAGCGCCACGGGGGGCAGCCCGACCTCGTGGAGCAGGGCGTGTCCGGCCACCGTCCGCTGCCAGGCCTCCGCAAGTGTCCGCTTGGTGATCTCCATGGCGTCAGCATAAGAAGGGTCACTGACAGCCAGCCGACCCTCTCGGCCGGTTCAGCACTCGGCCGCTCAAGACCGGTACGGGGCACGCCCCGTAGCCGCGAGCAGCCGCGCGAACGCCGACGCCTTCGCCCCGACCGCCACCGGCTCCCCGAACACACCAATCTTCCCGGCCGTCGGCGACAGCTCGGCCAACACGTCCGCGAGCGGAGCCACGACCTCCGGAACCGCCTCGTATGCCTGCCCCGTCGTCCGCGCCCGGTCTTACGCGTGCACCGTCAGATCGACCAGCGCCATGGAGCCGACCAGCCGTGCCTGCATGTTCATCGCCTCGCTCGTCCCGCCCTCGGCACCGGGCCTCAGTGATCTGGATCGAAGACCTCACCCGTCCACATGATCACGACTTAATACGCGCCCTAACCTCAATACCGGCAACTTAGCGCTTTGGTGTGCGTTTGACCCGTTTGTGCTTGGTGGCGCCAACGAGGGTGGTGGCCGTGGTGGGTGGGCGGTCTGCAGTCCGGTGGGCGGCACGTTTGAGGGGCCAGCCGGCGACTTTGCGTTTGATGACGCGGGGGTTGGATCGGCGGCGTCTCGGCGGCAGGGGGCGTTCGAGGTTTTCAGCGTGGGTGGCTCTGACCGCGCAAGCGAGTCTGCCCGGGGGAAAATGCCGCCTGGCCGGTGACCTGGCGGCGCACGACACGCAGTGAACGGGTGAAGGAGATCCTGTCGGGGTCCTGGTCGGCCTGTCGTGCGGCTTGGTGCATCAGATGTCGGACGGCGTGGTGGACGAGCAGGAAACCGTAAAGTTCCTGCTCGGCTCCATCAGGATGCTGCGAACGCAGCGCCAGGCGTGGCCCGCCAAGGCAGGTCTTGATTTCGTCGAGGGTGGACTCGAACTCCCATCGCCGGGCGTAGAGGGCGGCCAGTTCCGCGGCTGGGGCCTTGCCCGGGTCGAGGATCGTGGTGAGGAGCCGGTAGACGCCCTCGTGGCCGGCGATGGTGTACTCCACCGCGCGCACCGGCGCCCCGCGACGGGTGTGGTGGATGTCGCTCCGGTCGAAGATCTCCGTGAGGTAGGAGCCGTCCGACAGCTGCTCAACTACCGGCAGTGCGAGGTCTTTGCGGACTCGCCACAGCAGGTCCGCCCCAGTTGCCGCGGCTTTGCACCACAGGTCCATGCCGTAGAAGCCACGGTCGGCCAGCAGCAGCATCCCCGGCCGCAGAGACACCAGGACTGCCCAGGCCAGAGTCTGCTCTCCGGCGCGCAGGGCTCCGGTCGCAGCGTCGAAGTTGGCATGGGTGCCGCATTCCACCAGGCCGACCATGCGCAACTGCGGGCAGCCGATGTTCTGTTCACCCCGACCGGAGCGCGGCGGACGGCCCGAACGCCTCCACGTTCGCCTTCGTGTCAGGCAGGTCGAACGTGGTGCCGTCGATCGCGGTCAGCCGCCAGTCACGGTAGAAGGCACCCTGAGTGTCCGATGTGGCGACCGGACGGCACACCCGCGCGAACAGCTGCCGCAGAGGTGCCACCCCGCAAACCCGCTGTCAGCAGTCGGGCGACCTCTTCATAGCTCTGCCCCGAGAACAGACACAACGCCAACACGAAGTAGACCACCAGCCGGGCCGGCAACAGACGGTTCCTCTGCTGTACCCGGCCCGTCTCCTCCAACACCTCGTCCACAAGCGACCGAGGAAACGCCTGTGTCAACACCCCGACCGCGACCCGGTCCGACAACCGCTCACCAGATGACTTCAACTGACGGCTCTTGGCACACCAACAACGACCAAATTGCCCTTAAGTTGTCGGTATTGAGGTTAGGGAGTGTCTTCCGGATCTCGCCAGCTGGCGTCGGCCGTGCGGACGTCCAGCGGGACGCCGCCGATGCGGTAGCCGCGTTCGTCGAGCAGATGGCCGCTGAGCTTTAGTGGCCAGAGGGCCACGGCCCGGTCGGTGATGTCCAGGCCGGGGGCGCGCTGGGCGAGTCGTACCTCGAAGCGCTGGGCGTCGGCGAGGGACTTCACCCAGGCCACGACGAGGACGTTGTTCCGGCCGGTGAGGCCGGCGCACAGCCGTACCTCGCGGGCGCCGGTGACGGAGCGGGAGACGCTCTCCAGCTCCCCCGCGGTCACTCTCCCCCAGAGGATCACCGTGACCGGCCACTCCGACAGAGGGCGGGCGACCTCGCAACGGGGCTGGAGCATGCCGGCGGCGAAGAGCCGCCCGAGTCGGCGACGAACCGTGTCCGGGCTCGTTCCGCAGGCGTCGGCCAGGGCGCGGTAGGTGGCGCGGCCGTTCATGGACAGGGCCCCGACGAGGGCGTGGTCCAGGTCGGTGAGGGGGAAGAGGGGGGTGTCGGCACGGGGAGCGCCGGTTTCGGCGAGGCGGGCGATCTGGGTGCGGTCGAGGGCGCGCAGCCGCCAGCGGCTGCCTTCGGTGTAGACGGTGCTCGCGAGGTGGGTCCGGGTGGCGACGATGCCCTGCATCGCGCCGATGCCACGGGTCACCCAGTGGGTGAGCGCGGCGAGGTCTGTGGCCATCACCGTGAGCAGGAGGTCGCGGTCTCCGCTGACGTGCTCGACGGCGGTGACGTGGGGCAACTCGGCGAGGGCCCGGGCGACAGCCAGCAGGCTGCCGCTGGCGCAGTCCACCTCGACGACGGCAAGCAGTCCCTGTCCGGTCGCGGCGAGGGCGGGCGACGGGGAGCAGCTGATCCAGGCGGCGCCGGCTTCGGTGAGCCGGTGCCAACGGCGGGCCACGGTGACGGCGTCGAGTCCGAGTACGGCGCCGATCTCGTTCCAGCCGGCGCGTGGGGCGATCTGCAGCGCGTGCACCAGGGCCTGGTCGACGTCATCGAGCGCCCGTACCACCCGGTGCGCGGAATTCCGTACCGGTCCGTGGCCGGAATACTGCGCCATTCGAGGTCCCTTGCGTGTTTCCTGCGATTCGGGTCGGTTGGACGGTCCAGGACTTCAGTCTTGCCGCACCGATGGCCGGAACCGTATCAGGAGGTTGACGCAGCATGTCCGTACTGGAACGCGCCAGGGAACTCCAGCCCGATCTCGTGCGGCTCCGCCGCTCGCTGCACCGCGAGCCGGAGCTCGGCCTCCGGCTGCCGCGCACGCAGGAGAAGGTCCTCACCGCGCTCGACGGTCTCCCCCTCGACATCACGCTGGGCCAGGAGCTGACCTCGGTCACGGCCGTGCTGCGCGGCGGCCGTCCAGGCGGGGCGGTGCTGCTGCGGGGGGACATGGACGCGCTGCCGGTGGACGAGCTGACGGGGGTGGAGTACGCCTCCGAGCTGCCGGGCCGGATGCACGGCTGCGGGCACGATCTGCACACCGCCGGGCTCGTCGGCGCGGCGACGCTGCTCGCGGACCGCCGGGAGAGCCTCCAGGGCGATGTGGTGTTCATGTTCCAGCCGGGCGAGGAGGGGCACAACGGTGCCGGCGCGATGATCGACGAGGGTGTCCTGGGCGCGGCGGGCAAGCCGCTCGACGCGGCCTTCGCCCTGCACGTCTCGGCCAATCGCCTGCCCGGCGGCTGGGTCGCGTCCCGGCCCGGCACGGTCATGACGGCGTCCGACGTCCTGCGGGTGACGGTTCGCGGCGAGGGCGGGCACGGTTCGGCTCCGCACCACGCCAAGGACCCGGTGCCGGCCGTCTGCGAGATGGTGACCGCGCTGCAGAACTGGGTGACGCGCACCTTCGACATCTTCGACCCGGTGGTGGTGACCGTCGGGCGGCTGCACGCCGGTACGCAGCAGAACGTCATCCCGGACACGGCCGAGTTCGAGGCGACCGTACGCAGCTACTCCGAGGCCAACCACGAACGGCTGGCCGATGGGCTGCCGCGTCTGGTGCGCGGGATCGCGGCCGCACACGGCCTGGACGTGGAGGTGGAGTACGAGATGCTCTATCCGGTTACCGTCAACGAGCCGGCCGCGACGGCGTTCGCGCTGGACACGGCACGCGAGCTGTTCGGCGCGGGCGAGGTGTGGGAGGCGCCGCAGCCGGCCAGCGGTTCGGAGGACTTCTCCCTTGTACTGAACAAGGTGCCCGGCGCGATGCTGCTGGTCGGCGCGGCGCCCGAAGGCGCGGACGTGGAGAATGCACCCCAGAACCACTCCCCGCGGGCGCTCTTCGACGACCGGGTGCTCCATCGCCAGGCGGCGCTGCTCAGCCAGCTCGCGGAGCAGCGGCTCGCCGCAGGCGCGTCGGCATGACGGCCCCGCTCAGGACGGAGGAGGCGGCGGCGCCCCGGGTGACCGCAGTAGTCGGCCTGCTCGTCGTCTTCGAGCTGGTCAGCGGCTTCCTCCAGGGCTCGGCCCCAGCGCTGGTACCGGCCGTCCAGGACTGGCAGTCCATCAGCGCGTCCCAGGCGCAGTGGTACATGGCGGTGCAGTTCCTCGCGGCCGCCGTCGCGGTGCCCGCGTTCGGGCGGCTCGGAGATCTGTACGGGCACCGTCGGCTCACCCGGATCGCGCTGGCCTGCGTCACGGCGGGCACCGTCCTGGTGGCCCTCGCACCGAATCTGACGGTGCTGCTGATGGGCCGTGCCCTGATGGGCCCGCTGGCGGCGCTGCTGCCACTGGAGATCGGCCTCGCACGGGACCGGCTCGACCTCGATGGCGGCCGGCGGGCAGTGGGACTTCTCGTCGGTGCGCTCACCCTCGGCTCGCTCCTCGGCCACGGCCTGGTGGGCCCCCTGCTCGCACTCACCGGCGGCGTCCGGGCCACACTCTCGGTCCTCGCCGCGCTCGCGTGTGCCTGCCTGGCCCTGTCGTACTGCGCGATCCCGGAGTCACGGAAGCGTGCGCCAGGCCGGATGGACTGGACCGGGGCGCTGCTGCTCGGCCTCTCGCTGCTGCTGTTCCTCGGCACGACGGCGCGCGGCGCGACCTGGGGCTGGACCTCTCCGCTCACCCTGGGCGGACTCGTGCTCTCCCTGGCCCTGCTCGCCTGGTGGGTCCGGCTCGAACGGGACCGGCCGCACGCCCTGGTCGACGTCCGGGCGGTGGCCCACCGCCAGTCCGCGCCGTACTACGTCTCAGGCTTCCTTTTCGGCGCGGTGATGCTGGGCGGGCAGGCGGTCGGCATCTCGTATCTGGCCGCATCCACGGCCGACGAGGGCTACGGCTTCGGACTCACGACCTGGGAGATCAGCGCGTGGGGCGCAGTGCCGCATGTGCTGGCCTTCGCCGGGGCGAGCCTCGTGGCCCGGGTGGCGGCCCGCACCGGCTACCGTCGTGTACTGCTGCTTTCCTTCGCACTGATGGCGGCAGGGAACGCGGGGCTGATCGCCGCGCACGCCGCTCTGCCACTGTTCGCCCTGGCGTCCGCCGTCTCCGGCTTCGGCATGGGCCTGGCCTTGGGCGGTCTACCCACTGTGATCGTGGAACGCAGCGCCACGGACCGCACGGCGAGTGCGACCGCCGTCTACAACAACCTGAAGACCCTGGGCGGCAGTGTCGCGGGCGCGGGCTCGGCGGTCGTCCTCGGCTCCCTCGTCGTCGAGGGTACGGAGATCCCGGCACTCTCCGCTTATCTGACGATCTGGGGGCTGAGCGCACTGCTGTGCGTGGGCGCTCTGGTCCTCCAGATACTGACCGGTCGTGAGGTGCACGCTCCGGGTGCGACGGGGGACCTCGGCTCCGGCGCGCGTACGACAGGCGGCGCGGCCACGCCGGGGCCCAGTCGGGCGGCTTGAACGCGACGCTCCGCCGTGTGGCGGCACTCCCGCGGCCCGAAGACCACAGACGTTGGTTCACCCCGAGCTGGGGCAGCGGGCGGGGCCCGGCATCAAGGAGCACGCGGATCGCGTGGCACGGCCGCGTGCCTGCTCGCGGACATAGCGAGCAGGACCGGGCGGCAGGTGACACACGGTGATGGTCAGCCTGGCTTCGGCGGCGAGCTGGGCGAGTTCGAGCTTCCAGGCCCGGGTGCGGTAGCCGTTGGACCCGCCTGCGTCGGCGGTGATCAGCCGTCGTGTCGCCTGCGGGTAGGCGGGCCAGCCCTGGCCGTGCCACCAGCGGCGGATCGATTCCACCGCGAACGCAGCAGTGTCGTGATCGGTGCCGACGTTGACCCAGCCGGTGTTCGCCGCCAGATCGTAGATTCCGTACGGGACGGCCTTGCCGAGGTGAGGGTCGGCGAAGTCGTGGACATGCACCGGCACAGGGTCACCCGCGGGCCGCCACTGGCGGCCGTGATTCTTGAAGTCGCCGACGAGTTCCTTCTTCTTGGTGTCCACACTGATCACCGGCTGGCCGGCATCCCCGTGCTCGCGGGCCTGCTCGTTGAGGTAGCGGAACTGGGCATCCCGGTCCGCCCAGACCAGCGCGCACGGCCATGCTGCGAGGCGCGGGTCGAGCCGCGTCAGGTACGAGCCCGGAGTCACTGATCGAGGACTGCGAAGTCTTCATTGGTGAGGCCGCGGGACGACGCGATGCGGTGGAGGAGAACTGGGGTCGGGTGGTGGGTGGACGAGGACCGGGACGGTCTCCTTGAAGGTACCCGTGCCGGTCAGGCGCAGGACGTCGCAGGCCGGCTTGCCCTGGGCGAGGTACTCGCAGAACTCGCTGATGCCCCCGTCGAACTGGAAGGTCTCCTCGGTCTTGCAGGCCCCTTCCAGGGCGCGCCCGTCGCGGACGACGATGGTCAGGCCGGGGACGAGGAAGGCCGTCTGGCGGGCACGCTGGTAGAGCGTGTCCAGCGTGAGCTTGGCGTCCTTGAGGAAGATCTGCCGGTCCGCCCAGTACCGCGTCCGGTTCCCAGTGCCGTTCGCGTTTGCGGCTCCTCGCCTTCCGCTTGCGCAGCCCTCGCCCGGGGTGAAGTCGGTGTCCTCACCGAGTCCGGAGTAGTAGCCGGGCACGCCGCGGCGGAAGCCGATCGCGTAGGTGTGGCCTGCCCTGTCCACTTCGATGTCGAGGCGGGTGGAAAGGGCGTTGACGACGGAGGCGCCGACGCCGTGCAGGCCGCCGGAGGCCGCGTACGACCCACCGCCGAACTTGCCGCCGGCGTGCAGCTTGGTCATGACGACCTCGACCCCGGAGAGGCCGGTCTTGGGCTCGACGTCCACGGGGATGCCGCGGCCGTTGTCCCGAACCTCCACGGAGGAGTCCTCGTGGAGGATCACCTCGATGTGGTCGCAGTACCCGCCCAGGGCCTCGTCGACTGAATTGTCGATGATCTCCCAGAGGCAGTGCATGAGGCCACGGCTGTCGGTGGACCCGACATACATGCCGGGGCGCTTGCGGACGGCCTCCAGTCCTTCGAGGACGAGCAGGTGCCGCGCGGTGTAGTCGGAGCCGCCTCCGGCCGGGGTGCGGGGACGGGCGGAAGGCGGAGTGCTCACGCATTCGCTCCAAGTGCAGAGGATGGGTGGGTGACGCGGCCGGGGCCCGCGGACTCGGGCCCCGTACCGGGAGGGTGCAACTGCCGCCGGCTCAGATGTCGAGGAAGCGGACGTCCTTGGCGTTGCGCTGGATGAAGGAGCGCCGGGCTTCGACGTCCTCACCCATCAGCACCGAGAACAGGTCGTCGGCCTGCGCGGCGTCGTCCAGGGTGACCTGGCCGAGCACGCGATGGTCCACGTCCATGGTGGTGATGCGCAGTTCCTCGGCGTTCATCTCGCCCAAGCCCTTGAAGCGCTGGATGGTGTCGTCGCGCAGGCGCTTGCCGCTGCCGGTTCCGCGCGTGACGAGTGCGTCGCGCTCGCGGTCGGAGTAGGCGTACTCGAAGTCGTCCCGGCCCCACTTGATCTTGTACAGCGGGGGGCGCGACAGGTAGACGTGACCGGCCTCGACCAGCGGCCGCATGAAGCGGAACAGGAAGGTCAGCAGCAGGGTGTTGATGTGCTGGCCGTCGACGTCGGCGTCCGCCATCAGGATGATCTTGTAATAGCGGAGCTTCTCAATGTCGAAGTCCTCGTGCACACCGGTACCGAAGGCACTGATCAGCGCCTGGACCTCGGTGTTCTGGAGGATCTTGTCGATGCGCGCCTTCTCGACGTTCAGGATCTTGCCACGGATCGGCAGGATGGCCTGGTACATCGGGTTGCGGCCGGACTTCGCGGAGCCGCCGGCCGAGTCGCCCTCGACGATAAAGATCTCGCACTTCGTCGGGTCGTTCGACTGACAGTCCGACAGCTTGCCCGGCAGCGAAGCCGACTCCAGCAGACCCTTGCGACGCGTCAGGTCACGGGCCTTGCGGGCCGCGACGCGCACCGTGGCCGCTTGGATCGACTTGCGGATGATGTCCGCGGCCTCGTTCGGGTTCCGGTCGAACCAGTCGCTGAGGTGCTCGTGCACGACCTTCTGCACGAAGGTCTTCGCCTCCGTGTTGCCCAGCTTGGTCTTCGTCTGACCCTCGAACTGCGGCTCACCCAGCTTCACCGAGATGATCGCCGTCAAACCCTCACGGATGTCCTCACCCGCGAGGTTGTCGTCCTTCTCGCGCAGGAACTTCTTCTCCCGCGCGTACCGGTTGACCAGACCCGTCATCGCCGCGCGGAAGCCCTCTTCGTGGGTACCGCCCTCGTGCGTGTGGATCGTGTTCGCGAAGGAGTACACACTGTCGGAGAACTGGGTGTTCCACTGCATCGCGACTTCTACCGACAGCAGGCGCGCGGTGTCCTCCGCCTCCAGCGAGATGATCGACGGGTGGACGGGTTCGCCCTTGCGCGCGTTCAGGTACTTCACGAAGTCGACGATGCCGCCCTCGTAGAAGTACTTCACCGTCCGCGCCACCGGCTCGGACACGTCCGCGTCCGGGTCGTCGGCGCCCACCGTGGCCTTCGCGGATTCACGCTCGTCGGTCAGCGTCAGGGTCAGGCCCTTGTTGAGGAAGGCCATCTCCTGGAAGCGGCGCGACAGCGTCTCGAAGGAGTACTCGGTGGTCTCGAAGATGTCGCCGTCGGCCCAGAACGTCAGCGAGGTGCCGGTCTCGGAGGTCTCCTCGTGCTGCTTGAGCGCGGCGGTCGGCACGCCCTTCTCGTACTCCTGGCTCCAACGGTGCCCGCCGTAGCGCACCTCCGCCTCCACCCACGTCGACAAGGCGTTGACCACCGACATGCCCACGCCGTGCAGACCGCCGGAGACGGCGTAGCCGCCGCCGCCGAACTTGCCGCCCGCGTGCAGCACCGTCAGTACGACCTCCAGGGCCGGCTTGCCCTCGGACGGCACGATGTCCACCGGGATGCCACGCCCGTTGTCGACGACCTTGATCCCGCCGTCGGCCAGGATCGTCACGTCGATGCGGTCCGCGTGCCCCGCGAGGGCCTCGTCGACCGAGTTGTCGACGATCTCGTAGACCAGATGGTGCAGACCCCGCTCGCCGGTCGAGCCGATGTACATGCCAGGCCGCTTGCGGACCGCCTCCAGGCCCTCCAGGACCTGGATCTGGCTGCCGGTGTAGGACGTGTCCCCCGCGTTGCCCGTGGTGGGCGCGGGTGCGGCGGCGTCGGCCGAAAGGTCGGAGGGAATGCCGGGATCGGTCACAGGGGCGCTCTCTTTTCTGGCACGACAAACCGCGCTCCCACCCAGTGGGGCGGGAGCGGCATGACGTCGGACGGAGGTCGGTGCAGGGCCCCGCCGACCGGCCGGGCCCTGTTCCGCAAGGTTCACCATAGAACCAAGAACTAGGTTTAGCACACCCGGAACGAGCATTAAAGGCAGAGCCGCAAGTCCCCTACATGCCTCCATAGCGGCCGAGAAGCCTTCCAGGCGATCCCCCATACGCGCGACGCGCGAAAGCCCCTTAGATCGCCACATGGGGATTCTCACGTCTGGTGTCGCGATCCGCTGAAAAAGGGATCCGGGCACGGCCTGGAATTGCTTCGTAGAGCCCCCCGAAGCCGCCTACGGAGACATGAGGCATCCACCTCAAGGTCATCTACCCGCCGTCCCGGGTGGAGGCGCCCACAGCGCATTGCCGCCGATTCCCACGGCACCCTCGCCGCCGAGATCGGCATCACTCGGTCCAAGGTGACCCGCGCGCTCCAGCACCTCGGCTTCGCACGGATGGCCTGGAAGGAAGGCAACGGCGCCTACCGCCTCAGCCCGCTGATCGCCGGATTCCGTACGCCCGCCGAACAGCTCCAGGCGATCGGCGCGATGGATGACGACGACCGCTTCGACCACCCCGACTTCCAAGAGCGCTACGAGCAACAGATCGAGGCGTACGAGGAGGAGAAGCAAGCGAAGGCAGCCGAGCGGCAAAGGAGGCTGGAGCCGCCGATCGACCTTGCAGCTCGCCGGCGAACCTGACCCCTGCCTCACAGAAGCGGCGTTGCACCCACCAGGTGCGGCGCCGCTTCCGCTTCCGTGCTCCGTCTCAGGGTTTCAGGACCCCGTCGGCCACGGCGGCGACCACGCCGTCCACGTCGCAGGTTCGTCCGTTGTCGAATCCGGGGACGAGGGCGAGCCTGACGACGCCGGAGACGTCGATCGTCACGGTCTGGGGGCGGTTGATCTCCACCCTGACGTTCTTACGGAGCTTGCCGTCACCGATGACCGACAGCCGGCCGGACACCGCGACACTGTCGTCGTCCAGGCCCGTGGTGAAGGTCAGCGTCTTGTACTTCTCATTGATGCTGTACTCGAGGCCCGACTGACAGAGGTAGGTGATGACCATGGCGCCGGGATAGGGCTTGCCGCCCATGGTCACGTCCTGGAGAGAAGATCTGGTCAGGGGCTATCCCGAGCGGGGTGAGGTCGGCCAGGAGAACCTCGTTGGCCGTTGGCGGCGCGGTGCCGGAGGGCGACCGCGTCTCGGTGCCATCCGGCGCGTCCGGGGGCGCCGTGGCGGTGGCGGTGGCGGTGGCGGTGGCGGTCACCGTCTCAGTGACGGTCACGGTCCTGGCGGAGGGCGAGTCGACCACGGTCGGCAGTCCGAAGAAGCCGAGCAGGAGACCGATGACAGCGGCGCCCGCCGAGATGAGGGCGGCTATCTCGCCCAGTCGTCTCCGCGTCACCGGGACCGGATCCGGTTGGGGGGTCGGGGCCGGGGACAGGCGTTGGGGGTGCGGGGGGGTAACGGCGGCCTCGTACCGTCGTCGGGCGGTGGCGCTGTACTCACAGAACAGGTCCTTTCCTCGCATGATCGCAGTGCATTAAACGGGCCCGACGGCACGTTTCGCTAGGGTCTCTCGTTTGGATCAGGCTGGGCCAGGGAGCGGGGCCCGGTGTCGTACATCGCAAGGCGGAGGAGGGAGTCACGAAGGAGCCATGCCGACCGACAACAACGCCGCGAGGCGCGGCACCGGACCTCCGCGAGCCCAGCATGATCCAAACGAGAGACCCTAGACCTCGATGTACGCGACGACCACGACAGTGCGCAGCGCGGTGACCCAGTACAGGAGCCGTACGCGCTCGACTTCGTCGGCGTACTGGCGCATGTGGGGGCCGGCGGTATCGCCGGGGATCGGCTCGCCGATGTCGGGGTCGACGGAGATGACGACCAGGGCGCGGTCCAGGGCGTGGATCTCGGCCTCGCTGGTCAGGTTCTCCAGCTGCTTCGCGGCGGAGTCGGAGAACGCGATCCTGGCGCGGCGCGGGCCGTGCGGTGGGGCCATCAGGCGACGGCCGGGCGCTGGGAGGCGAGGCGGGTGAGGTGGGCCTCGCGCAGCTCCTCCCACGGGGTGCACTGCTCGGGGTCGGGCAGGCCGTTGGTGGCGATGTCCTCCAGGACGGCGGCGAACCGGTCCGCGTCGGCGCGGGTCTTGGCCGCGTACGCGCGCACCGCGTCGGCGGCCGCGGGCTCCAGTTGCCGGGCGGTGTCGGCGGGGGCCGGCTGTTCGCTCATCAAGGACTCCAGAGGGCAGAACTGGCGTGTCTCACCACGGTATCGCCGGGCGCACGAGCCTGGGACCACTCCGGGCGAACCTGCCCCGCGACTACGTTCCGTACTGCTCACGAGTGCGCGCGAGACCAGATCTTGCGTGTCACGCTCCGCCCGCGAATCCCGCGGCTGGAGGGCCTACGGGTTCCGAGAAGCGGACATACAGGAACGCATTCGAGGCGGCGTGACACTTTTCCGGGGAGCGTGACCGCCGGTGTCACGCTCACGCCCGGTCAGCGTGACACCGTTCGGGAGCGCGCGGACCACCTCTCCCCCAACCTCCCAGCTCACCTCACAGGAAAGCGTCTGCCTGGGCAAACGGCCTCTCAGGCTCCTAAGCATCACAGATGATCCGGGCATTTCTGGCCCCAGTCCCCCAGGCCCTCACAGGTCGCCTCCCAGGGCGCTGGGAGGTCTGAGGGATTGCGCAGGGTGAGGTCAGCTGGCGTCGGGGCGGGCCGTGCGAATGCTGCGCTACGAACGGGCGCGGGCGAGGAACACAGCGAGGGCACCAGCGGCTTCGGGCTCGGTGGTGGCAAGCCGGGCCGCGAACGCCCGCTGGTCGACGTCAGCATCGGGGACCAGGCGGGCGAGTTCGGCGGCAGCGCAGCGTGCGCGAGGACCAGCGGCGACGGAAGGCCGGCCGCAGCCTCGCGGGCGGCCGGGTCGCGGTAGTGCCCGAGGTGCGCGGCCAGAGCGTGCGCGAGCCAGGCGTCGACGTCGCTCTGCACGTAGCCGCCGACGCGGCGGGTGAGTTCGTCGCGTACGGCTTCGTCGCCCTCGCGGGGTTCGGCCTGCTCCAGCGTGCCCAGCTCGCGCAGCGCCTGGAGCTCATCGGCACGGGCCGCGATCCGGGCGGCTTCGCGCAGCTCGGCATCCCGCGCGGCGGCGGCGAGCTCGGCCTGGACGACGGCGTCGGCGTCGGCGTCGGCGTCCGGGGCGTAGACGGTGCCCGGCACCGCGACGGCGAGCAACTGGGCGAGGCGCACCCACTCCGCGAGCTCCGCCCGGCCGCGGACATCGTCGGCCTGGTCCTCGTGCCGCGAGTCCTGCCGCGCGTCGTACCGCGCTTCCTCGAGGGCCGCCGCGACGGCGCCGGTGTCCATCCCCTTCGCCCGGCGCCGCACGACGCGGCGGCCGATGCGAGCGGGGTCGACCGGCTCGCGGGGCGCGGCGACGCGCGGGGCGAGGGGACGGCTCGCGGGGCGCCGGGGCGGCCAGGGCGTGGTCATCTTCGGCCTCGCATTCGTGGTGAGGAATCAGGAGCGGGCCGCTGCCAGAGCGCTGTACGGCGGCCCGTGAATATTGAGCCGAAGCTCAGGAGTTGTCACCAGCGGGCTCGGATGAGCTGGCGAATGGGATCGGTCGCAGCAGTCTGGTTGTCACAGGCGAGGCATCCGACTTGTCACACACGCTCATTCAGCAGTCCTTCTGTCACCAGAAGCGAAGATCGAGAGCCTGCGACCCATGCGCACCTCACACCGTCTCACCTGACCAGGAACTTCACCGACCCGAAGTGATCGACGCCGCTCTGACCCGGTTCGAAAAAGGCCACGACCGCACCGTCCTGACAGTTCGTACCCCGGTACAGAACGGCAAGGCGGTCGGTGTGGTTGGTCGGCCGGTTTGCTTCAGCCTGCGTGTTGTAGCAGCGACCGTCCTCGGGATCGGTCAGCTCGAATCCCTGCCACCACCCGTCCACGTAGTAGACGAAAGATCCTCGCGCCGCCTGGGCGGGCGTCGCGGACACGGTGCACAGGGCCGCGGCGGCAACGGCCGCAGCCAGCGCCTTTCGGAGGTTCTTCATGAAATCGCTCCCTCAGGGACGTCTTGCGGGCGGCCAGTGTGTCCGCCCGGATACGCCCGCGGGGCGACCGTCACCCGAATGGCCGTGGAGGAAACGATCCCGCCTCACTCACCGGAGCTACCCCTCGCCCCGTAAACCCCGTCCTTGTGATCGCCTAGGCACGTAACGTCTCGGAACTCACGGCGGTTCTCCCGGCAGGCGTTCTCGGCCGTGGCCGCTAGAGCTGTGGCGAGCGTGCCCGGCATGATCAACAGGTTCGATGCTGCGACTTGGACCGCAGATGGGCCTTCCAGTTCAACCAGTGTCACCGCCCGACGCAACTGCTGATGCCGGTCGCGGTGAGCGGCCAAGGCGGCTTCACACCCGGTGATCGAGAGACCGTCGACTCCTCGAAGTCCGTCAGCGACGACCTGGGCCTGCTCAATGAGGTCCAGGTAGGCGGCCCGCCGAGTCTGACGGGTGCCTTCGCGGCGCTGCGCCTCGGTAGTCGCATCGACCTGCACCCGAGCAGCGCGGGCGTTGCCCCTGCTGGTCAGCCGGCTCGCCAGCGAACTGGCCGCAATCGCCGTCACACCTGTGAGGCCAGCGACGAACAACGAGTTCTCAGGCGTGCCCAGGAGTCTCTCCAAGAAGACCCCACGACGGCCACCGCTTCCTGATCAGTACCCGACGTGTTACGTCCCGAACGTGATCACCCGAACCCTGGGCGGCCTCCCGGCTCGAAGAACCGGCAGCCTGCCACCCGCTACGACGTGGGCAAAACCGTTACTGACTTCGGCGTCTTGGGGGTCTGGATCTGTGTCGGGACCGGTGACGCGGTCCGTCCGGGCTGGTACGCCGGAGACATGCGGAATCCGGATGAGGGCGGGCTGACCGAGCAGCGCAAGCGCCGGGAAGAGGTGCGGATGCGGGCCGTTGACCTCTTCGAGGAGGACGGGGAAGTCCCGTGCATCGCACGAGAGTTACGGGTGAGTTAGAAGTCGGTCTACCAGTGGCGCCGTAGCTGGAGGACGGGCGGACGCGAGGCGCTGTGCTCCATCGAGCGCGATCAGTAGCCGAAGAAGGGACACGACAGATCCCCAACCTGCGGTCACGTAATCGATCAACGCTGTGACCTGCTGCTGAGCTGTCGGCAGTTGTCAGCATTAGTCATCGTTGAGCTCCCTTCCGCGGCCCCGAGACGGCCCCGGGAGGGAGCTCCGTGGTGCGATGACAGAAAAGTCACGGGCCCCTGGCCGCCAGACTCGGCGGACTCGTAGTCTCCAGGCCATGGAATGGACAGCGTTAGCCGCCACTGTGGTGGGTGCGGTTGTCGGGGTGGGCAGCACGCTCGCCACAGACCGAGTGCGTTGGCGACGGGACACAGGCGAGCGTGACAGAGAGACCCTGCGCACGGTGTCTGCCCAGTTCCTGGAGGCCCTGACTGAGGCGCGCGACGCCATAAGCGATGCCAGTCGATCGGAGCACCTACCAGGGGATGAACGGGCCCAGCTCGCTCGCGCCAGCATCCTGGCCCACGGTCTGCACTCGAAGCAGTACCAACTGGAGCTACTGGCCACACCGGAGGTGGCCCAGTCCGCCAGGGATGCCGCCTACCAACTGCTCCTCTACCGGGACGCGGTGGTCGCCGGTCATCTGCGTGACGATCCTGAGTGCACACGGGTACGGCGCACCTTCCGGGAGGCCCGCCAGAAACTCATGGCTGCCATGCGGTCCTCACTGGCTCGCCCCTGAGAGCCTTCGACCGCAGATTCCCGCCCCTACCTGGCACACGTGTGGCTCCTTGAGCCTGAGGTCGCCGACACGTGTGCTCGGCGCCCCGACCCATCCCGGAGTCTGAGCGCCCCCGCCGGGGGCATGTCTTGTGCCCGCCGTTTCCTCTCGGCAAGGTTCACTCGCTCCAGCCGAGCGACCGGCGTAGCCGGGGCCAGAGCGGGCCGAAGGCTGGAGCATCAGGCCCCGGCGGTGAGCCGGGGAGCGCGCGGCGAGCGGAGCGAGGCGCCTTGAACCAGTAGAGAGAGTTGTAACTCAGCTGCTGCGCCTCGAAGTTAATTGCCTATCGTGGCTGGTAGGAGAGCACTGGGTCAGCCCAACCGCCGAGGCGACGTGACAGCCCAAAGCGTGAAGGCAACCACCAGCGTCGCCGGACGTGATCGGCAGTGACCGAGGACCATTGAGGGCCGGCGAGGTCTTCCACGCCCCACCATGTCTTGACGGCCTTGTTCCCGCCCAGTTTCAGCAGGGGCCAACGAGGAAGATGCAACCCGCTGAAGAACATTGAGACGTCATCGCCGCACTTGGTGGTGTAGAAGTACCGCTCAACATCCGTGTAGCTGGCTCCAAGACCGCACTCCAAACCCATGGTCCCACCGAGCCATGACAGGGAAAGCTTTCCCCCGGCCGGAATTGAGGGCACCAGCACTGGGTTGAACCACACTTCTCCGTTGAGTCCTCTTGTGAGCCCCGTTCTCACGGTCTGGGCAACAACGATGTTTGTTGCCGGACCTGTTCCGACGTTGACGAGCCACCACTTGGGCTCGCCGGAATCGCCCTGCCTGCTCTCCCACATGAACTGCAAGACGGGCATGTGGGAACGGCGGCTGGATGCATACGACAGGGCTAAGGAGCCCAGCGACACAAGGACTGCAAGCACAGAGATCAGAATGGTCAGCATCGTCCCTCCCATACGCACGACGAGTGCGGGACCTCCATACTCGCTCCTATGCAGCCGAACTCGTCGGGAAATCAGCCCGTGGTCCCTGAAGGAGACACTGTCCTTCCTGGAGGCCGCGTCGCCGCGACCCTCTCTATGCCGCGTTCGTGCTGGCCGTCTGTATGGGGCAGCGGCGCGGTGAACTGGTGGGCCTGCGCGGTGGCGGAGGTGGACCTGGACAACCGGGTGCTGCACGTCCGTCAGCAGACACAGCGTCGCAGGGGAACGCTCTACGACGACGACCCCAAGAGCCGCCGCCGGGTCGTTCCGATGCCGGCCCTGTGCATTGCACCGCTGAGATGGCACCACCTGCGGCAGCGGGAGATATGCGCGGCCACGGGCGTCGCCCAGTCCGAGGACAGATGCATCTTCGCGACGAGAAACGGCCGGCCGGTAGGGCCACGCAACGTCTACCGGTCCTTCGCCCGGGTCGCCACTGACGCCGGTCTGCGGGTGGTCCGGCTGCACGACGCCGGCACGGCTGCGCCACGCTGCTGACCGCCGCAGGCATCGCGCCGAGGGCCATCATGGAAATCCTCGGAAACAGCCAGATCAGCATCACGATGGACATGTACACGCACGTCGTGCATGACACGCAGCGGGAGGCGATCAGCCACATTGACCACCTGCTCAAGCGCCGTCTGCCGAGTTCCTGAGACGCGACTGCCGTCAAATGGTGCCGTCAATAGGCCCCGGACCATGATCGGTCCGGGGCCTTTTGCCTGGTGCCCCCGGCAGGATTCGAACCTGCGACACCCGCTTTAGGAGTTCGATCTCCGTCGCGTCTGGCGGACTCCAACTGTGGGCATTCAGGCCGTCGGCGACCGCTGAACACTGCGGCTGTCCATGCCCGTTGATGTCACCGGTGGATGTCAGCGCAGGGCCGCACTCTGCGCGGCCAATCCGGCGATCAGGTTGCGCTGGTGGAGCGATTTGCCACCTCGGTCGCACCAAGAGTCAGCGAGTGCGGGTTGGCCTGGTAGTCCCGGTAGTGGACGCTGCCGCCGACCGCGCCCCTGACGCGCAGAGCCGCCGCGCTCGCGCCAGCCACAACATAAGAACTCGAGATCGCTTAGACCGCGGGCCACGGCGGCACAGCCGCGAGCGACCGCCGGGCACTCCGTCCGGCCGTGTACCCCCCGATCCCCAGGCCGATCCCGACCAGGGTCAGCACGATCCCGAAGACCCCGAGCGTCACCAACACCGCCGGCACAGTGAAATCCTTCTGCACTCGCCCGAGCACCCCGGAGGCCGCGACGCTGCCCGACTGCTCGTCGAGGAAGAACCGCGAGTCGTTCGAGTTCCTCCGGTGGTCGCCCAGCAGGAACAACCGCCCGTCCGGCACCTGCACGTCGTACGGTCCGGTTGCCGGGTTCACTTCGCCGCGCATCACATACGGTTCGTCGACCGGCTTCCCGTTCACCGTGATCCGATTTCCGTCGCACACCACGTGATCACCGCCCATCCCGATGACCCGCTGCAGGACCGGTCTGCCCTGATAGCGATCGGGCACATGGACGAGTACAACATCACCCCTGCGTATCTCGCCCGCGTCGATGCGCTCGATGGCCAGCCGCTCGCCTGGGCGGTACGTGGGCTCCATCGCCTCGCTCATGACGGTGGCCCCCTGGTAATTCGTGAGGAAATACCCGATGTTCCCCAGCGCCAGGACCAGCCCGAGTGGCACCAGTACCCAGGCCGCGACTCTCGGCCCGCTGCCCACTCCCCGCTGCTGCATGAACACCCCTCCCTTGAGCCGCCCGAGGCCGGGCGAACCAGCAGAGGCTAAGCGGTCTCGGGGCAGGAACGCACCTCACTCCCAAGGCCGCATAGGTCGGTGGAGACTTGGGCCCAGTCAAGTGCTGGCGCAGGGGCCTGGAGCACCAGTTCGGAAGACGCCGTATGCAGACCGCGGCTGACCTGCCAAGTTCCTGACCTGGTCCGGAGCGCGACTGTCGCCGCTGTTCCCCGTACGTCTCCGGAAGATCCCGCCGGACCGGGCATGGAACGGGCACGCCAGCCACAGCCCCCTCCGCGGGGCTTCAGTAGCCGAAAAAGTGACGCGGCACCTTTCTGACCTGCACGTACTCCAGTCGCCGCCCTTCTGGCCTGCGGGTTAGCGGTCGGCGGTTGTCGTCGCCCGTCATCGTTGAGTCCCCTCGCACGGCCCGGAAACGGCCCCAGTCGGATGTATCGGGGTCACGGCCACCGCCTGGGTGCTCCCCGGAGATTGTCAGCACCAGGTGGCAGGATGCCGTGCTATGACCGCACCGATCAGTGAGTCGTGGACGCGAATCGAGAACTGGCTGGCCGAGCGCGCCCCGGCGACCTACGCCGCGCTGGCGCCGCCCGCGGATCCGGCGGACATCGCCGCGGCCGAACGCGTCATCGGCCGGCCACTGCTGAAGCCCTTGGTGATGTCGTTGTCGCGGCACGACGGTCTCCTCGACCAGCGGGTCTCGCTGCTTCCAGGGTTCTACAGACCGATGAGTGCACGCGAGATAGCGGCTGAGTGGCAGCTTTTCGCCGGGTTCTACGACAGGCGCACGGCGGATGAGGAAGGAGAGGAGGCGGACTACGACTTCATGAAGACTGGGGTCAGCAACGTCCTGTACGGACATCCGCAGTTGATCCCCATCGCGCGGGGCGTCCGTAGGGGTTGCCTTGTACTGGACCATCGTCCCGAGATCGACCGGGGGCGCGTCCACGAAGCCGAGGCCGAGCAAGGCCTTATGCGCATATCACACGAGATGTGGACGTCCCTGCCGGTGCTCATGGAGACGATCGCCACGTCTCTCGAGACCAACCAGCCCCTCAACGA
Source organism: Streptomyces sp. NPDC058239 (assembly GCF_042882185.1). Taxonomy (NCBI): domain Bacteria; kingdom Bacillati; phylum Actinomycetota; class Actinomycetes; order Kitasatosporales; family Streptomycetaceae; genus Streptomyces; species Streptomyces sp. NPDC058239. The sequence goes on from NZ_JBHVWS010000057.1 coordinate 51,149, forward strand.
CTACACGCCCGTAGTGGACGAGGAGCATAGGCTGTACTGGAATTTCATACCGCTGCGCAGTGACCAGACCTTGCATCGGTCATGACACAGCAGCGGATAGTGAGGTCGGTGGAGCTACTTCGGGGCGAGTGATCACGGCCGGCCCGTAACCTTCCGGCGAGTCGGGCAGTCTGTGGACTGCCCGTTACATGACTTGGGCATATCTGGGACAGTTCGGTCTGTCGAGAGCGAGGCCGGTTCCGGCGAGGAATCCGCCGAGGATGGTGTGCCGGTACTGCAGCGCCTTGAGTCGCCTGCGGAGCACAGTCTCCAGCTCGCTGAGGGCGCGTGCGGCCAGGCTGGCCAGGCTCCGCTTGATGTGCGCCCACAGGCCCCTTGAGCAGTTGGTGGGCGCCATCCAACAGGCGTATGTAGTCCGCCTCGCCCAGCGAGCGACGCTCGCCCTTGCGGCCGGTGTGCCGCCGCAGCCGGTAGCACAGGCGGGCGGGCAGCCCGGGCCGGTAGCACAGCAGCTCAGCCGCTGAGAGCCGTCCCCGGCTGCGGCCGGGCACCTTGATCCTGGGGGTGATGCCGCGCCGGCCCCAGGTGCGGCCCTTGGGCGGCCGGCCGGTCACGCCCGCTTCGTCCTCGAAGCAGATGAACGCGCCGGTCGCCGCCCGGAGGGTTTTACCTCCTGCCAGGTCATCTCCCGACATGCGGTGATCGCGTCCTCGTCGCGTTCGGCGGCGGGCCGGGCGGGCATCTGCACGCTGTAGCCCATGCGGTGCAGCAGCCGAGTGACCCCGGAGACGCTGTAGGAGAGGTGGAACTTCCGCCCGATCAGCGTGCGCACCCTCGCGGCGGTCCACACCTGGTCATCCGTGCAGCCGTGCGCGGCCGACCCCTCCTCCAGCCACGTCGCGAGCTCGACCTGCAGCTGGGGGCCGAGGTGGCAGTCGTAGCCGGAGGGGCCCTTGGAACGCAGCGCCTCGCGTCCGCCCGTCCTCCAGGTGTGGCGCCACTGGTAGACCGACTTCTCACTCACCCGTAACTCCCGGGCGATGCACGGGACTTCCACGCCCTCATCGAAGAGGTCAACGGCCCGCATCCGTACCTCTTCCCGGCGCCTGCGCTGCTCGGCGGTCAGCCCGCCCCCGTCCGGATAGCGCATGTCTCCGGCGTACCAGCCCGGACGGACCGCGCCATCGGTCCCGACACAGATCCAGACCCCAAGACGCCGAAGTCAGTAAACGCCCCGCCGGGTCCGGCTGATCAGCAGGTGGTTCGCGAACTGGCCGCACGTGAGGTGATGGTGACGGCATCCCAGTTGGAGAGCTGGCGGCGGGCTGGGCTGTTGCCGCGTCATCGGCGGAGGGGCCTGGGGCGGGGCCGGGGGTCGGTGGTGGACGTGGTCGATGCGGTGGTGGTCGAGAGCGCGGCGGCGCTGGCGCGGCACCTTCGCCAGGGGCGTGACCGGCGGCTGGCCGTGCTGGACTGGTTCGCCGAGGCCGGCATGTCTCACAAGCCGGGGCGGTGCAGGTACCGGAGCCACCGGTGGACGCCGTACGTGAGGCTGTGGTGTGGGTGCTGCGCGGGACGGTGTCGCACCGGCTGGTGGAGGTTGCGCGGACCGCGGCCTCGGCGGGTGAGGAGGCGCAGGACGCGCCATGCGCGGTTGCCGGCCAGATAATCGGATCCCGGGCGTACCGCGGGGCAGTGCACCCTGCGTTGGTGCGCGCGGCGCTCCTGGCCGATGAGGATCTGCCTGAGGGGCCGGATCTCCAGGGGACGGTGCACCTGGTCGCGGCAATCGGCCTGGGGTGTGTTGGCTGAACTACGGGTGGTTCTGTCCTTGTTCTTCGGACAGGCAGGAAGCGGACTGGCTACCGTCCCATCTCATGATCGAGCGTGAGGATGCCCCGAGGGATCTGAGGTCACTGGCGGTTCCGCGGGCGGGGTCGCTGGTAGGGACCGGAGATCCATGGGAGCCGTACCGACTGGTGGATCCCGCCGGTCTGCCGGTGGGGTCGGTCGCCGCGTACCTGATGGATCTGCAGGGGGCGGGACGGCCCGCGACGACCCAGCGCTCGTACGGCATGGATCTGCTGCGCTGGTTCCGCTTTCTCTGGGCGGTCGAGGTGCCGTGGAACGAGGCGACCCGGACCGAGGCCCGCGACTTCTCCCGGTGGATCCAGATCGCAGCCAAACCTCCACGGCAGCAACGCAGTTCGGGATCACGCACCCCGGCGCCGGTGACGCTGCCACATCCCAGAGGAACGAATCCGATCACTGGGAAACGGCCGATCGGACGGACCTACGCCTCCTCGACGGTCGCGCACAGCGAGACGGTGCTCCGCAGCTTCTACGCCCACCACCTGGAGGCCGGGACCGGCCCGCTGGTGAACCCGTTCCCGCTGGCCAGGGCACGCCGAGCGAACGCGCACCACAATCCGATGGACTCGTGGCGCCCGCAGCGAGCGGGGCTGTTCCGGCCGCGGCAACCCCAGCGGATCCCGCGACAGATCCCCGACGCGGTCTTCAACGAGCTGTTCGCCCGGCTGTCCTCGGACCGCGACCGGGCTCTGGTCGCCCTCTGGATCTCCACCGGGGCCAGGGCCTCGGAACTGCTCGGCGTGCTGTGCTCCGGCACGGATCCGGGACGCCAACTGGTCACGGTGGTGCGCAAGGGCTCGTGCGCGCTCCAGCAGCTGCCGGCCTCGCCGGACGCGTTCGTCTGGCTACGGCTCTACCAGCAACAGACGTACGGACAGGTGCCCAACGGCCCGGACGATCCGCTGTGGTGGACCCTGCGGCGTCCCTTCCGGCCGCTCAACTACCATGCCGCACGGGCGATGTTCGTCCGAGCGAACGGCACTCTCGGGTCGAACTGGTCGCTGCACGACTTGCGGCACACGGCGGCCTACCGGTTGGCCCGCGACCCGCTCATGCCGATCACGGACGTCCAATGGGTCCTCGGACATGCGCGCTTGTCCACCACGCAGCGGTACGTCACGCCCACCGCCGACGACGTCATCGAGGGCGTCCTGGCCCATCACCGCCGCCAAGCCGAGCAGACCCAGGCAGAACCTCCCGCACCTGCATTGCACTACCGCGCGGAGAGCCTGGACGTGCTGTTCGGCCGGGGGCGGCCATGACCACCAGCGCCATCACCGCTGCGGTGGCTGCCCGGCCCTGGCAGCTCAGCGCGGAAGCCGTCGCGCTATGGCAGAAGTTCCCGCCCCGCGCCAACCCGAAGAGCTGGCCGGCGACACGGCAGACCCGGGCCGCCGTGGTCGCCCGCATGCTGGCGCCCCCGTTCCTCGGCCAGGACTCCAAGACGCGTTGCAACCGGAAGCTGACCCTGCTCAAGGTGCTTGACTGGCTGGAGATGCAGCCCGGCAGTACCTGGCAGGAGCGATGGGACGCCAGTGGAGCCGGCATCGACGGGCGCGTGGACTGGCGGCTCCGGCTCATCAGCGACCTGAAGAGCGTCGACAACCTCGGTCCGCGCGGAGAGCGGATCTTCCGCATCCTGGGCATGGGCCTGGTCCAGTTGATCGGCGGGGACGTCCTGCGGCCGGATCTGGGCTGGCTGATGGCAACCGGCTCGCCGCTGCGGATCGCGAACGAGATGGAGCACGTCCGCGACGGCGAGGCCATCGCCCGACTCCGGGCCCTGCGGTCGGCGAGTACGGTCGGCGACTCCACCGTGCTGCCGGCGATCGAGAAGATCGCATTGATCATGGCGGCCAAGGGCGGCACGGTCGCCGATGTCACCCCCGGCGACTGCCTGGAACTGCTGAAGGCCAGCCGGGAGGTGTTCCCCGGGCCGGCCAAGTCGACCCGGCACAGCCCGTTCTTCTATCAGCTGCTGCATTCCTTGGGCGTCTTCCCCGAGACGGCCCCCGCCTCGGTCCGTATGTTCAGCACGATGTTCCCCGGCCAGCTCACCGTCGAGCAGCTTGTCGACCGCTACCACCTGGCCTGCCGACCTGTCCGCGACCTGTTGGTCGACTATTTGAGGGAACGCCAGCCCTCGGTCGACTACAACACGCTGACCGGCCTGGCGACCGCGCTGGCACTGTGGTTCTGGAAGGACCTGGAGAACCACCACCCCGGCATCGACTCGCTCCGGCTCGCTCCCGACGTCGCCGCGGCCTGGAAGAGGCGGCTTCAGACCCGCACGGTCCGCACAACCAACGAGCGCGGCGACGTCGTGGAGTCCACGGTGGAGAGGGCCACCGCATCCGACAGCCTCATGACGGTGCGGGCCTTCTACCTGGACCTCGCGCAATGGGCGCTCGACGAGCCCTCCCGCTGGGGCCCGTGGGCGGTCCCCTGCCCGGTCCGCGTCGACGACATTCAGCACCACAAGATGAAGACCCGCCGCAAGGCCCGGATGGACCAGCGCACCCGCGAGCGCTTGCCCGTCCTCCCGGCGCTCGTCGACGCCGTCGACCGGAACCGCAGGGCAGCCGCGGCCCGGCTGGAGGCCGCCGGACGTGTCCGGCCCGGCGAGCTGTTCACCGCCGGCGGCCAGATGCTGCAGCGCGCGGTCCTCAAGCGGCACTCGCCCCACCTCTGGGCCGAGGAACCCGAGACAGGTCGGCGCCGGAACCTTGCCCGCGAGGAGAGCAACTCTTTCTGGGGCTGGGCTGCGGTCGAGGTCCTGCGCATGACCGGAGTGCGCATCGAGGAGCTGAGCGAGATCTCCCACCACAGCCTGGTCCAATACCGGCTGCCCAACACCGGCGAGCTCGTCCCGCTGCTGCAGATCGCCCCCTCCAAGACCGACGAGGAACGGCTCTTAGTCGTCTCCCCGGAGCTCGCCGACGTGCTCTCCGCGGTCATCTGCCGAATCCGCACCGCTGACGGCAGCGTCCCCCTCGTGATCGCCTACGACCACTACGAGAAGGTCTGGAACCCGGCCATGCCGCTGCTGTTCCAGCGCAAGATCGGACTGGAGGACCGCCCGATCCCCATCGACGGCATCCGCACCCTCCTCCAGGACGCGCTCGCCGCCACCGGGTTCACCGACGCGACCGGCAAGCCGCTGCACTTCGCCCCTCACGACTTCCGGAGGATCTTCACCACTGACGCTGTCATGAACGGAATGCCGCCCCACATCGCCCAACTGGTCTTGGGCCACCGCGACATCAACACGACCATGGGCTACAAGGCGGTCTAGCCCGAGGAAGCCATCAACGGGCACCGGGCGTTCATCGCCCGCCGCCGGGAATTGCGGCCCAGCGAGGAGTACCGCAGCCCGAGCGAGCAGGAGTGGGAGGAATTCCTCGGCCACTTCGAACGCCGCAAGGTCGCGCTCGGAGACTGCGGGCGAGCCTACGGCACCACCTGCATCCACGAGCACAGCTGCATCAGATGTCCTCTCCTGCGAGCCGACCCGGTCCAACGGCCGCGGCTGGTGGACATCCGCGACAACCTCATCGCCCGCATCGTCGAAGCCGAACGTGAAGGCTGGGGCGGCGAAGCCGAGGGGCTCAAGGTCAGCCTGGCAGCGGCGAACGCCAAGCTCGCACAGCTCGACAACCTTCTCACCCGCCGCTCGACAGCCGTCAACCTGGGCATGCCGACCTTCGCCGACATCGCCACGGGCACCACCACTGCGGCGACGGACCCGCGACAGCTCTGAATATCCATGGCCGCAGAGAACCTGCACCACCTACGCTCCACCCATGCGCACCGTGTTCGTCTTCCCTGCAGGTGAGCGGGCTGAGACGCCGTGAAGGCCCTGAGCGCAGCAGCCAGCTCCAACGAGACGTGGGTACAACCCACCGGCTCAGCACGGGAAGGAAGCAGTCGTGTTTGACCACGTGATCGGACTACGTCCCGAGGAAGCCGCACGCTGGGCCGCGCTTGTCGAGGAATCCCGGCCAGTCCTTGAGAGCGATGGAATGGAGGCCGTCCAGACCCTCCTGGCCGAGCGCGGCATGAGCATCATCCAGGCGATCGCAATCACCCGGGCACTACTGGGGAATGCGGAGACACCGCTCCGAGTCGCCATCGACATCGTGGCCACGAGCAAGGCTCGGCAGTAAGTTCAGAGAAGGCGCAGGAGGTGGGAACAGACGCATTGGCCGAGGCGTTCGCCGCCTACGGGATGTTCGGGCTGAGCGTTGAGGACTGGGCGCGGATGCTGGGGGCGGCCGAGCGGGGCGAGGGGCCGTCGGTGGACTGATGTCTGCTCCAGCAGCACGCGGACGTGCTGGGGACGGTTCAGCGGGCAGATGGTGAGGGGCTGGTGCGGTCGCGGACCGTGTTGCTCGGTCTGCGGGGGTTCTACGCGATGTACATGATGCATGGGCTGTTCATGCCGGACACGCCCGGACTGGCCGCGCTGAGGGACCTGATCGACTCATGGGGCATGGGCCCGCTCCTGGACCGCATGATCTCCCCGCACTCCTCCCCCAGGCAGTTCGCCGAAAGCCTGACGATTTGCCTCGACCAGCTCTTCGACCAGTACGAGGCGCTCATGGCGCAGCTGGTGCAAGACCCGTACGTCTTCCGTATCCCGGGTGACGCGACCGGCGCGGCCGGCTTCGTGGAGGCATGGATGAGTGCGCTGCGCGAGCAGGCCTCGGCGGTGCGCACGTCGGTGGCCGGGTAGTCGACGCCTGGAGCGCACACCGTACGCATCTTGCGTACAACGTTCCTCTGTGCGTACGATGTTCGCAACAAGAGAACGCCGTACACACCGGGAGGGAGCTGGCATGTCGAAGAACGTGAACTGGGACGAGCAGGGCAACTGGGACGCCAAGGGCGAGTGGGGGACCCGGGACTCGGCGGGACGCAAGGTGGACCTCGCCCACTGGCAGGCCCGCCTCGACGAGTTGCGCGCCAAGCATCACGTCCCGGCCGCGTCGCTGGCGGTCCTCGCAAACGGGACCGTCCACGAACTGGCCAGCGGCGTACTGCACCGCGGAACGGGCGTGGAGGCGACAACCGACTCGGTCTTCCAGATGGGCTCGATAGCCAAGATCTACACCGCCACCCTGATCATGCGGCTCGCCGAATCAGGCCAACTGGACCTGGACGCGCCGGTCGTGGACGTACTGCCGGAGTTCTCGGTCGCCGACCCCGAGGCGACCAGGGCGATCACCACGCGCCAGCTACTCAGCCACACAAGCGGCCTCACTTGCGACTTCAGCCACGACAGCGGACGCGGCGACGACTGCCTCGCCAAGTACGTCGAGGCCGCGAAGGACGTGGCACTCGATTGCCCGCCCGGCACCGCAATCTCGTACAGCAGCGTCGGGTACAACGTGCTCGGCCGGGTCGTCGAGGTGGTGACCGGCAAAATCTGGGACGAGGCGCTGAAGGACCTGCTCCTGGCCCCGCTCGGCGTCACGCACACCATGACGCTGCCCGAGGAGGCGCTGCGGTTCCGCGCGGCAATGGGGCACCTGGGCGAGGCGGGCCAGGACCCGGACCCGGCGCCGTCCTGGGACCTGATGCCGCGCTCGGCGGGCCCGTACGGCAGGGTCATCGCCACCGCGGGCGACGTCGCGCGGCTGGCGCGGATGCACCTCAACGGCGGTATGGCGCAGGACGGCACACGCGTGCTCTCCAAGGAGACGGTCGCGCTGATGCAGCGCCGGGTGGTGGACTCCCCCGACAAGTGGACGGTCAGCGCTGACGGTTGGGGCCTGGGCTGGACCTTGTACGACTGGGACGGGGTCCAGGGTTACGGCCACGACGGCGCCTCCATCGGGCAGTACGGCTACCTGCGCGTCGTGCCGTCGGCAGGCGTCGCGGTTGTGCTGCTCACCAACGGCGGCGGTGCGCGTGAACTGTACGCGGCGCTCTACCGGGAACTCCTCGCCGAGCTGGCCGGGGTGACGATGCCGGAGCCCTTCGCTCCGCCGGCCGAGCCGCCCGTGGTCGAACTCGCGCCGCTCGTCGGCACGTACCGGCGCGAGGGCGTGGTCATCACCGTGACCGAGCAGGACGGTGCGGGACACGCGGTGTACGAGTTCGTCGACGGCATGAAGGACTTCTCTGAACCCCTGGAGATCGACCTGGTGCCGGTGACGGATACGGTCTTCGCCGGTACGGGGGTGGGCGCGGCGTTCAGCGAGGACTACATGCCCGTGGTCTTCTCCACGCTGCAGGACGGCACGGGCTGCGTCTACATCGGCATGCGCTGCGGTCCCAAGACCGCGTAATACGGCTGTGCCGCGCGGAGCCCGGGTTTCTTCCTCGGCTCCGGCCAGGCCAACGCCTTCCGCACCGTCCGCCAGGTCACGCCGTGCGTGCGCTCAAGCTCCCGCATTGACATGCCGCCGCGATGGTCACGCCGGATCGCCGTACAGCTCGGCCTTCGACGTCTGCGGCATGACCAACATCTTTCACCACGGCATCCCGATGCTGCCCTGGCAAGAGCCCCCATGCCTCCCAAACTCGGTTCTGGCACACATTCCGTGAAAGAGCCTGCCGGCTCTCGCCAGCAGGAGGCGCGCAATTCATGTGAGCTGCGCGGACCACCGTCACCGGAGTCCGGTGAGCCGGGACTCGAGATCGCTCACGGAATGTGTGCCAGAACCCACTACTGCTCGATAGAGCCAGTGCGGCGGGTGGCGACGGAGAACACGTCTCCGAGCTGTCCATCCCCCAGCCGCTGGCGTAGCGATCAGTGCGGGGTTGAAGCGTTCGATGTGTCCGACGGCGGCCGGGACTGCGGCGGTGTGGAATGCCTGGGCGAGCCGCCGGGCTGAGTCGGGGTCGCCGGCCGGCGGCTTCTCGATGAGGGCGGGGGATGCCGCCTGTGGGCCCGCACGCCGCCGCGTACGGCCCCACAGGCCTGTGCCAGGCTCTCCCTACCGTTTGCGCAGCACGCCGTCTTCCGCGACGTCGCGCCGGATCTCGAAGAAGTCGGCGTTGGCGAGGTTCATGTCCGTCGCGAACGAGGCCAGCAGCCCGGGAGTGATCCGGAACGGTTCCTCCGACTCGGTCGCCGGCAGCGGGTCGTCCTCGTGCGGCTGGTTGCACACCGCCAGCACCAGCAGTTCACCGCGAAGGGCCTCCTCGTTCACGACCAGGAGGACGGTGTGCTGCGGCCAGCCGTCCTCGTCCCGTTCCACCAGCTCCAGCAGCTGCTCCACGCCGAGATTGGCGTAGGCGGGATCGTCCAGGATGTCCACCTGGTCGATCGCCTCCTCGCCGGAGGCGTCCGGCCGGGTGAGAGCCTCAAGGAACCGCTCCCACTCCTTGGGCCGGTCGTAGCAGGTGCGGACCAGGATCGTCAGCTCGGTCTCGGGCAGCATGCAGCCTCCTGTGCGCCGCGGCAGGACGTCACAGCCCAGCGTAGGAGGAACCGCACGCGGCCCCTTAGCCAGGTGGGCGAGCCCGACGACAAGCGGTCCGCAGGACGACCCGGAAGACAGCGATAGCTAGTGCCGCATCAAGCAACGTTCGCCCTGTCCACGATCTCGCGTAGGCGTTCGTCGGCGGCGTACTTGTTCCGCCAGATGATGTAGCGGCGAATCATGCTGCCCTGCTCCTTGTGGCTGGCGTGGTCGGTGCCATCCAGTGCGAAGTAGCGCAGGGCGGTGAACTGGGCTTCGATGCGGTTCAGCCAGGAGCTGTTGGTCGGCGTGTAAACGAACTCGACGTTGCTGGCTGAGGCCCAGTCGCCGACCCGGGCGTCCTTCTTTGTGGTCAGGTGCGGGGAGAAGTTGTCGAGCACGATCGCGATACGGATCTCGGGCGGGTAGAGGCTGCGCAGGTAGCGGCAGAACTCAAGGAACCTCGTGCGGTTCTTCTTCGG
>NZ_JBHVWS010000058.1:0-56117 GCF_042882185.1 Streptomyces sp. NPDC058239
TTGAACTCGGCGGGGTAGTGCTTCATCCCCACTGGGACTCCGTTCTCCTGGACCATCAAGATCCAAGTCTCTCCGGTGTCCAAAACCCGGGGTCAGGGCCCCTCGACAAGCTCACCCCCGGATAGCGTCTCGTCAACCACTCCGGCAGCAACTGTATGGACTCCGAAGGCTGGTCCACGGCCGACTATGCCCGTGGTGTCAGCCCTGGCTGACAGGTCTTCGGACCCATGCTCCGGCCCTCCCCTCCATCGCTGTCAGCCAGCTACAGTTCCCCATCCGCGCCACGGTCTATTCCCGAGGTGGGGAATCGGGCGAATCTGGCGGCACCGGCCTCGAACGCGCTCAGGTTCTCGAAGAGGTCCTCGGTCGACCAGTCCCCCGGGTTCCGAAAGACGTGCCGCTCGATGCGCACCCTCAGACTCGTCGTGCTGGGAGGTAGCAGCCAGCCGCTGAGCGGGTCGTCGTCGAGCACCCAGGAGCGGTCCAGCATCGTGATGAATCGCGCCTCGTTGTGGGCCAGTTCCACCAGGGTCGAGGGCTCGGGCCAGCTCGCGACGGGCCCCCTTGGGTATCTCCGGGGGCAGGTCCTGCGCCCACAGCAGGTCCTGAAGCCCGTTCCGGGTCGCGGCGTCTACTCGCCGGTGGGCGATTGCACGTTCCGCGACGCGAGGCAGGCTGTAGTCGGGGACCTCAGCGAAGCTACGCTGCACTCGTCGAGCAGCGAATCATGCTGTGCAGCACGACACCTCAGTGACGGGTCGTGCTGCATCAGCCACCTCGGGTGGGGACTCAGGCCGAGCAATTGCTTCAGCAGCGTATACACGTCAGCCGACCTGCGCGACGAACGCCTCGTAAGCCTGGTCGTCGAAGAGGACGAACCTGACTTCCTTGACAGCTGTGTGAGCCGCCCGCACCGCCTCCACGGCGATACGCGCGGCATCCTCAAGCGGCCAACCGTACGCACCAGCCGAAATTGCTGGGAAGGCGACAGTCTTCGCACCAAGCTCGTCGGCGACGCGCAGGGCCTCGCGGTAGCAGGACGCCAGCAGGGACGGATCACTGCCGGAAATCCCATACACGGGGCCCACGGTGTGGACCACCCACCGGGCATCGAGCTTTCCGGCGGTCGTGGCAACGGCCTGGCCGGTGCGCAGCCCCTTTCCGTACTGCGAGGCACGCAACTCGCGGCACGCGGCGAGGATCTCCGGACCGCCGCGCCGGTGGATCGCTCCGTCGACTCCGCCGCCGCCGAGCAGGGAGGAGTTTGCCGCGTTGACGATGACATCGGCGGACTGCTGGGTGATGTCACCGCGTACCAGGGTGACGGTGACGGCCTCGGGTGTGCGCATGCGGCCATGATGCCGTGTCCCCTTCGGCCGGACGGCCCTTGGTGCTGCTGTTCGGCGGCCCTGTGGTCCACCTGACCGGCCAGGCCTGTTACTACCGCGTCACCACCCGCCGGGCCTGGACCGAACGGCACAGCGCGTGCGCCGCCGGTGTCGTCGCCGCGGTGTGCATGCCCCGTGACCGGCCGGAGACGACCGGTGCCCCCTGCCGTGGGGCAGGGGGCACATCGGCCCGGGGGCCGGACGGTCCCGGCGCTCCGGACGGCCTTGAGTTGCTCAGGCCGCCCGAAGCCGCCGCCAGACGGCCTTCGCCGCATGGTGACCGGACATGCCGTGCACGCCCGGACCGGGCGGAGTGGCCGAGGAGCACATGAACACCGCCGGATGCGCCGTCGCATACGGAACCCGTGCGAGCTTGGGCCGGATCACCGTCTGGAGGCCGGAGAACGCGCCGCACGCGATGTCGCCGCCGACGTAATTGGCATTGCGCGCCGCGAGTTGGGGCGGCCCCGCGACCGCCCGGGCGAGCACCAGGTCGCGGAAGCCCGGGGCGAAGCGCTCCAGCTGCCGCTCGATCACATCGGTGGCGTCGCCCTCCCAGCCCGCCGGGACATGTCCGTACGCCCAGAAGACATGCCGGCCCTCGGGCGCGCGGGACGGATCGACCAGGCTGGGCTGTGCGGTGATCAGGAACGGCACGCTCGGGTCGCGGCCCGCCACCGCGGCGCTCAGCGCGGAGTTGATCTCGCCAGCCGTGGGGCCGATGTGGACCGTTCCGGCGCGGCGGGCCTCCTTCGCGGTCCACGGGACAGGGCCCGACAGCGCGTAATCGATCTTGAAGCAGGATGCCCCGTACCGGTAGCCGCTGTAGGCGCGGCCCAGCCCCGCGATGCGGGCGAGGGCGGTCGGCGAGGTGTCGAAGATGTAGGCGCGGGCGGGCGGGAGCTCGTCCAGGCGCTTGACCTCCGTGCCGGTACGGATCGTGCCGCCCTGTTCGCGGAGGTACGAGGCGAGGGCGTCGGAGATGGCCTGCGATCCGCCGCGCGGCACCGGCCAGCCCTTCTCGTGCGCGGCGAGGGCGAAGAGCAGGGCGACCCCGCCGGTGGCCAGGCCGCTGACGGGCGCTATGGCATGCGCGCCGAGCCCGGCGAACAGACCGCGCGCCCTGGCACCGCGGAAACGGCGGGAGAGCAGCGTCGCGGGCTGGAGCGCGTCGAGACCGAATCGCACCCAGCGGTACGGGTCACGGGGCAGCCCGTCCCACGGGGTGCGCAGAAAGTCCTCGGCGAGGGTGTCCCAGTGGCCCAGGTACGGGGCGACGAGCCTGCGGTACGCCCCCGCGTCCTGGGCACCGAGGGACATGGCGCTCTCCCCCACCGACCCGGTGAGCACGGCGGCCGACCCGTCCGGGAACGGGTGGGCGAGCGCCAGCTCGGGCTGGAGCCACTCCAGGCCGTGCCGGGACAGCGGCATCGCGTTGAACGCGGGCGAACCGATGCCCAGCGGATGAACGGCGGAACAGGGGTCGTGGCGGAATCCGGGGAGGGTGAGCTCTTCGGTACGGGCACCGCCTCCGACGGTCTCGGCCGCCTCGAAGACCTCCACGGCGAAGCCACGGCGGGCCAGTTCGGCCGCGGCGGTCAGTCCGTTGGGCCCCGCCCCCACGACGACAGCATCAAGCATCGACGGCACCTTCGGACTCCTTCGTCAGCCGACGGCCAGGACACCCAGGATATTCCGAGGCGCCGACGGCTCGGCCGCGGGTAGGGTCGCCACTCGATGAACACGCCGAATTCTCAAGCCGCGCCCGTGCCGCATCCCTGCTCTGTCACGCCCGCCCGTATCGCGGACATGGCCTCCCGGCTCGCCGCGCTGCCCGGCATCCGGGCTGTCGCCCTGGGCGGCAGCCGGGCCCGCGGCACGCATCGCCCGGACTCCGACTGGGATCTGGGCGTGTACTACCGCGGCACTCCTGACCTGGCCGCACTGACGGCGCTGGCGTCCGAGGTACAGGGCTCCCCGGCGGAGGTCGCGGGTCCCGGCGGCTGGGGGCCCTGGGTCGACGGCGGGGCCTGGCTGCGGGTCGACGGCACCCCGGTGGACTGGATCCTGCGCGATCTGGACCGGGTGGAGGCGGTCTGGTCCGACTGCCTCGAAGGCCGCTTCGAAGTGGGCGTGCAGCCGGGGCATCCGCTCGGTTTCTGGTCCCCCGCCTATCCCGGGGAGGTCGCGCTCGGACACGTACTCGCCGATCCCCGGGGCGAATTGACAGTGCTTCAGCAGGAGACCCGCACTTATCCGGAGCCACTGCGCACCGCGCTCGTCGAAGCCGCGTGGGAGGCGGAATTCTCGGTCGCGGCCGCCCGCAAGTCGGCCCCGGCCGGGGACCCGCTCCATGTCGCCCTGTGCCTGTCGCGGGCGTTCGGCATCCTCACCCAGTCGCTCCACGCCCACCACCGCACCTGGTGTCTGAACGAGAAGGGTGCGCTGGCCGCTGCGGCCGCGCTGCCGGACACCCCCGCGGACTTCGCCGGACGGGTCGGCGAGGCGCTGCGGGGGCTGGACGCGGCGGCGGTGCAGAGGGCTGCGGAGTTGGTGCGGGACGTCCGATCGGTGCTTGCGACGGGCGCCGGAGAGACCGGGAGCTGCTCGTGATCGCCGAATTCCAGTGCGTGGTACTCGACTGCGCCGATCCCGCACGCCTCGCCGGGTTCTACCACTGCCTGCTCGGCGGGGAGGTCGACCGGCCGGACCGGCGATGGGCGCTCGGCGACGGCTGGGCGACACTCCACACGGAAACCGGGCTGGTCCTCGCATTCCAGCGGGTGACGGACCACCGGCCGCCGCGGTGGGGGAACCCGGCGCACCCGCAGCAGTTCCATCTGGACTTCGGCGTCCCGGATCTGGACGCGGCGCAGACACAGGCAGTGGCTTCCGGTGCGGTTGTCCTCGACGACGGGGCCGGGACGGGGCGCCCGTGGCGGATCTACGCGGACCCGGCCGGGCATCCGTTCTGCCTGGTCCAGCACGGCAACGGCGAGGCGGCGGCCGGTCAGACTTCGCCGCGGAGCGCCTGAAGGATACGCTCGACGGTCGCCTCGTCACGGGCCGCCGTGAACGGCAGGGCGTTGCCGCCGGTGATCCGGAACGGGGCGCCGGAGAGTGTGGCCTGGGCGCCGCCCGCCTCGGTGACCAGGAGCAGACCTGCCGCGTGGTCCCAGGCGTACTCCCAGTTGAAGGCGACCGCGTCCTGGTCGCCGCGGGCGACGGCGAGGTATTCGAGGCCGGCGGAACCACAGGGGCGGGCATCGATGCCCTCGGTGCGCAGGCCGAGGAGGGCGTGCTTCTGGGCCTCGGTGGTGTAGTCGGGGTGCGACATCGCCACCTGCAGAACAGCCCCGGGCGCGGGCGAGCCGGAGTGTATCGGCTTGCCGTCGAGCGTGGCACCGCGGCCGCGGACGGCGATCGCCATCTCGTCCAGGGCCGCGGCATACGTCCAGGAGGCGAGGAGTTCGCCGTGGTGGGCAAGGGCGACGAGCGTGCAGAAGCCCGGCTCGCCGCGGACGAACTGGCGGGTGCCGTCGACCGGGTCGACGATCCAGACCGGTGCCTCGCCGCCCAGGGCGTCGTACACCTTCGGATCGGCGTGGACCGACTCCTCACCGACGACCACCGAGCCGGGCAGGAGCCTGGTCAGGGATGCGGTGAGGTGTTCCTCGGCGAGGCGGTCGGCGGTGGTGACCAGGTCGTGCGGACCGCTCTTCTCGACGATCTCGTGCGCGGCGAGCTGCCGGTAGCGCGGCATGATCTCGGCGGCGGCCGCTGCGCGGACCGCCGCCTCGACCTCGGTCAGGTCTCCGGCAAGGAATTCATCGATCATGACCACAGCTAAGCACGGTCCGCCGCGGAGCCGACGACCTGGTCATGACGGGGAGGTGGCCGGTCAGCGTCCGACGGCGTACCCCTGCATGCCGCGCGGGTTCGCGGCCGCGGACAGCACTCCGGTCTCCGGGTCGCGGGCCACGGCGCACATCCGGCCCTCGGACCACGGGTCGCCGACGGTGACGTCATGGCCGCGGCGGCGCAGCTCCTCCACGACCTCCGGGTCCATGCGCTCCTCGACGGTGACGCTGCCGGGGCGCATCCCGCGCGGGAAGAAGGAGCCGGGGAAACTGTCGTTGTGCCAGTTCGGGGCGTCGATGGCGCCCTGGAGGTCGAGGCCGCCGCGGACCTCGGCGCTCAGCGCGACGGCGAGGAAGAAGTGGACCTGCCACTGGTCCTGCTGGTCGCCGCCGGGCGTGCCGAAGGCCATGACCGGGACGCCGTCGCGCAGGGCGAGGGACGGGGTGAGGGTGGTGCGGGGACGGCGGCCGGGGGTGAGGGAGTTCGGCAGGCCCTCGTCGAGCCAGGCCATCTGGAGGCGGGTGCCGAGCGGGAAGCCGAGCTCCGGCACGACCGGGTTGGACTGGAGCCAGCCACCGCTGGGGGTGGCGGAGATCATGTTGCCCCAGCGGTCGACGATGTCGACGTGGCAGGTGTCGCCACGAGTCGCGCCGTCCTTGGCGACGGTCGGCTCTCCCACAGCGGCGCCGTCCTTCGCGACGGTCGGCTCGCCGACGCCCGCCGCCGGTATGCCCATGGCATCGAACCCGGCCTCGCCCGAGGCGACGGCGTGCGCGTGCTCGCTGAGGACGGGGGTGCGGCCGCCGGGGCTGCCGGGACGCAGTTCGCGCGAGGCCTCGTCGGTGATGAGGGCGCGCCGCTCGGCGTTGTACGGCTCGGAGAGCAGCACGTCGAGGGGCACGTCGGCGGCGTCGCCGTACCAGGCCTCACGGTCGGCCATGGCGAGCTTGCAGCCCTCGATGAGCAGGTGGACGTACTCCGCGGAGCCGTACTGCGGGAGTTCGGCGGGGAGCAGAGCGAGCTGCTGGAGGAAGGCGGGGCCTTGGCTCCAGCCGCCGGCCTTGGCGAGTGTCCAGCCGTTCCAGTCGTACGTGGCGGGCGCCTCGTAGGACGCGGACCAGCCGGCCAGGTCGGCGGCGGTGAGGGTGCCGGTGTGGCGGGAGCCGCTGGTGTCCATGGTGGGGCGGGCTGCCTGACGGACCAGGGCTTCGGCGATGAAGCCCTCGCTCCAGATCTTCCGAGCGGCGTCGATCTGGGCGATGCGGTCGTCACCGCCGGTCTTCTCGGCCTCGGCTGTCAGGCGGCGCCAGGTCGCGGCGAGGGCGGGATTACGGAAGAGCTCGCCCGGCTTCGGTGACTTGCCGCCGGGGAGGTAGACATCGGCGGAGGACTGCCACTCGGTCTCGAAGAGTTCGCGGACGGTCTCGACGGTCTGGCCGATCCGCTCGACGGGCGCGTGGCCGTCCTCCGCGTACCCGATCGCGTACCGCAGCACCTCGGCGACGGTCTTGGTGCCGTGGTCGCGCAGCAGCAGCATCCAGGCGTCGAACGCGCCCGGCACGGCTGCGGCGAGCGGTCCGGTGCCGGGGACCAGGTCGAGGCCGAGGGAGCGGTAGTGGGCGACGGTGGCACCGGCGGGGGCCGGGCCCTGGCCGCACAGCACCTGCGCCTCGCCGTCCTTCGGCGCCAGGATCATCGGCACTTCACCGGCCGGGCCGTTGAGGTGCGGTTCGACGACATGCAGGACGAATCCGGCTGCGACGGCGGCGTCGTAGGCGTTGCCGCCGTCCTCCAGGACGGCCATCGCGGACTGCGAGGCGAGCCAGTGGGTGGAGGACACCATGCCGAAGGTGCCCTGGAGGGTCGGCCGGGTGGTGAACACGGATATGGCTCCTTGCTGCGACGTGCGAGGTTCTGGAGTTCGGTTCGGATCGTATGTACGGGAAGTCAGGCGGCCGCGTCCGGGGCGGTGCCGTCGTCCTTGACGAGGTGGCAGGAGACCTGCCGGCCGCCGGGCAGTTCGCGCAGGGCCGGGGCCTCGGTGCGGCACCTGTCGGTGGCGAGCGGGCAGCGGGTGTGGAAGCGGCAGCCGGGCGGGGGGTCCAGCGGGCTGGGGAGCTCGCCGTGCAGCACGATGCGTTCGCGGGAGCGCTGCTCGACCGGGTCGGGGACCGGCGCGGCGGAGAGCAGCGCCTGGGTGTACGGGTGCTTCGGGGAGGCGAACAGTTCGGCGGTCGGGGCCTGTTCGACGATCTGCCCGAGGTACATCACGGCGATCCGGTCGGCGAGGAACTCGACGGCGGCCAGGTCGTGGGTGATGAACAGACAGCCGAAGCCGCGGTCGCGCTGGAGGTCGGCGAGCAGATTGAGTACGGATGCCTGGACGGAGACGTCGAGCGCCGACGTCGGTTCGTCTGCGACGACGAGGTCGGGGTCGCAGGAGAGCGCGCGGGCGATGGAGATGCGCTGGCGTTGTCCGCCGGAGAGTTCGTGCGGGTGCCGGTCGGCGTGCTCGGGGCGCAGTCCGACCTGGGCGAGGAGCTGCTCGACCCGTGCCCGTACGGCTTCGCCGCGGGCCTGACGGTGCAGCTTGATCGGCTCGGCGATGATCTGCCCGATGGTCATGCGGGGGTCGAGCGAGGACGACGGGTCCTGGAAGACCAGGTGGAAGTCCTTGCGCAGGGGGCGCAGGGCGCGGCGGGAGAGGTGGGTGACGTCGGTGCCGTTGATGTGGACGGTGCCGCCGGTGGGTTCGTCGAGGCGTACGACACAGCGCCCGACGGTCGACTTGCCGCTGCCGGACTCGCCGACGAGGCCGACGACCTCGCCGCGTCCGATGGTGATCGAGACCCCGTCGACGGCACGGACGGTAGCGCCGCCGGAGGCGGCGAAGTGCCGCTCCATGGAGTCGATCCGCAGCACGGGCGGCTGCTGATGCGAGGAGTTCTCGTCACTCTCGCGCGGTGCGGGGACGGTCTGCGGGGTGGTCACTTTCCGGCCTCCCAGTCGGGTCGCGCGGCGTCGGCGGATGCTTCGGTGGTCGCCGGTGCGGCGGCGGACGCTTCGGTGGTCGCCGGCCCTGCGGCGTCGGACTTCTCGTCCGCGCCGTACGGGTGCCAGCATGCCGCCCGGTGCTGGGCGTCCACACCCTCCTTCGGGTCGATGGACCTGAAGCCGGGCCGGCTGCCCGTACAGGTTTCGTCGGCGCGGCTGCACCGGGGTGCGAAGGTGCAGGCGTCCGGCTGGCTGTCGAGGCTCGGCACCAGGCCGGGGATCTCGGGCAGCCGTCGCTTGCCCTCGCCGCCGGGCCGCAGGACGGCGCCGAGCAGGCCTCGGGTGTACGGGTGCCGGGCGGAGGCGAACAGGTCGTGCACCGGCGCCTGTTCGACGGAGCGCCCGGCGTACATCACCAGCACCCGGTCGGCGGCGTCCGCCACCACGCCGAGGTCATGGGTGACGAGGACGATCGCCGTGCCGAGCCGTTCGCGCAGCGACTGGAGGACTTCGAGGATGCCGGCCTGCACGGTGACGTCGAGTGCGGTGGTCGGCTCGTCCGCGATGAGTACGGAGGGGTCGCAGGCGACGGCGATGGCGATCATCACGCGCTGGCGCATGCCGCCCGAGAGCTGGTGCGGGTATTCGTCGATGCGGCGCTGCGGGGCGGGGATGCCGACCAGGTCGAGGAGTTCCACGGCGCGCGCCCCGGCCTCCTTCTTGCTCAGCCCCTGGTGCCTGCGGAGCACTTCGCCGATCTGCCGGCCGATGGTGAGGACCGGGTTCAGCGAGGTCATCGGCTCCTGGAAGATCATCGCGATGTCCTTGCCGCGGACCTTCTGCAGCTCCTTCTCCGACGCGCCGGCCAGTTCCCGGCCACCGAGCCTGATGGAGCCGCCGATCTGCGCGGTGGGCGGGAGCAGGCCCATCACCGCCATCGAGGTGACGGACTTGCCGCACCCCGACTCCCCCACCACGGCGAGGACTTCGCCGGGGAAGAGGTCGTAGGAGACACCGTCGACGGCGTGCACGGTCCGGGTGTCGGAGCGGAAGGACACCGACAGATCTCGGACGCTGAGCACGGGTTCGCGTACGGCCCCGGGGGCGGATTCGAGTACGGCTTCGGTCATCGGGTGCCTCCGCGGGGGTCGAGGACGTCACGCAGTCCGTCGCCGAGCAGGTTGAAGGCCAGCGTCGCCGCGACGATCGCCAGGCCGGGAAAGACGGCGAGCCAGGGCGCGGGCGCCAGGAAGGACTGGGCGCCGGAGAGCATCACACCGAGGGACGGGGCGGGCGGCTGGACACCGAGGCCGAGGAAGCTGAGCAGTGCCTCGCCGATGATCGCCGCGGGGATGCCGACGGTCGCCTGGACGATCAGTGCGGAGGTGGCGTTGGGCAGGATGTGCCGGAAGAGCACCGTGCCGTCGCCGCCGCCGTTGGCGATGGCAGCCCCGACGTAGTCGACGTGCTTGAGCCGCAGGGTCTCGGCGCGGGTGATCCGGATGACGGCGGGGATCTGCGAGATGCCGATGGCGATGGTGGCGTTGGTGAGCGAGGGGCCGAGGATCGCGGCCAGGCCGACGGCGAGCACCAGGAACGGGAACGCGAGCATGGTGTCGGTCAGCCGGGAGACGGCGCTGTCCGTGAACCTGCCGTAGTACCCGGCGAGCAGCCCCAGCGGTACGCCGATGACGAAGGCCAGCACGACGGCGATCAGGCCGACCTGCATGGAAGCCCGTGTCCCGTACACGATGCGGGAGAGCTGGTCGCGGCCGAGGTCGTCGGTGCCGAGCCAGTGCGCCCAGCTCGGTTCGGCCAGTACGTTCCCGAAGTCGGGCTGTGCCGGGTCGTACGGGGCGATGAGCGGGGCGAACAGGGCGGCGAGGACGAAGACGGCGGCGATGATGCCGCCGGTGAGGGCGAGCCGGTTCTTGCGCAGGGCGCGCAGCCTGCCGTGGCCGGCCCGCTTCCCGGCGGTGGCCCCCGGTGTGGTGGGGAGCGTCTGGGTCGCTGTGGTCACCGGGCACCTCCGAGCCGGATGCGCGGGTCGATGACCGAATAGACCACGTCGACCAGCAGGTTGATGAGGATGTATGCGGCGGAGGTGCAGAGCACCACGGCCTGGAGCGTCGCATAGTCGCGGGTGAAGACGGCGTCGATGGTGAGCTTGCCGAAGCCGGGCAGGACGAAGATCTGCTCGGTGACGACGGCGCCGGAGATCAGATGGCCGAGCTGGAGACCGAGGACGGTCACGACGGTGACGAGCGAGTTGCGCAGCGCATGCCCGCCGACGACGGCCCGCCTGGAGAGCCCCTTGGCGCGAGCGGTACGGACGTAGTCGGCGGAGAGCGAGTCGAGCATCGCCGCCCGGGTCTGGCGCATCACCACGGCGGCGAGGCCGGAGCCGAGGACGATCGCGGGCAGCACCATGCGGCGCAGATTGTCGATCGGGTCGGTGCCGAAGGGGACATAGCCGGAGGCGGCGAACACCGGGATGGCGATGGCGAATCCGAGCACCAGCACGATGCCGAGCCAGAAGGTCGGGATGGAGAGCCCGATCAGCGCGATGACATTGGCGAGCCACTCCTCGGGCTTGCCGCGCCGCACGGCCGCGACGACTCCGGCGCCGATGCCGAGGACGACGGCGAGCAGCAGGGAGAGGGCGGCCAGTTCCAGCGTCACGGGCAGCGCCTGGCCGATGGCGTCGGCGACCGGGAGTCCGGTACGGGAGGAGGTGCCGAGGTCACCGGTGAGGGCGTGGCCGATGAACCGCCCGTACTGCACGACGATGTTGTCGTTGAGTCCGTACGCCTCACGGATCGCGGCGAGCGCCTCGGGGCTGCGCTCCTCGCCGGCCAGGGCGAGCGCCGGGTCTCCGGGCAGCGCCCGGATACCGGCGAAGACCACGATGGAGACCAGGAAGAGCGTGATGAGGGACTGACGCAGCCGCGTCAGCAGGTACTTCGTCATCGGGTGTACCCCGCAGTCTTGACCCGGACCAGGCCGTCGCCGTAGACGCGGATGCCCGCGACGGACTTGGTGGCGACGACATAGTTCTTCTGCCGGTAGAGGTAGATCATGGTGTGGGCGTCCTGGACGCGCCGGGTGAGCTCGTTGTAGATCTCGGTGCGGCGGGCCGGGTCGGCGACGGTGCGGCCCTCGTCGATCAGCCGGTCGATCTCGGGGTCGCCGAGACCGTAGGCGTTCATGGCACCTGCGGTCTTCAGGAAGTTGGAGACGTTGCCGTCGGGGTCGAGCCGCCCGGACCAGCCGCTGGTGAAGACGTCGTAGTGTCCTGCGTCGGTCTCCGACAGCATGGTGGCGTACTCGGTGGGCCGCAGCGAGAGATCGAAGCCTGCCTCCTTGACCATGGCCTGGAGGACCTGTCCCACGCGCCCCTGTTCCGGGGTGGTGGAGGTCTTCAGCTCGATCTTCACCGGGGTCTTCACCCCGGCCTCCTTCAGCAGCCTCTTCGCCTTGGCCACGTCGCGCTTCGGGCAGTCCTCCGGCTTGACGCCGGGGGCGATGGCGGACTGCGGGGAGATCGGGCCGCAGGCCGGCTCGTACATGCCCTGGAAGACGACCTTGTTCAGGGTGTCGCGGTCGATGGCCAGCTCGAAGGCCTCGCGGACCCGTACGTCGCGGGCGATCGGGGTGTCGAGCTTCCCCGGCTTCTGGCCGAGCCCCTTCACATTGCCGACGTTGAGGCCGATGCCCTGGTAGCCGAGCGAGGGCGAGTTGAAGAGCTGGAGCCTGGGCTCCGTCAGCGCGCTCTGGACGTCGATGGGGCCCATCTGGTCGCCGACCTGGAGGTCGCCGGAGCGCAGGTTGGCGAGCCGGACGTTGCCGTCGGGGATCGGCTTGTAGATGACCCCGTCGAGGTGGACCTTGTCCGCGTCGTAGTAGTTGGGGTCCTTCTTCAGCACGATCCGGTCGCCGCCGACCCGTTCCACGAAGCGGAACGGCCCCACGCAGGACGGGTGGTTGGTGAAGTTCTTCCCGTACTTCTTGAGCGCGGTCGGCGACATCACCATCCCGGCCCGGTCGGCGAGCACACCGGTGAGCGGAACATAGGGCTGCTTGAGCTCCATCCGTACGGTGTACGGGCCGGTGGCCTCGATGGACCCGACCGGGGCGAGCTCGGTGCCGCGCGCGGAGCCGGGCAGATCGCGGTGGCGCAGCAGTGAGGTGACGACGGCCGAGGCGTCGAGCCGGGTGCCGTCGCTGAACTTCAGGTCGCGACGCACCTGCAGGGTGACGGTGCGGCCGTCGGCGGAGGTGGTGGGGAGTGCTGCGGCCAGCTGCGGCACGACGACGCCGTTCTCGTCGATGTCGTAGAGCTTCTCGCACATGCCCGCGAAGACCGTCCGGCCCACGAGGGTCTGGGCAAGAGTGGGGTCGAGTTTGTCCGGGTCGGAGTTGAGAGCAACGGTGAGTGTCCCGCCGTCGCGTACGGACCGTTCATCGGTTTTCCGCACACCGCCGACCTCGGTCGCCGAGGACTGCAGTGATGCGCAGCCCGAGGTGAGGGACACCAATGCAACTGCCACCAGGGCAACCGCTTTTCGGCGCACGAGGGCCTACCTCCCGCCAGGGGTGATCAAGGAATATCGCAGACCGTATTTCGCATACAGTCCGCAAGGCAAGAGGGGTTCCCACATGGCGGACGATTTTTATTGACGATCGAATAACGGCCGACCGGAAAGCGACCATTCGGAATAGTCAGCACATAGAGGGAGGTCGCCGTAGCCGCAGGACACGGCGGCGACGCGCAGGCCGCTCGCGCGCAGACTCAGAACCAGTCGTCACGCCCGGGCGGCTCGCAGAGTTCGAAGACCACCTCGCCCGTATCCCGATCACCGCCGGCAACCGGGCGCACCCGCGCGCCGACCGACACCTGGTGCGGTGCGGCGCCCACGACACGGCAACGGAACACGAAGCCCTCGGGGAGCCGGACGAGGGACTCGTTGCGTGCCGCGTCCGTGTAGCGATGCACGACGCCGGACCTCACCACGACGCCCAGACCGGCGCTGCGTTCGGGCTTCAGATCACTTGAAGCGCACACCGGACACAGCAGCCTCCGGAAGGAGGCCGTGCCGCACCAGCGGCACCGGTGGTAGTACAGGCCGGCTTCCTCATGCACCGTCTGCACGGTGCCACTTGATGATCGGGACACGTTTCGACCCCCTGCGCTCGGCTCGGATGCGCCGCACCTGCGCGTCGGCGCGTCCGCACCATAGGGCACTGAGTGTCGAAACGTAAAGGCACTCAGTGCCATACCGAGGTCGGCCCCGGTGTCAGCCCTGGCCGATGACCGACTCGATCTGCTGCACGACACGCCACATCGGGGCCCCCTTGGCGGCAACCATGACAACCACGTCACCATCGGTGGCGGCCGGGGACGCACCCTGGGCCGGCGCACTCCCCCACACCTGGCGCACCAGCCCGAGCGCGTGATCCACCGCGGACTCCGCGTCCCCCTCACCGCCCGAACGCAGCCAGGTCCGCAGCCCGTTGTTGTGCGCGGCGACCACGGAGGCGGCGATCACCTCGGCCCGCAGCGCACCGTCCCCCGACTCGCCGTACCGGTCACGGAGATAGCCGGCCAACGTCTGCTCGTAACGGCGCACGACGGACAGTTCGTAGGTACGCAGCCCGGGCACCTCGCGGGTGAGCCGGTAGCGCTGGACGGAGAATTCGGGGTTTGCGGAGTACATGCGCAGCACGAGCCGGGCAGCATCGCACACCGCGTCGACCGGATCCGCGTCACCGACCCCCGCAAGGAACGCCGTCATGTCGGCAAGGCAGCGCTCGTGATCCGGGAAGACCGCGTCCTCCTTGGAGGGGAAGTACCGGAAGAACGACCGGCGCCCGACCCCGGCCCGCGCCACGATGTCGTCCACCGTGGTCTGCTCGAAGCCCCGCTCCAGGAAGAGCTGGAAGGCCGCCTGGGCGAGCACCTCCCGCATGGGGGGCTTCTTGGCCGGTCTGCGTGCGTCAGTCATGCGGGGAACGTAGCACCGGAAGGCCCTTTCTGGCACCGGGTTCCTTTACAGAGGGTACTGAGTGCCATATTGTCGTCGATACGAACCACACCCAGGTAGGAGAGCCGGCGTGAGCTTGAGGATCGTTGTCTGTGTGAAGTATGTGCCCGACGCCACCGGCGACCGGCACTTCGCCGATGACCTGACGCTGGACCGTGAGGATGTCGACGGTCTGCTGTCGGAGCTCGACGAGTACGCGGTGGAGCAGGCGCTGCAGATCGCGGACGGTGCGGACGATGCGGAGATCACCGTGCTGACGGTGGGTCCGGAGGATGCCAAGGACGCGTTGCGCAAGGCGTTGTCGATGGGTGCGGACAAGGCTGTTCACGTCGAGGACGACGATCTGCACGGCAGTGATGCGATGGGCACGTCGCTGGTGCTGGCGAAGGCGATCGAGAAGACGGGTTACGACCTGGTGATCTGTGGGATGGCGTCGACGGACGGCACGATGGGTGTGCTGCCTGCGGTGCTGGCGGAGCGTCTGGGTGTCCCGCAGGTCACGCTGCTGTCGGAGGTGTCGGTCGAGGGCGGCACGGTGACGGGCCGCCGGGACGGTGACACGGCTTCGGAGCGGCTGGAGGCGTCGTTGCCGGCGGTGGTGTCGGTGACGGACCAGTCGGGTGAGGCGCGTTACCCGTCGTTCAAGGGGATCATGGCGGCGAAGAAGAAGCCGGTCGAGTCGCTGGACCTGGAGGACCTGGGGATCGAGGCGGACGAGGTCGGTCTGGCGGGTGCCTGGACCGCGGTGGATTCCGCGGCGCAGCGTCCGGCCCGTACGGCGGGCACGATCGTCAAGGACGAGGGTGAGGGCGGCAGGCTGCTGGCCGAGTTCCTGGCCGGCCAGAAGTTCATCTGACCCCCGCTCGTCCCCCGTTGTTTCTTCGCTACTCGCAGGAGATTGAAGTCCCATGGCTGAAGTTCTCGTCTATGTCGATCACGTGGACGGTGCCGTCCGCAAGCCCACTCTGGAGCTTTTGACGCTGGCGCGTCGTGTCGGTGAGCCGGTCGCGGTCGCGCTCGGCAGGGGTGCCGCCGATACCGCGGGGGTGCTGGCCGAGCACGGTGCGGTGAAGGTCCTGA
The DNA here is from genome assembly GCF_042882185.1 of Streptomyces sp. NPDC058239. Taxonomy (NCBI): domain Bacteria; kingdom Bacillati; phylum Actinomycetota; class Actinomycetes; order Kitasatosporales; family Streptomycetaceae; genus Streptomyces; species Streptomyces sp. NPDC058239. The sequence continues at coordinate 15,368 of NZ_JBHVWS010000058.1, forward strand.
CCGCCGATGCGCCGGAGTTCGCCGATTATCTGGTCGTGCCGAAGGTCGACGCGCTGCAGGCCGCCCATGCTGCCGTCTCCCCGGTGGCGGTGCTGGTCCCCTCGTCCGCGGAGGGCAAGGAGATCGCGGCCCGTCTCGCGGTGCGGATCGGGTCGGGGATCATCACCGACGCCGTCGATCTGGAGGCCGGTGAGCAGGGCCCCGTCGCGACGCAGTCCGCGTTCGCCGCGTCGTTCACCACCAGGTCCCGTGTCTCCAGGGGGACCCCGGTCATCACGGTCAAGCCGAACTCGGCTCCGGTCGAGGCCGCTGCGGCGGCGGGTGCGGTCGAGACCCTGGCGGTGTCGTTCTCCGCGCAGGCCACCGGCACGAAGGTGCTGTCCCGCACGCCGCGGGAGTCGACGGGCCGTCCGGAGCTGACCGAGGCCGCGATCGTCGTCTCCGGCGGCCGTGGCGTCAACGGTGCGGAGAACTTCGCGGTCATCGAGGCGCTGGCCGACTCCCTCGGTGCGGCCGTCGGCGCCTCGCGTGCCGCGGTCGACGCCGGCTGGTACCCGCACTCCAACCAGGTCGGCCAGACCGGCAAGTCGGTCTCCCCGCAGCTGTACATCGCCTCCGGCATCTCCGGCGCGATCCAGCACCGCGCCGGCATGCAGACGTCCAAGACGATCGTCGCGATCAACAAGGACGCCGAGGCCCCGATCTTCGACCTCGTCGACTACGGCGTCGTCGGCGACCTCTTCCAGGTCGTCCCCCAGCTCACCGACGAGGTCAAGACCCGCAAGGGCTGACCCGCCGCCCAGCCGCACCCCGTTTCCGACGGTCCGGGGCCGCACGGTGTGAACACACCGCGCGGCCCCGGACCGTTTCCGATCACCATTGACGCAGATCCGGCAGCCTTATAACTTCACTATGCGGATTGCTGATTCCGAGACGTGGAAACAGCGTGACTGTGGAGGGTGTGGAAATGGGTCAGCAGGAGAAGGTGGCAACGAGCCTCGCCGGTGCGGTCAGCGAGGAGATCAGCGCCTCCCTCAGCGCGGTCGACGCCGAGCTCGCCCACCGCTACCCGGGCGATCCGGGGACGCGCCAGCCGGTCCACACGGTCTACGTCCCCGGTGACACGTTCACCTCCGGCACCATCCGCTCCTGGGGCGACCGGGCGCTGAAGGCCCTGGACGAGCACGCTCCCGACGCGGCCTCGTTCGCCGCCGTCCTCGGCATCCCCGACGAACTCGCCGTACCCGTCCACGACCGGGTACGCGCCAAGCTGGAGCGCGAGCCCGTCGAAGACCTGCGCATCGACTTCGAGGACGGCTACGGCCCCCGCCCCGATGCCGAGGAGGACGAGGCCGCCGCCCGCGCCGCCCGGCTGGTCTCGGAGGCGTACGGGAACGGCACGGCGGCCCCGTACATGGGCATCCGGATGAAGTGCATGGAGGCCGCCGTACGCGACCGCGGCATCCGCACCACGGACATCTTCCTCACCGGTCTGATGCGGGCGGGCGGCCTCCCCGACGGGCTTGTCCTCACTCTCCCCAAGGTGACGTACCCCGAGCAGGTCACCGCCTTCGTCCGGCTCCTCGAAGCGTTCGAGCAGGCGCACAGGCTGCCGTCGGGCCGCCTCGGCTTCGAGATCCAGATCGAGACCAGCCAGTCCATCCTCGCCGCCGACGGCACCGCCGCCGTGGCTCGCATGATCGACTCCGCGCAGGGCCGCGCCACCGGTCTGCACTACGGCACTTTCGACTACAGCGCCTGCGTCGGCGTCAGCCCCGCCTATCAGGCCGGCGACCACCCGGCCGCCGACCACGCCAAGGCCGTCATGCAGGTCGCCGCCGCAGGCACCGGCGTACGGGTCTCCGACGGCTCCACCAACGTCCTCCCGGTCGGCCCGACCCACCAGGTCCACGAGGCCTGGCGGCTCCACTACGGCCTCACCCGCCGCGCCCTGGCCCGCGCCTACTACCAGGGCTGGGACATGCATCCGGGCCATCTGCCGACGCGTTACGCAGCCGTCTACACCTTCTACCGCGAGGGCCTGGAGCAGGCCGCTGCCCGCCTCGCCGCGTATGTGGCCAAGGCCGGCGGCGACGTCATGGACGAACCCGCCACCGCCAAGGCGCTCAGCGGGTACCTCCTGCGCGGCATCGACTGCGGTGCCCTGGACACCGCCGAAGTCGCTCGCCTGACCGGTCTGACGCGCGCCGACCTGGACGCATTCGCGTCGCCGCGGCGGGGCGGGCTCACGGTGACCGCTCCGTGACGGGTGCTCGCGCCGTCCACCGTGTCATGGTGACCGTGGCGGCGCGGCGGCTCAGGCGGGCGGCAGTTCGCCCGAGCCGCGCTGGATGAGCGTCGTGGGGAGCTCCACGCGGGCCGGGGCGTGGTCCGCGCCGTCCAGACGGCGGAAGAGGTGCTCGGCGGCGGTGCGGCCGACGGCGGCGGCGTCCTGGGAGATGACGGTGATGCCGAGCAGGTCGGCCAGTTCGATGTCGTCGAAGCCGACCAGGGCGACCCGGTGCTCCTGCTCCGCGAGGACACGTACCGCCGTCACCGTCACCCGGTTGTTGCCCGCGAACAGCGCGGTGACGGGCTCGGGGCCGGAGAGCATCTTCTCGGCGGCGGCCCGGACCCGGTCGGGGTCGGTCGAGCCGAGGGAGACCCACGAGTCCTCGACCGTTGTCCCGGCGTCCGCCATGGCCGCGTGGTAGCCGCGCAGTCGCTCGGTGGCAGTGTGGATGCGCGGCTGGTCGCCGATGAAGCCGATCCGGCGGTGGCCGTGCGCGATCAGATGCGCGACGCCCTCGCGGGCGCCGCCGAAGCTGTCGGACAGGACGATGTCGGCGTCGATACGGCCTGCCGGGCGGTCCACGAAGACGGTGGCGATGCCGGCCTTTATCTCCGGCTCCAGATAGCGGTGGTCGTCGCCGGCCGGAATCACGATGAGCCCGTCCACCCGGCGCGCACACAGGGCGAGTACGAGCTCCTGCTCGCGCTCCGGGTCCTCGGCGCTCGACCCATTGATGAGCAGGGCGCCGTGTGCCCGGGCGACCTCCTCCACCGCGCGGCTCAGAGGTCCGTAGAACGGGTCGGCGAGATCCTCCAGGACCAGGCCGATGGAAGCGGTGCGGCCCTTGCGCAGGACGCGCGCGCTGTCGTTGCGGCGGAAGCCGAGCGCCTCGATGGCCTCCTGGACCCGGCGTTCGGTGTCAGGTGTGACACCCGGCTCGCTGTTGACCACACGGGAGACCGTCTTGAGCCCCACTCCGGCGCGGGCAGCCACATCCTTCATGGTCGGCCGGTTGCCGTAACGGGTCTCGGAGTGACGGGCGGTCTCGGCCACGGTGCGCTGTCCTGTTCGTCGGGTGCGGGCGATCCGGCGGGCCCGCGAGCGGTGCCGCGGAGGGGCCGGAGGCTGTGCCGTCGAGCATAGGCCCTGGACAACGTTGTCAGCTGAATGGAGACTGGGCAGACTGTTTACCGAAGCCGCAGGTCCTCGCCACCTACTCACGGAGCCACACCGATGCATACCGACCTCGTCGCCGCGCTGGACATCGGCGGCACCAAGATCGCTGGCGCGCTGGTGGACGGCAGCGGCGCACTCCTTGTGCGGGCGCAGCGGCCGACGCCCGCCCGGGAGAGCGCCGAGACGGTGATGGGGGCCGTGACGGAGGTCCTGGCCGAGCTGTCGGGATCGCCGCTGTGGGAGCGGGCGACGGCCGTCGGAATCGGCAGCGCGGGCCCGGTGGACGCCTCGGCCGGTACGGTCAGTCCCGTCAATGTCCCCGGCTGGCGCGACTTCCCGCTGGTGGAGCGGGTCGGTAAGGCGGTCGGCGGACTGTCCGTCGAACTGGTCGGCGACGGCGTCGCGATGACGGCGGCCGAGCACTGGCTGGGCGCGGCCCGCGGCTACGACAACGCGCTGTGCATGGTCGTGTCGACGGGTGTAGGCGGCGGACTCGTCCTCGGCGGAAAACTGCACCCCGGCCCCACGGGCAACGCCGGGCACATCGGCCACGTCAGCGTCGACCTGGACGGTGACCCGTGTCCGTGCGGTTCGCGCGGCTGCGTCGAGCGCATCGCCAGCGGACCGAACATCGCCCGCCGGGCGCTGGAGGCCGGCTGGCGGCCCGGACCGAACGGCGATGCCTCGGCCGCCGCCGTGGCCGCCGCCGCGCGCGCCGGGGACCAGGTCGCCATCGCCTCGTTCGAGCGCGCCGCTCAGGCGCTGGCAGCCGGAATCGCCGCCACCGCCACGCTCGTCGAGATCGACATCGCGGTGATCGGCGGGGGAGTGGCCGGAGCGGGCGACATCCTCTTCGCTCCGCTGCGCCGGGCCCTGCGCCAGTACGCCACGCTCTCCTACGTCCAGCAGCTCACGGTGGCCCCGGCAGTGATGGGCACCGACGCGGGGTTGGTGGGTGCGGCGGCGGCGGCGGTGCGAGTGGGATCGGGCGGGGTGGTGGCCGTTTAGGTCCTGCTGTCCGGCAGGGCGAGAAGCGCCGGACGGGCCCCAGGACCGGTGTCCTGGGGCCCGTCCGGCATCGAAGGCGCGACATGGCCGCGACCGCGATTCCTCGTCAGCTCTCCCGTCAGCAGGTGATCCGCAGGTCCGCCCAGTCCGCGTGGTCGGAATCGGTACCGTCCCCGCCGTCGGTGACCACCAGACGCACCACCTGCGCACCGCTCACATCTGCGGAGAGCGGCTGCGCGGGCATCGCATTGGTCAGTACACCGGTCGACGCCACCTTCGTACCATCGGCCCAGACCTCGAAGGCGACCGTTCCTTTGGCGCCCTTCTCGTCGTCGACCCCGACCTGCGCCGTCACGGCGCTGCATGCCTCGCCGGTGTAGAACTCGACTGCGCTGTCGGCATGCACACCGAGGCCCTTGGCGAAGACCGCGCCGCCGATGGTGAGCGGATTCCCGTCACCCGCCTTACTCTCGCCGTTGCTGGTGTCCTTCTCGACCGGGCCCCAGCCGTTGGCGGCCGAGAGCTGGGGCAGATCGCTCAGGTAGCCGGCGCCCGCAGGCGGCGCGACCACCACATGGGCCTGGAACGGGACCGTGGACCTCACCCGTGTCCCGGCCGGTGAGCGGTACTGGGCGGTGAGCGTCAGATCGTACGTACCGGTGGCTGTGCCCGCAGGGGCAGTCACCTGCCAGCGGGTGGTGAGGGCCCGGCCGGTCGGCAGAGCCGGTGATCCGGTCGGCGATGCCGCCTTCACCTGCCAGCCCGAGGGGCCGGTGAGCGCCGCGGAGACCTTCGTGGCGGGGGTACGGCCGAGGTCGGTCACCGTCGTCGTCAGTGCGGCCGTGCGCCCGGCCTCGACCAACGGGCTTCCGTTCAGGCCGAGTTCCACGGCAGGCGGATGCGCGGCCCACTTGCGGTCGGCGGCGATGCGCAGCAGTACGGTCCCGTGTGCCGGGACGGTCGCCGAGACGCTGCCCGCCGTGTTGTACGTCGTGTGCTCCCACAGGTCACGCATCGTGTACGCGGTGGCCTTCGGCAGCCCCGCCGCCTCGGCCGTCGTCGAGATGCGCTGTGCGCTGCCGGTCTCGTTGAAGAGGGCCACGACGCGGCTGCCGTCCTGCATCTCCTTGGCGACGACCCAGCGCCCGCCGATGGAGGAGAGCACGGTGCCCTGCTTGCCCAGCGGGTCCTGATCGACCGCGATGACCTCGTGGTTGGCGAGGATCTCGAAGGTCTCCGGGCCCGCCTTGCGCAGATCGGAACCGATGAGCAGCGGCGCCGCCATCACGGACCACATGGAGAAGTGGGTGCGGTACTCCGTGTCCGTCATGCCGCCGTTGCCGACCTCCAGCATGTCGGGGTCGTTCCAGCGCCCCGGGCCCGCTGCGGCGGCGAGGGGCAGATTCTGCTTCATGATCGACAGCATGCTGCCCCAGCTGTCATTGATGTCGCCGGTCGTGCGCCAGAGGTTGCCGATTTCGCCGGCCCACTCCCAGGGCTTGTTCTCGCCCCATTCGCAGATGCTGTAGACGATCGGGCGGCCGGTCGCCGCCAGCGCGTCCCGCATCGTCGTATAGCGCTGTTTCGCGTCGACGCCCTGGTTGTTGCAGTTGTCGTACTTGAGGTAGTCGATGCCCCAGTCCGCGAACTGCTGCGCATCGCTGTACTCATGGCCGAGCGCGCCCGGAAGTCCCACGCTGTCGCAGGTCTTGGTGCCGGCGCTGGTGTAGATGCCGATTTTCAGGCCCTTGGAGTGGACATAGTCCGCGACGGACTTGATGCCGTTCGGGAAGCGCTGCGGATCGGCCTCCAGCTTTCCGTCCGCATTACGCTGCGGCTTTGCCCAGCAGTCGTCGAGATTGACGTACTGATAGCCCGCGTCCTTGAGGCCCTTCTCGACAAAGATGTCGGCGATGCCCTTGACCATCGCCTCGTTGAACTCGGCACGACAGTGGGTCGAGTTCCAATTGTTGAACCCCATCGGAGGGGTGAGCGCAAGGCCGTTGCCGGCCTGCGGAGCGGGCGCGGGCGCGGGAGCGGGCGAGTCCGCGACGGCGGGAACGGTCGCCCCCGCGGCGCAGAGCAGCCCGGCCAGCAGCGCTCCGATGACTCCGCGGTGGCTGGTTCGGGTTGTACGGGTTGGAAGATGACGCATCGTTACGTTCCTCCATACTCGTGCCGGATCGGTCACAGCATGTGCACGCCAAGGCGTGCGATTACGTTAGAGCGTGTTGAAGTCTGTTGGAAGAGGAGCGACATCGGTTGTTCGGCATCTCGTCAAAACCCTTGACGACGCCATCGCTTGGGGGTGAGATCCAATCGCACGTTCGGTTGTGTTGGGTTGCATCCCAAAGGAGTTGGGCATGACGCAGTCTGATTACGACAGGTCAGGTGTGCCGGGCAGCGTCGCAGGACATCGGATGTCCCGGCGGAGCCTGTTGCGTGGTGCGGCAGTCGGTGCGGGAGCCGTGACGCTCCCCTCCTTGCTCACCGCCTGCGGGAGCGGCCCCGGCGGTGACGGCAAGACGATCACCATGGGCTCGAATTCGTCCGACCCCATTCCGAAGAAGGCCTTCGCCGACGCTTTCGCGGCGTACGAGGCGCAGTCGGGCGGGCGGAAGGTGAAGGTCAACACCGTCGACCACAACACCTTTCAGGAGAACATCAACCGGTATCTGCAGGGCAAGCCGGACGATGTCTTCATGTGGTTCGCGGGCTACCGGATGCAGTTCTTCGCCGAGAAAGGCCTGCTGTACGACATCAGTGACAACTGGCAGGACTACAAGGGCTTCTCGGCAGCGCTGAAAGCCCAGTCCACCGGCGCGGACGGCAAGCAGTACCTCACGCCGTACTACTACTATCCGTGGGCCGTCTTCCACCGTAAGAGCCTGTTCGACGAGCGCGGCTATCAGGCACCGAAGACACTCGACGAGTACGTGGCCCTCGCCAAGCAGATGCAGAAGGACAAGCTGGACCCCATCGCCTTCTGCGACAAGGACGGCTGGCCCGCCATGGGCACCTTCGACTACATCAACATGCGGACCAACGGCTATGAGTTCCACAAGAGCCTGATGGCGGGTGAAGTCGCCTGGACCGACAAGCGGGTCAAGGAAGTCTTCGACACCTGGCGCCGGCTCCTCCCGTACTGCCAGCAGGGCGCCAACGGCCGTACCTGGCAGGAGGCCGCCACCAGCCTCCAGAAGAAGGAGGCCGGCATGGCCGTGTTCGGCCTGCCGCACCCGGGCGCGCAGTTCCCCAAGGGCGAACAGGACGACATCGACTTCTTCCCCTTCCCCGTCATCAATCCGGAGCACGGGCAGGACGCGGTCGAGGCACCCATCGACGGGTTCCTGCTGGCGAAGAAGTCGAAGAACCTCAAGAACAAGAAGACCCTGGAGAGCGCCAAGGACCTGCTCAAGTGGCTGGCCACCGGCAAGGCCGAGGACATCTACCTGAAGAGCGACCCGAACAACATCGCCGTCAGCGACCAGGCGGACATCTCCGCGTACTCACCGATCCAGAAGAAGGCCGTGGAACTGGTCTCCGGGGCGAAGCAGATCTCCCAGTTCCTGGACCGCGACACCCGGCCGGACTTCTCCTCCACGGTCATGATCCCGGCGATCCAGAAGTTCATCAGCAACCCGAACGACGTGGACGGCCTGGTCAACGACATCGAACGGCAGAAGAAGACCATCTTCGCCGCCGACTGACCCCGGACGCCCCCGATGGAATCCGACTGAACCTGGAGTACCGACCGTGTCGTTCATCTCGGCGCGGCGCACCGGACGGCGGGTCTCGCGGCGGTTCACCGGCCGCGACCTCGCCGTACTCGGTGTGCTGCTCGGCATACCCGTCCTGCTCGACATCGCCATCGTGTGGGGACCCACCCTCGCCTCCGTCGTGCTCTCCTTCACCAGCTGGGACGGCATCGGTGACATCAAGTGGGTCGGTACGCAGAACTACGAGAATCTCTTCACCAACTACCCGCAGTTCTGGCCCGCCGCCCGGCACAATCTGCTCTGGCTCGCCTTCCTGGGCCTGGTCGCCGCACCGTTCGGGCTGCTGCTCGCCGTACTCATCGACAGGGGCGTGCGCTTCAGCCGCTTCTACCAGTCGACGCTGTACATGCCCGTCGTGCTGTCGCTCGCCGTAGTCGGTTTCATAGCCCAGCTGATCTTCTCCCGTGACCAGGGAGCCCTCAACGCGGTCATCGGGGACACGAAGTCGCCGACCGACTGGCTCGGCGATCCGAACCTCAACATCTGGATGGTCCTGCTGGCCGCAGCCTGGCGGCACACCGGCTACGTGATGATCCTCTACCTCGCCGGGCTCAAGGCCGTCGACCCCTCGCTGAAGGAAGCCGCGGCGATCGACGGGGCGGGCGAGGCCCAGACCTTCTTCCGCATCGTCTTCCCCACGCTGAGGCCGGTCAATGTCATCGTCGGCGTCATCACCGTCATCGAGTCCCTGCGAGCCTTCGACATCGTGTACGCCGTCAACCACGGCCGCAACGGACTCGAACTCCTCTCGGTGCTCGTCACCGACAACATCATCGGTGAGGCCAGCCGCATCGGATTCGGCTCCGCCATCGCTGTCGTCCTGCTGGCCGTCTCCCTGGGATTCGTCGTGACGTACCTGGTCCAGGAGCTCCGAGGGGAGAAGAACCGTTGACCGTCCACATCGCCCCCGCCCGCCCCACCGCACCACCTGCGCCACCGGCCCCCGCCGTCCGGCGCCGGCTCCGCCCCGGCAGGATCGGCGTCCACGCCTTCCTGATGGCGGTCTCCCTCGCCTTCCTCGCCCCGTTGCTGCTTGCGGTGTACGCCTCGCTGCGGCCGTACGACGAGACCTCGGCGCACGGCTACTTCTCGCTGCCGCGCCACCTCTCCCTCGACTACTACCGGCAGGCGTTCTCCGACTCCGGCATGACGAAGTACTTCGTCAACACGCTGATCATCGCGGTCCCGGGGGTACTCGTCACCCTCTTCCTCGCCTCCTTCGTGGCCTTCGCGCTGGCCCGGCTGAAGATGCGCGGCGGGCTCCTCCTGCTCATGCTTTTCACCGCCGGGAACCTGTTGCCGCAGCAGGTGATCGTCACGCCCCTGTACGTCGTCTTCAACCGCATCCCACTGCCCTACTGGATGTCCGACTCGATGACGATGTTCGACTCGTACTGGGCCGTCGTCACCGTGCAGATCGGCTTCCAGCTGGGCTTCTGCGTCTTCGTTCTGGCCAACTTCATGCGCACCCTGCCACAGGAGATCCTGGAGGCCGCGATCGTCGACGGCGCGGGCGTCTGGGCCCAGTACTGGCGGATCACCCTGCCGCTGTGCCGCCCGGCCCTGGCCGCGCTCGGCACGCTCCAGTTCACCTGGATGTACAACGATTTCCTGTGGGCACTGGTCTTCATCTCCGACGGCGACAAGCTCCCCATCACCTCGGCGCTGAACAATCTCAGGGGCCAGTTCTTCACGGACTACAACCTGCTCGCCGCAGGCTCGGTGATCGTCGCTCTGCCGACGCTCGTGGTCTTCCTGCTGCTCCAGCGCCACTTCATCGCGGGCCTCACGCTGGGCTCCAGCAAGGGGTAGCTGTTGACCTGCGAAAACAGCCTTACGAGCCAACTCCGACGAGATCCTTTTGATGCTCTGATGGGGCGGCACACTTGGTCTGCTCCGGGCGGTCGGCGCGTCCGGCAGGGTGCTTGCCCCACCACTGCTGGGAGGCTGGGGAGAATCTGGGGAGATCTTTTGGGAATCAGCTTCGGTGGCACCCTCGAACCAGGCATCCATCGCTGCCCTGCCGCGCCCGTCGGCCTCCGGCATGAAGTGCGCGTAGACCCTCAGCGTGATCGCGGGGTCGGCATGACCAAGCCACTTCGACACCGATACGACCGACTTGCGCGCGTCCAGCTGGACTGACGCGTAGGTGTCCTTCCCCTCGCAGCGTGGAGTCCGCGATTGCAGGGGAAGTTGAGGCTCATGGGGTCCAAGAAACGGGCGTACGACGCCGAGTTCCGTGAGGGTGCAGTACGCATCGTGATCGAGACGGGGAAGTCAATCCCGCAGGTCGCCGACGAGCTCGGAGTCCACGCGGGCACGCTCCACGGCTGGGTCTCGCGCCGGCGCCGAAACGGGTCGGCATCCTCCGATCGGCCCGCACCCGAGACCGCCGGCGGGCGGATGCGGGGGAGCGAGCGGGGCGAACTGGAGCGGCTGCGGCGGGGGATGAGCGAGAAGAACAAGCGGATACGCGAGCTGGAGATGGAGCGTGATGTCCTCAAGCGATGCATGGTCCTCTGGGTGAAGTGACCGAACAGGCACCGGCCGAGATGGCCGCGTTCATCGGTAACCAGAGGACCGAACACCACGTCCCGCACCGTCTGGCATGCCGGGTGCTGGGGATCTCGGAGTCCTGGTTCTACAAGTGACGCCGGCCGCCCGTCACCGCCCGCCAGGTGCGGAAAGGGCAGCTGTCTGACGCGGTCCGGCGGATCTTCGACGGCTCGGGGGTACCTACGGCTCCCCGAAGATCTGGATCAGGCTGGTGCGGGAGGGCTGGCGCGTGTCGGTGAACACCGTCGCGAAGCTGATGGCCGAACTCGGCCTGGCCGGGCGGACGCCCTGCAGGCGACGGGGCCCGACCCGGCCCGGCAAACGGGCCGCTGCCCCGGACTTCGTGCGCCGGGACTTCACCGCCACCGCTCCTGACCAGGTGTGGGCGGGCGACATGACGGAGATCGTCACCGGGGAGGGCAAGCTGTATCTGGCCACGGTCATCGATCTGTTCTCCCGCCGGCTGCTGGGCTATGCGATGGGCGAGCGCCACAATGCCGAGCTCGTGGTCGCATCCCTCAACATGGCCGCCGCCACCCGCGGCGGCCATGTGAAGGGCGTGATCTTTCATAGCGACCGCGCAGCGAGTATGTCTCCCGGCGGTTCAAGCGCGCCTGTCGGCGCCTGGGCGTAACGCAGTCCATGGGCCGGGTCGGGTCGTGTTTCGACAACGCCGTCAGCGAGGCGTTCAACAGCGTGCTCAAGGTCGAGTGCGTCCACCGGCATACCTTCGACAGCCGCACCGAGGCCCGGCTGAGGATCGCGACCTGGATCACCGGGTTCTACAACACGCATCGACTACACAGCGTGTGCGGATACCGCAGCCCGATCGACTACGAACAAGACCACCCGACCGACTCTGCTCTGGAGCTGGCCGCATAGAAGATCTCCACAGTTCGAGGGGATTGACACTTGACGGCTACGCCGGCTCCGGGCAGCCGGGGGCTAAGCAAGGGGGCGGGGGTATGGGAAATCACCCCCCAGCTACCGACAGCGATGTCACGGGTACGCAACGTCATGGGAAGGCCCATGCAGGTCGGCAGCGTGCCGGACCAGTAAGGAGACGGCATGCCCGAGTACACGCCCAACGCCAAGGGCCCCGCACCGGCCCAGTACAAGCCCGCAGCGACCGAAGCGACTGGTCCGGTGCGGGTTCCGCTATCGGAGGTCAAGCCCGAGGACATCGCCCCGCTGGCGATCGAGTACCGGGACGGTATGTCCGTGATCGTCGTCGGCAGCGGAACCGTGCTCCCGGCGGGTCTTACTGCGGTGGACCGGATAGTTGGTTCATCTTGCGCACGCGAGGTGCAGGCGGGGGGCGCCCTGCGTCGGCTCCTTCGCGACGGGGTTCTTGTGAGAATCGAGAGCGAGGGCAACACCGCCGAATACCGTCTGGCATCTGACTGAGTGCGGTCCGCTGCCAAGCCTCGCCTCATGCCGCTTCGTACCGGTGGGCCTGGCCGCCGCGCCACTCGACCCAGTACGGGTCGTCGAGGAGGTGCTCGGCGTCGTAGATCCCGGCCCGCCGGAGGAATTCGACGAGGTCGCCGTCATCGTGGGCGAGGCCGGCGATCTCGCCGTTGATGGTGACCGCCCGGCCGCCGGTGGTGGGCGCCGGTCGGTGCACGACTATCGGGGCGCTCATGTCTTCAGGGTGCGACGGGCGCCCACTCACAGCACCCCGAGCTCGGTGTCCGGTCGGCAGTGAGCGCAGGCCCGGATGCCTCTGGCGAGCGCGGCGAGGGCCTGCTCGCGGCTGATGGCGTAGCACTGTCCGGCGTGCACCTCGATGGGGCGGGCGCCGAGCCCGATGCCGAGCTCTATCACCCAGTCCGGTGTTGGCTGTCGGCGCTCCTCGCCCTGCTGCTGCTCGGCTTCGCGCTGCTCGACCGCCGCGATCGCTTCGTCGATCCGACCCGGCCACATGGCATACCAGGTCCGCAGAGTGCGGAGGCGTGGCAGATCAGGCGGAAGGTCGCACGTGTGTTCGAGTCTATCGCTGTGCCAGCTGCGCGGAAGCCCGACGAGCGGAGCCGCATGGATGCCGCTGGCCTGCTGCGGGCCCTCGGCGTATCGCGGCCAATGTATGCCCCGCCGTAGAATTGTCAGGGAGATTGCGCCTTGTCAGACATCCAGTTCAGGCGGGCCTCGCGCGATTGATCCCGCCAAGGGCAGGTGGGCCAGATGAGTCACCATGTGAGCCAGGTGCCCATCAGCGACATCACAGTGGCCGCTTCGGCTGTGCGCTGGATTTTCCCCGTCGGCATAGCAGTGGTCGTAGTCGCTGCTCTGATTGGCCTCGTCTGGTGGGATACGCGCCGTCGGTCTCGGGCACGACAGCAGGGACCACGGGCCGAGCCTTCCTCCCGAAGCGACGAAAACTTGAGGGCTGCAGATGATTTCGGGGAAGGCCTCAGCCCATATGAGATCAACCGGCCCTCTTCGCCAAGGGACGCACGCAAGGATGACGACGGTGGGGCTTTTGGCAGTGGAGGACCCGGCGGCTGACGGGTCGGCTGTCACCCCCGTCGGCGGGGGCACCTGCGTCCGGCCCCGTTGTCATACCGGCCCAGTACCGTGGACTCATCACATTCGCGCCTATGGCTGGGCGCAGCTACTGAACCGCCCCGCCCCCGGAACAGCGCCCGGGTGCGGGGCGGACGCGCGTCAGCTGTTGCCGTCCGGCTCGGGATGCAGGACGGCCTTCTTCGCGGCCATCTCCAGTTCGAACCGGGAAACTCCTGCAACTTCGGCGTGCGCGGTCACCGCGGCCTGGAACTTTGCCGGCGCCTCACGCCACGGCGCCCACGCCTTCTCCGTGTACGGCTCGGCGAGGGCCTTGCGCTGCTCCTCCACGGCGGAACGTTCCAGCATGATCAGATCTTCAGGGATGTCGATTGCCACGGCCGGATCGTAAACAGCGGCACTGACAATCGACCGGAGCCGCGCAGGTCAGGCCGCTGCGACGACATCCGACCGGACCGCGGCTTCCCACTCCACCAGCAGCCGCTGGTACTCCACCTCACCCTCTGGCGACAGCGGGCCAGCCGCCCACAGCGCACGAATGTCCGCATTCACCGCGGCGGGGGAGCGCACAGGCGTGGCAGGCGAAGGTGTGATCGGCATGGGAACAGGCTATGAGGCAGGACTGACAATGGCGCCGACCGCGTTAAGGGCGAGATGCCATGGGAAGCCAGCGGCGTTGCCCTGTTTCGGCGGATGCGACTCGTACCCGCCCGGGCCGTCGAGGAAGAGCACGCCCTGGCTGCGGAGGTCAGCAATGCTACGGGCCACGGCCAGTTGAGCGCCCTGCTCCTGATTGAAGTACGGCATTGCGACCACCGGCACGCCCATGTGTACGCCCTCGGATACCAGCCCAAGAGCCACTGTGTCGGCGATGCCGTTGCCCCACTTGTTCAGGCTGGTGCAGCTGAGCGGAGCGACGAGCATGGCGTCGGCCTTTGGCAGCGCGTCTTTCTCCCAGGGGAGCTTGTACCGCGACCGCACGGGGTGCCCGGTCAGCTTCTCCAGCTCGCCCATTCGCGGCTCCCACCAGGTCGCAGCGGCTGGCGTCAGGATCAGGCAGGTATCCCAGCCGTGGGCCTGTGCTTGCCGGACGCCCGCGTCACTGATCCGCACTTTGGCGAGTTGCTTTCCCCCGGCCTCAACCAGGGCTATGTCGTGGTGGCCTTCGGCCCAGTCCACCCCACAGAAAACTGGCGTCGGTAACCCGACGATCTCCATCCGGCTCTCCTTCGTCTCGGCTCATTTCCCAGGCCAGAGCCTGTGCAGGGTGCGCGTGCTCCCTAATGGAAGTGCTCAAGGCACGTCATCCCACCAGCCGTTCGCAACCCCAGCGAGTCATACGATCCTCGGTCCATGTCAGAGCTGAGGGCTCAGGCAGAGGTGAGAGGTGATCCGCATAACCGGTTCGGACTACGAACAGCAAACCGCGGAGCAGTCAGATACGGGCCTGCCTGCACAAACAGGACCACGTGAATGCCGTCGGAGACGGATCTGTACCTGTTCTTGCACACTTGAGGTCCATGCTGCTGGGGGCGAGCCAGCCTCGTCTTGTCAACAGGACTCTGAGGTCCGGGCCTACTCAAAGGCTCGGCTCGCGCCCTGAAGATCAGCTCCCGCCGACCTTCGCTTCCCATTAGCCTCGGGCTTTCACGGCGACTGTTGTCCGATGGGTGATCAGAAAAGAGAAAAGTGCTCCTGACCTGCAACGATTGGACATGTCTACGGTCCAGTCAGCTGCGTGGAAAGAAGCACTTCTCAGGTGAACACTACCGGGTCGTACCCGCGTGTCTGTGTCGAGGGCAACGGTCGCGGGGTCGTCTCACAAGCCGGCTCGGTTCTGCCGGTGGAGACGGTCCGCAGAAGCGGCCTGGATACGGCGCTGTCAGCTGCTCTCCAGCACTGACGTAAGCCGCGTGCGGTGCACGACCCGGGCAAGATCCGGCTGATGATGGCCGGCTTGGGGCCGACCCTCATCCTTGGGATTCAGCGGCTGTAGCGCGGCGGAAGGACAAGGCGGGGGTTGGGGTCGAGGAGTGTGTCGGCCGGGCCATGCCTTTCAGCGAGTTCGCGGATGTCGGGGGCGTCGAGCAGGAGCAGGCGGCCCTCGTCAACGAGCAGTTCGCCGTCGACGACGATGGTGGGTGCGTCGAACTGGCAGTCGCAGTGTGCGTGGCCGGGACCACGACGATCGGCCGTGCCGCCGGGTGTGAGACCGTCGAGGCCGAAGTAGAACGCGCCTGCGTGCTTCTCGCGTTCGAACTGAGTGCCGCCTGCCAGACGCACCTTGGGGTTGAGGCCGATCAGTGCGTGCCGCATGTAGTAACCGTTGGGAGAGTATTGCTCGAGCTCGGCCGCCCCTTGAATGTCAGTTACCTGGTTGGCGGTCAGCTCGACGGTGGTTCGCTGGGCGGGGACGCCGGTGGCTGTGGATTCCTCGATGACGGCGATCCCATCAGTGCGATCGGGGTAGAAGTTGACGCCGCCGTAGGGAAAGGGGCGCCACATGCCGGAGGTGAGCGGGGCGTGGTGTCCCGAGGTCGTGAAGTCACGGAAGGTCAGGTCGGTGCCGAGAGCGGTGGTCACGCGGATTTCGGACGCTGCGGCGAGCTTGGCGGTGGCTTTGGCCTCGATCGCGAAGTAGAGGTCGAGGGGGAAGCGGGCGCCGGTGGCCAGGGCTGCGGCGGTCGCGGTCTGGTGCAGTGAAACGAACCTGGCCTTGTGCCGGGCGATCTCATCGAAGAACAGTCCGGCCGTGTGCACCTCTCCCCACCAGGTCAGTGAGATCACCACGTCGGCCGCGGCATGGGCGGCGGGCAGGAGCGGCGAGGTCGGCTGCCGGTCGTGGCCACCCGCGCTGAAGGCCGGCACGGACAGGATGTGCACGTCGGCCAGGCGGTAGGCAGCCGCGGCCTCGATGGCCTGGATTACCACGGGATCGACGCCGTGCTCCGTCAGGACGAGTACCTGCTCGCCCGGCTTGACCGCCGCGTACTCCATGAGGTTGTGGGTTCCGGGCATCAACTCGGCGATGGACAGGGGCGAGGCCGTCGGTGTGTCGAGATAGCTGAAGAACGTGGTCATGAGGGTTGTTCCTTTTTTGTGGGGAGGATGGTCAGGTCTCGGCCGGCACCGGTGCCGACGGCCGCCTGGAGGAGAGCCAGGGCCACCAGGACCAGGAGCGGGGTCGTCCAGGTGCCGGTCAGATCGTGGAGGACGCCGAGCAGCAGCGGACCGGCGGCGGCCACCAGGTAGCCGATCGACTGGGCCATGGCGGCCAGGGCTGCGGCCTGGGGCTCGTCGGCCGCCCGTTGGCCTTGGAAGGTCAAAGCAAGGACCAGGCAGGTGCCGCCGCCCAGGCCGAGCAACACGCCGGCGACGAGGGCCAGGCCGGGGTCGGCCGCCAGCAGTGCGAAGCCGAGAGCACACAGTGTCGATGCCGCCGCTGCGAGACTGCGTTGGTTGGTCCATCGGCGGGTGAGGACGGGAAGTGCGCTGCTGGAGAGCAGCCCCGCGAGCTGGAAGACGAACAGCAGCCAGCCTGCGGCGCTTTCGCCGGTCCCGTGGTCGTGCACGATGCTGGGCAGCCAGGCGATGGTGGAGTAGAAGCACAGGGACTGTAGTCCCATGAACACGCTGACCTGCCAGGCCAGCCAGGACCGCCACGGACTACGGGCCCGTGCTCGCGCGCTGGAGGACATCGTGTTCAGCCGTCCTTGCTGCGGCAGCCACACGAGCAGGGCCGCCGCGGCGAGAAGGGCCCAACAGCCCAGCGCGGTGTGCCAGCCTCCGGGCAGGGCTTCGGCCAGTGGCACCGACACCCCCGACGACACCGCGGCGACCAGGCCCATCGCCGTGACGTACAGGCCGGTCACCTGGCCGACGCGCGCGGGGGGAACGGCACCCTTGACCACTGCGGGCAACAGGACATTGCCGCCGGCGATGGCGGCGGAGACAATAACCGTGCCGCCGAACAGGAACACCGCCCCAGGCAGCGAGCGAACCAGCAGCCCGACTATCAGCAGCAGCAGAGAGCCGCCCAGGACTCGAGGCGTTCCGTAGCGGTGGGAGATCCGGCCGACCAGCGGCGAGGTGGCCGCGAAGGTCAGCAGCGGCAACGCGCCCAGCAGCCCGCCCCAGGCCCCCGACAGCCCCGTCGAGTGCTCGATGCCGGGCAGCAGGGAGCCGACGCCGGTCAGTGCGGCCCGCAGGTTGGCCCCGATGAGCACGATGCCTGTGAGCGCCCCCGCACCCGCTGCCACCCGCGGGGTGGGCACGCGCTCGCGGTCAGCCGCAGCGGTGCGCGAGCTCATGCAAGCCGTCCCTCCTCGCCGTCCAGCCTGTTGGGGAACTGGGGGGCGTATCGGGGATCAGGGCGACGACGAAGTGGTCAACCGGGTCGTCATTGGACTCGGGATGGTCGTGGAAGGCCAATGTGCCGTCCTTTCAGAGGGGTTCGGCTTGGGTTCCAGGTGAGCCTGCCTCCCGCGAGCCGCATGTGTAAAAGAACTACCGATCATGTGCTTTATAGTTTTCACTTATGGAGCTTCGGCAGTTGCGGTACCTGGTGGCAGTGGTGGAGGAGGAGAGCTTCACCCATGCCGCCATCCGGCTGGGTGTCACCCAGCCCAACGTCAGCGCCCAGATCCGGCACCTGGAACGAGAGCTGGGCGAGGAACTGCTCGACCGCCAAGGACACATGGTGCGGACCACCGCGGCCGGCGCCGCTCTGCTGCCTCACGCGCGCGCCGCCCTGGCCGCCGTGGACTGCGCCCGCGCCGCCGTCGATGAACTCGCCGGGCTGGTGCGCGGACAGGTGCGCGTGGGCACGGTCGCCTCCATCGCCCCCATCGACCTGCCTGCGGTGTTCGCCGACTTCCATCATCAATACCCGGGAGTGAACCTGTTCCTGTCGGAAGGACCGTCTGGCCAGCTGGCTCAGGACCTCCGCGCCGGACACCTGGACTTGGCCATCATCGGCGAGGCCCCGCTGCTCACAGGCACCGCCACCCAGGTCATCGCCCATGAGGCACTGGCCCTCGGAATCCCCGTGTCCGATGTGCTCGCCGGGCCACAACCCGTCCCCTTGGAGCTGCTACGTGAGCGGCCCCTGGTTTGCCTGCCGAAGGGAACCGGTGTGCGGGCGTGCCTCGAGCAGGCGTGCCAGAAGGCCGGATTCCGCCCGCGTATCGCCTTCGAGGCCGGGGACCCGCACATGGTGGCCCGGTTTGCCGCCCACGGCTTGGGCATCGCCGTACTGCCCGAAACCACTTTCGCCCCGCGCTCCCCCCGGCTGCGAGTGGTTCCCCTCATGCGAGCTCCGCAGGTACGCCTGACGCTGGCCTGGAGATCACAAGGGCCCATCAGCCCGGCAGCCCGAGCACTGATCGGGCACACGCGTGCAACGCTCCCGGATCTGTGACGACACGCATCGACCACGCCCCAGGGGAACACCAACCCGCTGTCACCACAAGCACGTTCATGACGTCCCCGGCAGACCATCATCGGTCGCCGCTCGTCGGTGTCCAGCTCGTTCGTCCTCGCCCGCTCGTCCCTCGCGGCCTGCGGGCGCTCCAACTGGACACCCTCCGACGCGGCAACCACACCCGAACGACTGCCAGGAAGCCCCGAAAAATCGCCCCGGGAAGTGTCGCACCCCCCGGATGCGTCAGCCTGCCAATTGACAGGCCCGGCCCTCATGGGTGCAACGATGAGGCTTGTCTAAGGTCCCAGTCGTACCAGCAGGGAGGCACTTTCTGCGTGCACACTGCCCGGTCACGCCCCAAGCTCGTCGTCAGTGCCGACGGGCACGGGGTGGTCAACCACGCCGGCTCGCGTCTGCTGGCGGATCTGGCCGACGCCACTTCGCTGACCAGCGCCTTCAGCGACGCCCTGCGCCCGCTGCGACCGCGCGGGACCGGGCACGCTCCCGGCCGCGTCGCGGTGGACCTGGCGGTGATGCTCGCCGACGGAGGCGAGGCGATCCGGGACCTGGCCGTGCTGCGCGACCAGCGTGACGTGTTCGGCCCGGTCGCCTCCACCCCGACCGCCTGTCATGCATCCATGCCGCAAGAGCCTCAAGGAAGCGGTCGAGGCTCTGGTTCTCCCATTCGTGTCCCCTGCGGAGGTAGTCCTGACGCAGTTCTCGAACGAAGGAGACCAGTTCGTCGCGGCTGCGGACTTCGTCGTCGGGAGTCAGTGACATGCAGCGAAAGTACCTTGCGCCTCGTGCCTCAGAACGCTTGACGAGCAATAGGAGCATCAATCGCGCCGACCGCATCGAGGGCGAGATGCCACGGGAAGTCCTAGGCATCGACTTCGTCGCGGCTGTTGCCCAGGCCCTCCGGAGCGACGTCGCTGTGCTGACGGGACAGCCCTACGTGACCGAACTGCAGCAGGGCCGCCTCACCGAACTCGTGCGCCATGCCGACGCTCGTGGTCTTCCTGCTGCTCCAGCGCCACTTCATCGCGGGCCTCACCCTGGGTTCCAGCAAGGGGTAGCCCAGGTCTCAGTGGCCCCGGTCCGTCGACTGCTGCGGTACGACAACCAGGAACGCGTCCTGCTCCAGATCCATTACCACCTCGGCCGCCATGCCCTCGCAGCGGCGGGCGGCCGCGAATTCCTCCGCGGGCCAGCTGCCTCGCGGTCCTCCTGCGGGAAACCGCTCAAGTACTGTGCGACGCACGGTGTACCCCCTGGTCGTCGTTCCGGCCTGTCCGCTCCAACGACCCTCCGCCCGCCCCCGTTACGGCTGTGCGGACGGCCGGACTCGCACAATGGGGCGCCGTCCACGGGTATCCGGTGATTCCTTTCGGGTAACAGCATCGCCACAGCCGGGTTTTCACGGCAGGGTGTTGCGGGCAAGTCACAGGGGGCTACGGAAGAGGGGGAACCGTGATCGTCTGGATCAACGGTGCGTTCAGCGCGGGCAAGACGAGCGCCGCGCGCGAGCTGGTCGATCTGATCCCGAACAGCACGTTCTACGACCCTGAGCTGATCGGCGCAGGGCTGCGGTATCTGCTGCCCCAGAAGAGACTTGCCGAGGTGACGGACTTCCAGGACCTGCCGATCTGGCGGCGTCTGGTGGTGGACGTCGCCGCGGCCCTGCTCGCCGAGGTGTCCGGGGTGCTGGTGGTGCCGATGACACTGTTGCGACAGGAGTACCGCGACGAGATCTTCGGAGGGCTCGCCTCCAGGCGTATACCGGTGCACCATGTCCTGCTCTCACCTGAGGAAACGATCCTGCGTAAACGGATCGCCGACCGGGTGGAGTTCGCCGACGACCCGGAGCACAGCGAGCGGATCCGGCAGTGGGCCTACGAGCACATCGAGCCCTACCGGGCGGCGCTCGGCTGGCTCACCCGGGACGCCCACACCATCGACACCGGCGTGCTCACTCCGTACGAGACGGCAGAGCGGATCGCGGAGGCGGTCCGCACCGGGGCGGCCACCGCATGCGAGATCGTGCAGACGCCCGAGCCGACTGCGGAGACCGTCGCGGCAGGCGTGCTGCTCTTCGACGAACACGACCGGGTGCTGCTCGTCGACCCGACGTACAAGCCCGGCTGGGAGTTCCCGGGCGGAGTGGTCGAGGCCGGCGAGGCACCGGCGCAGGCCGGGATCCGTGAAGTGGCCGAGGAGATAGGCATCCATCTCGAACGGGTGCCGAAACTGCTTGTCATCGACTGGGAGGCGCCCGAACCACCCGGCTACGGAGGGCTGCGGATGCTCTTCGACGGCGGCCTGCTGGCCGGTGCGGACGCCGAGCGGCTGCTGCTGCCCGGATCCGAACTGCGGGGCTGGCGGTTCGTCACCGAGGAGGAGGCGGCCACCATGCTTCCTCCGACCCGGTACGAGCGGCTGCGCTGGGCACTGCGCGCCAGGGAGCGGTCAACCGTGCTCAATCTGGAGGCCGGAGTCCCGGTCGGCTGAGGCACGCAGCACTGCGGCGGCGTCGACGGTGAGGGGATCGCCGTGCCCGAAGCAGACCGTGGCCGGTTCCAGCGCGGCCAGCCGTCGGAACGAGGCCACGGCCTGCGCCCGGTCGATGTTGAAGACGCCCGGCATCACCTGACCGACCCCGGCCACGCAGTCGCCGGTGAACAGCACTCCGTGGTGCGGCAGATGGATACCGATGGAGCCGGGGTGTGACCCGGCGCGTGGACCACACGGGCTCCCGGTCCGAAGCGGATCTCGTCGCCGTCGGCCAGCTCACGGTCGACACGCGTCGGCGGGGCCGGGGGCGCGGTCAGCGCATGCTCGTACCAACGGGCGTTCCCGGTCCAGCAGGGCGGGGCCGGCGATCTCCTCCTCGCCACGGATCACCGGGGCGTCCAGCCGATGGGCCAGGATCTCGGCGCCGTGCCGGTCGGCGAGCACTTGCGCGGAACGGTAGTGGTCGCGATGCCCATGAGTGACGACGATCCGGCTGATGCCGTCGGGGTCCAGGCCGAGGCCGCGCACCGCGGCCTCGATCGCGGGCGCCGCATCGATGTCGCCCGCGTCGAGCAGAGTCAGGTCCGCGCCGTCGCGCCACAGATACGCCTGGCCGATGGGGAAGCGGAACATGTGCAGTTGGGGAAGTACCTCGACGAGATCCATACGGCGAACGTACGCGGACGTACCCGAGCGCCGCCAGGATCTACGCACTGGGCGAGCTTCGCTCAGCGCGTGGTGCGGCTGCACAGACGGCCCGGAAACCCGCGGGACCGGGCGTGAACCGGAGTCAGCGCCAAGGGATGTTCCGCCACGGGCTGCCCTCGTTCTCCGTCAGGAGACGGTGAGCGGCGACGTTCTGCTCGTAGAACGTGCCGTACTGCTCGTCGTCGAAACGCAGTACCCTGCCGAGCGCGTACGCCGCGGAGAAGCTCTCCCACGAGTCATAGGCCGACTTGCTCAGCGCCCCCGCGTGCACGATCGCCTGCTCGGCCTCGTGCGGATGGCAGAACCGGGCCGACAGCCCCCAGCGGGCCAGGTTCACGGCACGCCCGTAGTCGTAGGCGACCGTGGTGGTGACCACGCCGTCCGGCGGCAGCAGCCCGTCGGCGCGGAACCTGGCCTCGTACCGGACTATGCGCCGCACAAGCTCCTCGATGTGCGTGACCGTGTCATGGCCCAGCCCGATGTCCTGGGCATGTCCGGCAGCGGTCTCGCGCCACAGGCCGGCGGGCGGCGGCCCGCCGAGTGCGGCCCGCAACTGCTCCCGCACCCGGAGCGCGAAATCGGGTTCCGGCGGACTGTTCCGACCGTCCAGCAGGACGTTCAACTGCCGTTGCCAGCCGTTGCGTTCGGTGATCCCCCACATGTCGCGGAGCAGTTCGAGCTCCTCGACGTATCCGTGGTACGCCGTGCCGACCTCGTTCCACGGCACACCGTTCCCGATCGCCAGATGCGCGCCGCAGGCCAGACCGTAGGCGAGCGGCCCGTGCAACGCGCCGTGTCGCAGCGCGATCAGCTGGTCCCCGTGCGAACGGTCGTTCTCCGCGTAGTACCGGAGCCACATCGCGCGGTGCTGCGGAGTGGTGGGGAGAAGGATCTGAACCGGGCTGCCGGTGTTGACCGACAGCAACTGCTGCGGGTCGCGCCAGCCGAACTCGGCGATCCACTTGAGGGAGACCCGGTGGAACACCCACTCCGGATGCCAGGGCGGCAGCATCCCCTGAGTGAGCACCTGGCGCCCGTGGCGCCCCGCCTCGTCCCGGTGCGAGCGCCAGACAATCATGTCGGGATCCGCGTCGACCTCCGCCTTCGGCGCCCAGATGTAGAGGTCCGCACCGGCCAGTACCCGCAGCTGCGCCTCCACATCGCCGCGCAACCCGGCCTCGTACAGCAGATGCTCGGTCATGGTGGGTGAGGCCCAAGGAGCCCCGTACGCAGAGTTGTGGGGGAAGTGGGGGAGCGGGTGGGGGTTCATGACCATGGGATGTTCCGGTATGGGCTCGTGGGGTCCTGGGTGAGGATGCGGTGCTGGGCGAGCGACTCCGCGTACTTCGTCCCGGAGCGGTCCTCGTCGAAAAGGATCATCCGGGTCAGCGCGTAGCCGAGGGAGAATTCCTCCCAGGAGCCGTACGCCCGCCGTGCCAGTTCGCCGATCCGCAGTACGGCCTGCTCGGCCTCCTGAGGGTCGCAGTAGCGCGCACCCAGCGCCATCCGTACGACATTGACGGCACGGCCGTGATCGAAGGCGGACAGCGTGTCGATCCGGCCTTCGGGAGCGAGGACGCCGTCGGCGCGGAACCGCTCCTCGTACCGCGCGATGCGCCGAAGCGCCTCGTCCGCCTCGGCCAGGTCGGCGGCGGAGGTGCGGCGCCGGCTCAATGTCGTGGTGACGCCTTCGGACCACTCCTGGTGGGAGGGCGTCCGCTCCAGGCGGTCGGCCAGAGTGCGCCGGATCCGGAGCACCGACTCATCGCTGCGGCCGATATGGCGGGTGGCCATCAGCGCGTCGAGCGTCCGCCGGTGGTCGGCGCGGTTTTCGATCCCCCATGGACTGCGCAGCCATGCGATGTCCGTCTCGTAATCCGCGTAGGCGGCGCCGAGCTGGTTCCACACGAGGCCGTTGTGCACGGCGAGATGGGCGCCGATGGCCAAGCCGTACGCGACCGGGCCGTACAGCGGACCACCGCTGTGCGTGAGCAGCCGGCCCGCCGGCGGGCCGCCGGACCGTGCATCGGCGGACAGCCACGCCCTGCGGTTCTTCGGGCGGGCCTCGACGGTGATCGCGCACGGCGTCGCGAGGTTCACGCCGAGCCGCCATTTGCTGTCCGGCCAGCGGTCGGCGAGTTCAGTGAGCGTCGTCCGCCGGAACACCCAGTCCGGATGCCAGGGCGGCAACATGCCGGACGTCAGCACGGGGACGCACATCCGTCCGGTCACGGTGTCGTACTGCGAGGGGAGCGGGGCGGTGAAACCAGGGGTGTCGGCGTGCAGTCGGGCGACCATCACGTGGAGCCGGCAGCGGGAGAGTGCGTCGAGCACCGCTTGCGTGCTTCCGCTCGCCCCGGACTCCTGCAGCAGTCGTTCGGCCTCCGTCGGCGGCGCCCAGCCGATCCCTGTCCCCGTTGTCACGGGCCGATCCTATGGAACCGGGCCCGGACCGACCCATGGAGGGTGGTCCGGGCCGACCCGAGGAGCACGTCCGGACCAGGTCCGCCGCGGACGGGGCGGCGGACCGGTCGAGCCCTGCGAACCGGAGGTCCGCAGGAACACGGCGCGATCAGTGACGCAAAGTCAGGCCTGCTTGGACTCGGCGTAGTTCCGCAGGAACAGGGCCTCGGCGAGCGAAAGCCGCTCCAGCTCCTCGGGTGAGACGCTCTCGTTCACCGCGTGGATCTGTGCCTCCGGCTCGCTCAGGCCGATCAAGAGGATCTCGGCCTGCGGGTAGAGGGCGGCGAGGGTGTTGCAGAGCGGGATCGAGCCGCCCATCCCGGACGTCTGCATCTTCTCGCCGGGGTACGCGGCCTCCATCGCCTGAGCCATGGACGTGTACGCCGGGCTGGAGGTGTCGGCGCGGAACGGCTGGCCCTGGCCCACCTGTTCCACCGACACCCTGGCCCCCCACGGGGCGTGCGCCTCGAGGTGAGCGGTCAGCAACTCGGTCGCCTTCGCGGCGTCCTGGCCCGGCGGCACCCGCAGACTGACCTGCGCTCGCGCGCTCGCCTGCAGCGACGGTGTCGCGCCGACCACCGGCGGGCAGTCGATACCGATGACGGTGACGGCGGGCCGCGCCCAGATCCGGTCGGCGACCGTACCCGTGCCGATCAGTCCGACGCCGTCGAGGACCTTCGCGTCCTTGCGGAACTCGGCCTCCGCGTACTGCAGTCCGTCCCATTCGGCGTCCGTGGCGAGCCCGTCGACGGTCGTGGTGCCGTCCTCGGCGCGCAGCGACGACAGCAGCTGGATCATCGCCGCCAGCGCGTCCGGGGCGGCGCCGCCGAACTGTCCGGAATGCAGGTTTCCTTCGAGGGTGTCGAGCGTGACCCGCAGCATCGTCATGCCGCGCAGCGTCGCGGTCACCGTCGGCAGACCGACCCGGAAGTTGCCGGTGTCGCCGATGACGATCGTGTCGGCCGTCAGCAGATCGGGGTGCGCCTCGGCGTACCGCTCCAGGCCGCCGGTGCCCTGCTCCTCGGAACCCTCGGCGATCACCTTGACGGAGACCGGGACGCCGCCGTTCGCCTTGAGGGCGCGCAGGGCGAGGAGATGCATGATGAAGCCGCCCTTGCAGTCGGCCGCGCCGCGGCCGAACCAGCGGCCGTCGCGCTCCGTCAGCTCGAACGGCGGGGAGAGCCAGGCGGACTCGTCGAGCGGCGGCTGCACGTCGTAGTGCGCATAGAGCAGTACGGTCGGGGCGTCGGCCGGGCCGGGCAGGAAGCCGTACACCGACTGGGTGCCGTCGGGGGTGTCGAGCAGGGCGACATCCTGGAAGTCCTCGGCGCGCAGCGCGTCGGCGACCCAGTTGGCAGCCGCCTCGCACTCGCTCTTCGGGAACTGCGCGGGATCCGCCACCGACTGGAAGGCCACGAGCTCGGTCAGCTCCGCCTTGGCACGGGGCATCAGCGAGGCAATGGTCTCGGAGATCGGACGGGCGGTCATGGGCACGCTCCTCGTGGGTGCGACGTTATGTATACGAATCCGGGTACATGTACACCGAGTGTGCGGCATTGCATGTAGGACGAACGCACGGTCGATCCTCCCACAGCGGGGGCCGGGCCGGGCGCGCCGTAGGATGCCGTGAGCAGCATGGGCCACTGGTGGGATCGGGAGCAGAAGCACATCGTGAGCAGCGAGAACGCAGACGCCGTACATGAGCACGAAGAGTCGACCGTGTGGGACGTCGTCGTAGTCGGTGGCGGACCGGCCGGAGCCTCCGCGGCATACGCTGCAGCGGTCGCCGGCCGACGGGTACTGCTCCTCGAGAAGGCGGAACTGCCCCGCTACAAGACGTGTGGCGGCGGCATCATCGGGTTTTCGCGTGATTCGCTGCCGCCCGGATTCGAACTGCCGCTGCGGGACCGGATTCACGCGGTCACGTTCTCGCTCAATGGCAGGCTGGCACGGACCCGCCGCTCCAAGCGGATGCTCTTCGGGCTCATCAACCGCCCCGAGTTCGACGCGGGGCTGGTCGAGGAGGCGCAGAAGGCGGGCGCCGAGCTCCGTACCGGAGCGACCGTGACGAGGGTCGAGCAGCACGGCGCCGCGGTGCCGGACCGGCGCACGGTCGCCGTGGTGCTGTCCGGCGGCGAGACGGTCCTGGCCCGCGCGGTCGTCGGTGCGGATGGCAGCGCTGGGCGGATAGGAGCCCATGTCGGGGTGAAACTCGACCAGGTGGACCTCGGCCTGGAGGCCGAGATCCCGGTTCCGGAGACGGTCGCGGAGGACTGGGCGGGGCGGGTGCTGATCGACTGGGGCCCCATGCCCGGCAGTTACGGCTGGGTGTTCCCCAAGGGCGACACCCTCACTGTCGGCGTGATCTCGGCGCGGGGTGACGGGGCGGGGACCAAGCGGTATCTGGAGGACTTCATCGCCCGGCTCGGTCTCGCCGGCTTCGAGCCGAAGATCTCCTCCGGGCACCTGACGCGCTGCCGCAGTGACGACTCGCCGCTGTCGCGCGGGCGGGTGCTGGTGTGTGGCGATGCGGCGGGGCTGCTGGAGCCGTGGACCCGTGAAGGCATCTCCTTCGCGCTGCGGTCGGGGCGGCTCGCCGGTGAGTGGGCGGTACGGATCGCGGAGTCGCACGATGCCGTGGACGCTCGACGCCAGGCGCTCAACTACGCCTTCGCCATCAAGGCCGGCCTGGGTGTCGAGATGGGTGTCGGACGGCGCATGCTGAAGCTGTTCGAGCGCCGGCCAGGGGTGCTGCACGCGGTGCTGACGGGATTCCGCCCGGCCTGGAACGCGTTCGCCGGGATCACCCGGGGAACTACTTCGCTGGCCGAGCTGGTCCGTACGCATCCGCTGGCGCAGCGGGCCCTGTCGGCGATGGACCGTTGACACCCGGCGCCTGATACCTGACACCGAGGGCGGGCCGGGCCGCACGGTCAGCCCTCGGTGATCCGGAAGACGGGGTGGTCCGGGCAGGCGGCCAGAAGTTCTGCGTCCGTGGACTTTGCGGTGATGCCCTGGAAGTACTGGTTGACCTCCCAGCCCCACCGCTCCAGGTAGGCGCGGACGATCAGCACCTTCTGCTCGTCGTCCGCGATCTCCACGGCCGTGAAGGTACGGATCTTCCGGCCCACCCGCAGCTCGCCCCCACCGGCGACCCGCATGTTGCGCACCCACTGGGAGTGGCCCCGCGCGGAGACCAGATACTGCGTGCCCTCGTAGGTGTGGGAGTTCACGGGGATGCGCTGCATCTGCCCGCTCTTGCGGCCGCGCACCGACATCTCGGCCGAGCCGAGAAGGCTGACACCGTGCCGGGCGAGCCAGCCGATGATGCTGTTCATCCGGACGTTGAACGCATTGCCCTGAAGGTAGTACGGCTGAGACATGGTGACTCCCCCACTGTTTTGAGAGCGGTGCTCTCGCTTGAGATCAGTGTGCATGGGAGTGGTGCTCGAAATCAAGAGCAGTGCTCTCGTTATTGTTCGGTGCTCTTTGGTCGTGGCAGACTGAAGACCATGAGCGCTATCCGAGGAGCCAGGGAACGGGCCCGTATCGAGGTCACCGCCGCCATCAAGGACGAGGCGAGGAAACAGCTCGCGGCCGAAGGCGCCGCAAAGCTTTCGCTGCGTGCCGTGGCACGGGAACTCGGAATGGTGTCCTCCGCGCTCTACCGCTACTTCCCCAGCCGGGACGAACTGCTCACGGCCCTGATCGTCGATGCGTACGACTCCGTGGGCGAGAGTGCCGAGGCCGCCCACCGGGCCGCCCGTGCCGACGCCGCCCCCCACGTCACCCGCTGGACGGCCGTGGCCCACGCCGTACGCGACTGGGCCCTCGCCCACCCCCATGAATACGCCCTGATCTACGGCTCGCCCGTGCCCGGTTACAGCGCACCGCAGGTGACGATCGGCCCCGCCTCCCGGGTCGGTCTCGTCCTGATTGCCGTCGTCGGCGAGGCCTACCGCACGGACGGTCTCGCCCTGCCGCCGCTCGCCGACGAGCTGCGCGCCGAGGCCGAGCGGATGGTCGCCGAGTTCGCCCCCGACCTTCCTCCGGAGGCCGTCGCCCCACTGATCGCTGCCTGGTCGCAGCTGTTCGGGCTGATCTCCTTCGAGATCTTCGGCCAGTTCAACCGGGTGGTGGAGGCCCGGGAGATCTTCTTCCGGGAAGCCGTCACCGAACTGGCCCGTACGCTCGGCCTGCTCGGCCCCCGAAGCAGCCAGAGGGGATGAGGCACGTCCTCGCCGACCCCGTCCGACGTACTCCACAGGGAGTACGGGCGATCACCACGCCCGGCTGACGCCTCCGTCGCGGCTCGCGGTCTAGCGTGGCCGACATGGAAGAGCAACGCTCACACTGGGCGCACGGGGAGCCGCCGCGCTGGCTGACGGGGGCGTCGGGGCGCTACGCCTCCCGGCTGCCCTGGCCGTCGACGATCCTGCTCGGTGCCGTCGTCATGGTCGGTTCGACGATCGCGGCCCGGGGGCAGATGGACGAGCGGGCGCCGCTGGACATCTTTGCGCGGCTGCTGCTCTTCCTGGCCGTCGCCGTACTTCTGCTGCGCCACCGCCACCCCGTGGTGGCCGTCTTCGGCAGTTCGGCCGCGGCGATGATCTACCTGGCGGCCGGCTATCCGTACGGACCGGTCTTCCTTGCCGTTGCCGTGGGCTGCTTCAGCGCCGTTGTCGCCGGGCACCGGCGGGCCGCTTGGACGGCAGTCGGGATGGTGTGGCTGGGGCACGTCCTGGTGGCTCACTGGCTCTACCGGTGGCTGCCGCCCTCCGACGACCATCCCGCCGCCTGGGGGCAGGAACTGGGCGTTGCCGCTTGGGTGGTGGCCATCATCGCCGCCGCCGAGTTCGTACGCGTGCGCCGGGAGCAGTGGGCGGATCAGCGCGCGGAGCGGGAGGCCGCGGAGCAGCGCCGGGCCGACGAGGAGCGGCTGCGGATGGCGCGCGAGCTCCATGACGTCCTGGCCCACAGCATCTCCGTCATCAACGTCCAGTCGAGTGTCGGGCTCGCGTTGCTGGACTCCGACCCCGAGCAGGCCCGTACCGCCCTCACCACCATCAAGGCCGCCAGCAAGGAGGCGCTGGGCGAGGTCCGCCAGGTCCTCGACACGCTGCGTACCCCTGGAGACGCCCCCAGGGCCCCGGCTCCCGGACTCGACAGGCTCCCCGAGCTCGTCGAACAGGCGGCGGACGCCGGGCTGACCGTCACCGTCGAGACCGATGGCGTACGCGGTGCGGTCCCGCCCGGTGCGGATCTCGCCGCCTTCCGGATCGTGCAGGAGGCGCTGACGAATGTGGTCCGGCACTCCGGATCGCGCACCGCGCAGGTCCGTATCGGTTACGAGCCCGGCCGCATCCGGCTCCGTATCGACGACGAAGGACCGGCCACCGGCAATGACGCAGGCGGCAGCGGCAACGGGCTGGCAGGAATGCGGGAGCGGGCCGCCGCACTGGGTGGCACGATCGAGGCCGGGCCCCGGGCCGACGGCGGCTTCCGGGTGCGGGCCGAGCTTCCGCTGCCGTCCGGTTCGCCCGGCGCGGCAGCGCGCAAGGAGGAGACAACGTGATCCGCGTACTGCTTGCCGACGACCAGCTGCTGGTCCGGGCCGGTTTCCGGGCCCTGCTGGACGCCCAGCCCGACATCGAGGTGGCGGGGGAGGCCGCCGATGGTGAGGAGGCCGTACGCATGGTGCGCGAACTGCGGCCGGACACCGTGCTGATGGACATCCGGATGCCGCATCTCGACGGTCTGGCCGCAACCCGTGCCATCACCGGGGACCCCGAACTGAGCGACGTCAAGGTGGTCATGCTCACCACCTTCGAGCTCGACGAGTATGTCTTCGAGGCGATCCGCTCCGGCGCCTCCGGCTTTCTCGTCAAGGACACCGAACCTGAGGAACTGCTGCGGGCGGTACGTGCGGTGGTGGTCGGCGACGCGCTGCTCTCACCGGGGGTCACCCGCCGGCTGATCGCCGAGTTCGCGGCCCGGTCCAAGGAGCCCGCGGCGGCAAACGGGCTGAGCGAACTCACCGAACGGGAAAGGGAGGTGATGGCACTCGTCGGCATAGGGCTCTCCAATGAGGAGATCGCCCGCCGGCTGGTCGTCAGCCCGCTCACCGCCAAGACCCACGTCAGCCGCACCATGGTGAAGCTCGGCGCCCGCGACCGGGCCCAACTCGTCGTGCTCGCCTATGAGTCGGGGCTCGTACGCCCCGGCTGGCTCGGTTGACCCGGCCACGACGGAGGGTGCGCGGCCGCCTGCACAGGTGCGGTGGCCGGCGGGCGAGAACTCTCCGTCGGCCACCGAGCAGCGGCTGCATGTACGGGGTGACCGGGAACCGGAACCCCACGTAGCTGCCGAAGAGTGCCGCGGCGACCGGCTGCGCCCTGACCCGGCTGCCGGAGCGCAGCACCCCTGGCCGGATCAAGGGGGTTCGCGCTGCGCCGCTCGATGGTGCTGAACGAACCGAGCACTGAGCGCCCCGTCGAGTGCTGCCCCGGACCGGCCTGCTGTCAGGACCAGGTGACTCCGGAGTTCTCGCACCAGAGCCGAGCCGGCTCCGGGTCGCCCGTCGATGTGATCGCCGTGAGCGGCAGCCGGTTCCAGAGCGTCAGATAGAGCTCCTCGGCCGTCGCGCTCAACTCGCAGTCCGCAGGGCCCTCTTGAGCTGCCGCTTCATGCCGCACCGCCAGCGGCGGCTCTGCCGAGAGCCGCACGGTCCAGGTGGCGTCCGTGTCCGTGGCCCGCACCCGCAGGGAACGCGGTGTGTCCGTACGCACTTTGCTCTTCGGACGGGTGTGGAACCCGCGCAGCAGCTCGTCGATTCCGTCCACCGCGTGATCGGCCGCCAACGGTGACCGCCGCCCACCGCGTGCCGACTCCGCGTCCACCCGGTGAATCGTGGTCTCGTGCGCCTGCCGCCGGGCCCAGAAGGCCAGGGGCGACGGCGCGGGCATGAAGGTCCAGCACTCCAGTCCGGTCGGCGCGGCCGCCAGTGCGTCGACCAGGAGGCCGTGGCCTTCGCGGAACCAGCCGAGCAGCTCGGGTCCGTTCAGATCCGGTTCCCCGCTGTCCGGGTGGTACGACGTGTGGCCCTCGACGACGAACGCGGTCGCCCAGCGGTGCACCATCCCGGTGTGCCGGAGAAGATCGCGCACCTGCCAGCCCGGACAGGTCGGCACCGGCGCTCCGGTTCCCGCCTCCTGCGCCGCGGTCGCCAGCAGCTGTCCCTCGACGGTCAGGGACTTGATGTGATCCGTGATCTCCATGGCCTCGATTGTGCCAGCGGTTCAGGCTCCCCGGGGGTGGGCGGTGCGAGTCCGGCTGCCGCCGCGCACCAGCCGTACGAACCAGCCGAGGGCGAGCGACTGCAGCAGTACGGACACGACCAGGGCGAGGTAGACGAACCAGGCGGGTCCGGCCGCCTCCGCGCCCCACAGCGCGCTGCCGATGAAGAAGACGAACACGGTGGGCGCCGCGAGGAGGAACAGCCAGACCCCGGCGAACGAGGCGTCCTCGTGGGCGACGAACAGGGTGTCCACGGCGACGAACACCGCGGCGGCCAGGACGAGGCCGAGGTAGATCAGCGAGGCGGCATTGCCGAAGGTCAGGCGCGCGAGCGCGCGGACGTGCCGCTTGTCGATGACCGGCTTGTTCATGGCCCGCTCCTCATGGATGGATGACGCTTCCATCGTGTCTCCGGGGAGCTGTTCCTGCCTGGGTACGGCTACTCAATCGCTCATGTGTGCGCCGCGTTGCGTGCTCCGTACCCCAGTGCTGCCGCTGCGGTGGCCAGTACTGCCACCGTGGTGAGGGCTGCCGGGAGAGAGAACCAGTCGGCCAGGAAGCCGATCGCGGGTGGTCCGAGCAGCATCCCGCCGTAGCCGAGCGTCGACGCGGCGGCCACTCCACCGGGCCCGGCCAGCTCGCCGGCCCGGCCGACCGCGACGGGGAAGATATTGGCCAGACCGAGACCGGTGACGGCGAAACCGAGGAGCGCCAGCCAGGTGGTCGGGGCGAGCGAGCCGAGCAGCATCCCGGCGGCGGCCGTCACACCGCCCGCGACGAGGGTCCGGGTCTGGCCGAGCCGTTCGAGCAGTGCCGTGCCGCTGAGCCGGCCGGCCGTCATGGCCAGGGCGAACAGGGAGTATCCGGCGGCGGCGATGCCCGGGTGGGCGTGCAGGTCCTGTTCCAGATGGAGGGCGCCCCAGTCGGCCAGCGCGCCTTCGCCGTACGCGGTGCAGAGCGCGATCACGCCGAACAGGAGCACCATGCGGCGGGCCCGCCCGGCCGGCCGCCGCGGCTTCTCGGTGTCGTCGGCCGCGGATGCGGGCTTCGGCGCCGGTTGGCGCAGCAGTACCGGTCCCGCCGCCGCGGTGACCAGGAGCCCGATCCCGGTGAGGACGAAGAGATGCGTGGCGGGGGAGAGGCCGCCCGCGACCAGTCCGCCGAGCCCGGCACCGACCATTCCGCCGAGGCTGAACGCGGCGTGGAAGCTGGGCATCACGGGACGCCGCAGGGCGGCGACCAGGTCGACCGCCGCGCTGTTCATCGCCACGTTCATCCCGCCGTACGCGGCGCCGAAGACCAGCAGCACCAGGCCGAGTGCGAGCGCCGAATGCGTCTGCGCGGGCAGGGCGATGCTGAGGGGGAGCAGAACGCCGCAGACCACGGTCACCGGATGGGTGCCGAAGCGCCGGCACAGCCGGCCGGTGAGCATCATGGTCACCACGGCCCCGGCGGATACGCCGAGCAGGGCGAGGCCCAGGGTGGAGGCCGAGGCGCCGGTCTGGTGCTTGATGGCCGGGATGCGGACCACCCAGCCGGCGAAGAGGAACCCGTCGAGGGCGAAGAACACGGTCAGCGCGGTACGGAGGCGGGCCAACGAGGGTGGGGCAGTGTTTCCGCCAGGTCCCCCCGGTAGGGCCGTCCGCAGTTTGTTTAGTTGCGGCACAAACTCAGCATAGGGGCGTCCGGACAACGGGCGCAAGGTGGCCGCCCGCCGCGGCCGCAAGGGGCACAAGTGCGCCACCGGGGAGTCGGCGGCACCCGCGGATCATGGGAGACTCGCCCCCATGAACGGCAAGGTGACCACCACCCGGACAAAGTTGGAGAGGGGCCGCAGCGCGCTCGGACCCGCGCTGGAACTGGTCCACACCGGACGCGCGCCCACCCGTGCCGTCCTCACCTCCGAGCTCGGGGTCACCCGGGCGACGGCCGGTGCGGTCGCCGCGGAACTGGAGGCACTCGGCCTGATCCGGGTCGACTCCCGGCCGGGCTCCGCCGCCGGCTCGCAGGGCCGCCCCTCGCACCGCTTGGCCATCCGGGAGTCCGGGCCCGTCGCCATCGCCGCGCAGGTGCACGCCGACGGGTTCCGTGCCGCGCTCGTCGGGCTCGGTGGACGGCTCGTCGCCACTGCCCCCGGCTGTGTCACCGTCACCGCGGACCCGGCGCAGGTCATCGGCGAAGTGGTCGACGACTGTGCCCGGTTGCTGCGGGACAGCGGACTGCGCTGCGTCGGCGCGGGCCTCGCGGTGCCGTCCGCGGTCGCCGAACCGGAGGGCACCGCGCTCAACCCGCTGCACATCGCCTGGCCGGCGGGCGCCCCGGTGCGAGAGATCTTCGCCACCTGTGTACGGGAAGCGGGCATCCCCGGACCCGCGTTCACCGGGAACGACGTCAACCTCGCCGCGCTGGCCGAACACCGGCACGGTGCCGGGCGCGGTGCCCAGCATCTGCTCTGTGTGGCCACCGGTCACCGGGGCGTGGGCGGTGCGCTGGTCCTCGACGGCCGTCTGCACACCGGGAGTTCAGGACTCGCGCTGGAGGTGGGCCATCTCACGGTGAACCCCGAGGGCCGCCCGTGCCACTGCGGCGGCCGCGGCTGCCTCGACGTCGAGACCGACCCGCTGGCCTTCCTCGTCGCCGCCCGTCGCGAACCCGGACCGGAGGAGTCGCTGCTCAAGCAGGCCGGCGATCTGTTGCGTACGGAGTACGAGGACGCGGCGGTACGGGGCGCGGCCGAGGAGCTGATCGACCGGCTCGGCCTCGGGCTCGCCGGGCTGGTCAACATCCTCAACCCCGATCGCATCATCCTCGGCGGACTGCACCGCGCACTGCTCGACGCGGATCCCGAGCGGCTGCGTGCGGTGGTGGCCGACCGCAGCCTGTGGGGGCGCAGCGGCAGTGTGCCCATCCTGCCGTGCACGCTCGACCACAACAGCCTGGTGGGGGCGGCGGAACTGGCCTGGCAGCCGGTGCTCGACGATCCGCTGGCCGCGCTTGCGTGACGCGGCCTCGGGCGGCCGCACTGTCCTCAACCGTAGGACGGGACCGAAGACGTCTTCCACGCGAACGCCCGTGCTGGGTTACCCACCAGGATTCCGTCCAACGCTTGCCTCCCCAGGGCCTGTTCCAGGCGAGGGCGCAACCTCCGCAGCAGATACGGCATGCCCGGGGTCCCGGGCACTGTTGTGTCGCCGCCCAGCAGCAGTTGCCCGCCGAAGCCGTCCTCGGTGAGGGCGGTCAGTTGCTCGGGCAGCCGCCAGTCCGTCGCATGATTGGCCCGCGACGGACCGTCGAACGCGAGAAACGCGCCCGCCCGTGCCGCCTCACGCTGTACGACCCCGTCCGGTGAACGGCCCGGATGGCCGAGGATCACCTGCTGCGGCGCGACCTCCAACTCCCCGCAGAGCAGGTCCAGTACGTCGAGAGCCGCCGTGCCCAGCTCCAGGTGGACGGCGATCGGCGCACCGGTGCGATGGTGAGCCTGTGCTGCCGCCGTCATCGTGAACCGGGCATGGGCGTCGATGCCGTGAAAGGTGCCGGCGACCTTGATCAGACCCGCGCGTGCGCCCGTGGAGCCGATGCCCTCGGTCAGTTCCGAGACGAAGAGCTCGGCGAGGTGGTCCCGTAGGCGGCCGAGCAACTGCGCCGGGTAGTGCCCCGCTTGATGCAGCCCGGTCGCCGCCACCACGTGAGCGCCCGTCGAACGGGCCAGCCCCGCCAGGGCCTCGGGCTCACGCCCCATCCCGTACGGGGTCCACTGCACCACTGCCCGGCCGCCCAGTTCACGGAAGGCGCGCAGCCGGTCGGCCGCCCGCTCTGCGTCGTTCAGCTCCTGGCCAGGGAGGAGGGGGCTGCGCAGGAAGAGGTGGTCATGTGCGTCGCAGACGCCCAACTCCGTTGCGGGGATGTCGCCGAGGACCGTGCGGACGGTGGCCACCACTGCCGTCCCTCCCCGAATCGGTCCCGCTCCGGAGTGCTCAGGTGCAGCACCTCGTACCGTTCACCGGGCGCCTCGGGGGCTTCCTGTGCCCAGAGCGTGAAGTGGAGCAGTTCCCAGTGGCGGGGGTCGACCGCCAGTGCCGTGGCGACCGCTCCGGGTGTCTTCGCCAGTCTCCGGCTCTCCTCAAGAGCGGCCTCGACCGCGTCCGCGGGCGCGACTGAGGCCGCGACGGCTGCCCGATGACGGGTGGCCGTGCGGGGGAGTGCGGCCGACGCGGTCCCTTCCTCGTACGCCAGTACGGTCCAGTGCTGTACGTCGGGGCGCCCGAAGTCCTGGACGATGCCCTGGAATCCGGGGCCCCGGAGGAAAGAGTTCATGCCCTCCGGCGCCGCCCACAGATAGAAGGGCGCGTACTGGTTCACCGGCGAGTACTCGCCCCGTTCGCGGATCAGGTACGCCTTGATGCCGAGGCCCGGAAAAGAGTCCAGGAGGCGGCCCTTCGTCGCGACGCGGGTGCGGATGATCCCCATGTCGTAGTCGGCGGGAAGGGTGATCTCGTACTGCATGGCATGCATCGCGTGCTCCTCTGTGCTCCTCGGCTGTCAGGCGGCGGTGCCACCGGGTGCGAGCAGCGACAGCAGTCCACGCGCGCCCGCGTCGAAGGCGTCCGTCGAACCGGAGGCGCGGGCCAGCACATAGCCGCCCTGCACCGTCGCGACGATCGTCGCCGCCACGTCCTCGGGAACCAGAGAACGGGTGAACTCGCCCTGGTCCAGGCCCTCCTGGACGATCTCGGCGAGCCGGCCGCGCAACCAGCCGATCGTCTCGTCGACCGGTGCACGCAATTCGTCACTGGCGATGACATCCGGATCCATCGTCAGCCGGCCGACCGGGCAGCCGCGCAGCACATCGCGCTCGCGCAGGAGATATGCCGAGATCCGCGCGTACGCCGTTCCCGGGCCGTCGAACAACTGCCCGGCCGTCTCGCGCATCTGCGAGGCCGTGCGGCGGATGGCCGTGAGTGCCAGATCGGGTTTGCCCGCGAAGTGGTGGTACATGCTGCCTTGGCCCGCGCCCGCCTGCTGCTGGATGGCCTTGGGGCTGGTGCCCACATAGCCGCGCTCCCACAGGAGCTCCTGGGTGGCTTCGATCAGACGGTCCGGAGTACTCATGAGTCGAATATACATACTAGTAGGTACAGAATCCAGTGATCCCGGCCCGCCGGCGGAAGGAAGCAGCCGCAGATCCGCCACGTACTCCCGAGGGGGTACACGCACGGCCGCTGGCCGTACGACGACTCGGACCCCCTCCCGGGGCCAGGCTCGGAATCGTCAGGAATACCTGAACGCGAACCCTGAACCGAGGGAGTTGACCGAGATGAACACCCTGGCGTACAGCGGCGGACCCGGACCCTGGATCCTCCTCTTCCCGCTCTTCTGGGCGGCCGTCGTGATCGGCGGCGTCACCCTGCTGCGCCGTACCGTTCGGCGCAGCCGACGAGGCCCCTGGCAGGCCCGTACCACCCAGGAGGCACCCGCCGAAGCGTCACCGATCACCCTGCTCGGCCGCCGCTTCGCGGCCGGAGAGGTCGACGAGGACGAGTACTGGCGCCGGCTCTCCGTCCTCGACGAACAGTTCGGCCGCGGCAGCGAGCGAGGAGTGGCATGACCACCACCGTCCCCACCTCCGAGCCCACCCCCACCCCCACCTCTGCCGCCTCCGCTGCCCGGGTCGTGGACGCCGTGAAGCTCTACGGCACCGGCGACACCCGGGTCAGGGCCCTCGACGGGGTGAGTGTCGACTTCCCGGCCGGCCGCTTCACCGCGATCATGGGGCCCTCCGGCTCCGGTAAATCCACCCTGATGCACTGCGCGGCGGGACTCGACACCCTCACCTCCGGTTCCGCCTTCATCGGCGACACCGACATCAGCGCCCTCGACGACCGCAGGCTGACCCTGCTGCGCCGGCGGCGCATCGGTTTCGTCTTCCAGTCCTTCAACCTCCTGCCGACGCTCACCGTCGCCGAGAACATCACCCTTCCGCTGGATCTCGCGGGGGAGCGACCCGACCCGGAGTGGCTCGACGCGCTCGTCGACACCGTCGGACTGCGGGACCGGCTGCACCACCGGCCCGGCGAACTGTCCGGCGGACAGCAGCAGCGGGTGGCGGTGGCGCGGGCCTTCGCGGGCAGTCCCGATGTCGTCTTCGCCGACGAACCGACCGGCAACCTCGACTCCCGTTCCGGCCAGGAGGTGCTCCGGCTGCTCGGCCGAACCGTCCGGCAGACCGCCCGCACGGTGGTCATGGTCACCCATGACCCGGTCGCCGCCGCCCACGCCGACGAGGTCGTCTTCCTCGCCGACGGCAGGCTCGTCGACCGGATGCCCGAGCCCACGGCGGAGCGCGTGCTCGACCGCTTCAAGTCCTTCGCCCCTCACCCCTCACGCAGGCGGTGACGACATGACCAGCACCCGGGCCTCCGTACGCCTGAGCATCTCCTCACTCCGCGCCCACAAGCGCCGCTTCGCCGGTACGTTCGTCGCCGTCCTGCTCGGCGTCGCGTTCCTCACCGGGACGCTCGTCATGGGCGACACACTCCGCGCGAGCTTCGACACCATGTTCGGCAACGCCACCGCCGGTACCGACGCCGTCGTGCGCAGCTCCAATGTGGTCACGGTCGCCGGCGAGTCCCAAGGCACCCGGCAGCCGGTGAGCACCGCACTCGTGAAGAGGATCGAGCAGACCCCCGGCGTCGCCGCGGCAGCCCCCGACATCCAGGGCGCCGGCCAGCTCATCGGCTCCGACGGCAAACCCATCGGCGGTCAGGGGCCGCCCACCCTCGCCGGCAACTGGATCGACGACCCGAAGCTCAATCCGTACCGGCTCGCCGCCGGACGCGCCCCGTCCGCGCCCGGTGAGGTCGTCATCAACCGCGGCACCGCCGACCGAGGCGGGCTCGGGATCGGCGACACGACCGTGCTGCGCACCCCCGACCCCGTGCACGTCACGATCGTCGGACTGGCCACCTTCGGCGGCCAGGACGGCATGGGTCAGGTCACCTACACCGCCATGACGCAGGCCGATGCCGAGAAGTACCTCACGCCGAAGCCCGGCGAGGCATCGACCATCCAGGTGCGCGCAGGCCCCGGCACCGGCCAGCGGGAACTTGTCGACGCACTGCGCCCTGTACTGCCCAAGGACGTCGAGGCCATCACCGGACAGGCATCGGCCGCCGAGAACCGGGACATGATCTCCGGTGCCTTCCTCGGCGTGTTCACCACGCTGCTGCTGGTGTTCTCCGGGATCGTGCTGCTGGTCGCCACCTTCTCCATCCACAACACTTTCGCGATCGTCGTCGCTCAGCGGACCCGCGAGAACGCCTTGCTGCGTGCCCTCGGCGCTTCCCGCAGGCAGGTCGTCGGTTCGACGCTCGTCGAGGCGACCGCGGTCGGCGTGATCGCCTCCGCCGCCGGTCTGGCCGGTGGCATCGGCATGGCCGCCGGACTGCAGGCGCTCTTCCCCGCCGTCGGATTCCCGTTCCCCGAGGGCGCGCTGGTGATCAGCGCCGTCTCCCTGCTGCTGCCGCTCGCCGTCGGCGTCCTCGTCTGCCTCGGCTCCGCCCTCGTGCCCGCCGTCCGGGCCGGACGCACCGCTCCGCTCGCCGCCCTGCGCGAGAGCGCTGTCGACGACTCGGCGGCGTCCCGGACACGTGCCCTCGCCGGGCTCGTGCTGCTGGTGGCCTCCCTCGGCGCCATCCTGACCGGCGCCCTGGCCGATGCGTCCGTCCGGCTGTCGGCCGCCGGTGCGGTGTCGGTACTCGCCGCGTTCGTAGTGCTCGGACCGGTCGCCTCCTCGTACGCCGTTCGGTTCCTCGGCGCCCCGCTCGACCGGCTGCGCGGTGTCACGGGCCGACTGGCCCGGCGCAACGCCCTGCGCAGCCCCCGGCGGACCGCATCCACCGCGACGGCACTGATGATCGGCGTCGCCGTGGTCTCCCTCTTCACCGTCTTCGGCGCCTCCCTGAAGGCCACCATGAACCGGACGGTCGACCGCTCCTTCGCGGGCGATGTCGCCATCAGCGCTCCCGCCTTCGGGGCGGGCGGCAGCGGCCTCAGCCCCCGGCTGGCCCCGGCCGTCGACCGGCTGCCGGAGGTCGCGACCGCCGTCGGACTCGGCAAGGGGGTCGCGGAGGTCGACGGTGCGGGACGCGCCCTGACCGTCACCGACCCGGCCGCGCTCGGCCGGGTCTTCGACCTCGGCCGGGTCGACGGATCGCTGAAGGGGCTGGGCGCGAACGGGATCGCCGTGTCCGACACCGAGGCCGGCAAGCGCGGTCTGCACACCGGCTCCACCGCACGGCTCGCCTTCACCGACGGCACGCAGCAGAACTTCACGGTCCGTGCCGTCTACGGCCGGTCGGAACTGGCGGGCGACTACGTCATCACCCGCCTGGCCTGGGCCCCGCACCGTGCACAGGACTCCGACTCGCTGATCGCAGTCTCCTTCGAGCCCGGTGTCACCACCGCCGACGGCAAAGCGGCGGTCGCGAAGACCGCGGCGGCGTACGGCAACCCGGACGTACAGACCCGCAGCGAGTACGCGCAGGCCTCGGCCGGCGGCATCGACATGATGCTCACACTGGTCTACGCCCTGCTCGCACTCGCCGTACTGATCGCGCTGCTGGGCATCGCCAACACGCTGACCCTGGCGCTTCACGAACGCACCAGGGAACTGGGCCTGTTGCGGGCCGTCGGACAGACCAGGAGCCAGCTGCGGTCGATGGTCCGCTGGGAATCCGTACTGGTCGCGGCGTTCGGCACGGCGGGCGGCCTGTTGCTCGGCGGCGTCCTCGGCTGGGTGCTGGTCAAGGCGTCCGCGGGCACGGGCGACACCGTCTTCGCCTTCGCGCTGCCGCCACTGCGGCTCCTGGTGGTCGCCCTCGTGGGGATCACCGCCGGGGCGCTGGCGGGCTGGAGGCCCGCCCGCCGGGCGGCACGGCTGGACGTGCTCCGCGCGATCGCCGCCGAGTAGCGCGACATCGGCAAGTGGAGCGGGGCGCCGCACGGCGCCCC
>NZ_JBHVWS010000059.1:0-55447 GCF_042882185.1 Streptomyces sp. NPDC058239
GGTTCAGGTGTGTAGGTGGACCCGCCACCAACTACTGCGAGCTTCATAATCAGCCCTTCACTCCGGTCAGTGTGACGCCTTCCACGAAGGCCTTTTGTGCGAAGAAGAAAACGATGACGACCGGCGCCATGACGAGGAGCGTCGCGGCCATGGTCAGGTTCCAGTTGACGCTGTGGGCGCTCTTGAAGGACTCCAGGCCATAACTGAGGGTCCAGGATGCCGGGTTCTGCGCGGCGTAGATCTGCGGCCCGAAGTAGTCGTTCCAGCAGTAGAAGAACTGGAACAACGCGATGGCGGCGATGCCCGGTTTCGCCATCGGCACGATGATCGTCAGCAGGGTGCGCAGCTCGCCGCAGCCGTCGACGCGTGCCGACTCGATGTACTCCTTGGGAATGGTCAGCAGGAACTGGCGCAGCAGGAAGATCGAGTAGGCGTCGCCGAACGCCATTGGGATGATCAGCGGCCACAGCGTGCCCGAGAGGTGGAACTGCTGGGCCCACACCAGGTACATGGGGATCACGATGACCTGCGGCGGCAGCATCATCGTCGAGATCACGAGGATCATCAGCGACCGCCTGCCGCGGAAACGGAACTTGGCGAGCGCGTAGGCGACGGGAATGGTCGAGCACACCGTGAAAAGCGTGCCGAGCCCCGCGTACATCAGCGAGTTCTTCCACCAGCCGAGGAAACCCTCGGTCCGGAAGACGGCCGTGTAGTTCTCCCAGTGCCAGGAGTCGGGCCACAGGTCGCCGCTCATGGCCTGGGCGTCGCTCATCACGGACGTCAGGAACACGAAGACGAACGGCAGGATGAACAACAGCGCGACGGCGAGGGCCACGCTGTGCACGGCGATCCAGTTCAGAAGGCGTTTACGGCGGGCGCGCGAGGCCTCCGGGCCGCGCTCGCGCGGGGTGGAGGCGGCCGAGGGTGCGGCCGGGGCCTTGATGGTCGTAGTGGTCACCGGAATCAGTCCTCCGCCGAGAGCAGGCCCGAGCGCTTGCGCATGAGCAGCATGGTTACGGCCATCGCGATGGCGAACAGCACGAGCGACAGGACGCACGCCGCGCCGGTGTTGAAGTTCTGGAAGCCCATCGAGTAGACGAGTTGAGGGACGGTGAGGGTCGAGTGGTCCGGGTAGCCGGGCTGGATGACCGAGCCCGGTCCGATGGAGACACCGGAGGCGAGCTTCCCGGCCACCAGCGCCTGCGTGTAGTACTGCATCGTCTGCACGACACCGGTGACCACCGCGAACATCACAATGGGTGTGATGGACGGCCAGGTGACGTAGCGGAACCTGGCCCAGGCCCCGGCGCCGTCGAGCTCGGCCGCCTCGTACTGCTCCTTCGGTACGTCCAGCAGCGCGGCCATGAAGATCACCATCAGATCGCCGATGCCCCACAGCGAGAGCATGACCAGCGACGGCTTTGCCCAGGCCGGGTCGTTGAACCAGTTCGGACCGTCCAGGCCGACAGCCGAGAGGATGCCGTTGACCGGGCCCGTCGCCGGATTGAGGAGGAAGACGAAGGCGACGGTCGCGGCGACCGGAGGCGCCAGGTACGGCAGGTAGAAGGCGGTGCGGAAGAGGCCCGGCCCCGACTTGATCTTCGTGATCAGCAGCCCGAGAGACAGGCCGAAGACCACCCGCAGAGCCACCATGACGACCACGAGCCACAGCGTGTTCCACAGGGCCGGTCCGAACAGCGGCATCTGCTCGAAGACATAACGCCAGTTCCGCAGGCCCACGAAGGTCGGCCGCTGGATCTGGTTGTAGTGCATGAAGGAGAAGTAGACGGTGGCGATCAGCGGATAGCCGAAGAAGACACTGAAGCCGATCAGCCACGGGGAGAGGAAGCCGAGCGTGCGAAGTCTGCGCCGCGCGGGTGTGGAAAGAGTCATTGCCATGGTGTGCTGCTCCCGCGTCCGTCAGCTCTTCGACTGGAGGGTGTCGGCGTCGATCTGTTCATCCAGCGTGCGCAGGCCCTTGCGCAGGTCATGGGCCCGTCCTGCCTCGGCTGAGTACGCGAAGTCCTGCAGCGAGGTGATGTACATGCCGCCGTTGGTGGACTGAGGCATGGATTGGCTGTACTTGTTCTGCGCGATGTCGATGAACGCCTTGAACGTCGGGTCGGCG
This sequence comes from Streptomyces sp. NPDC058239, assembly GCF_042882185.1. Lineage (NCBI taxonomy): Bacteria > Bacillati > Actinomycetota > Actinomycetes > Kitasatosporales > Streptomycetaceae > Streptomyces > Streptomyces sp. NPDC058239. The sequence continues at coordinate 2,132 of NZ_JBHVWS010000059.1, forward strand.
TCCAGGTCGGGCGACTTCAAGGCCGCGTAGGTCGAGGGAACGTTGTGGATCGCGTTGGCGAAGGACACCACCTGCCGGGTGTCCGTCGTCAGGAACTTCACCAGCTCCCATGCCGCGTTCTGATGCCTGCTGCTGTGGGCGATGCCGGTGACCGTGCCGGTCAGATAGCCGCGCCCGTAGGTCTCGGCCTGGTCGTCGGGTACCGGGAGCGGCGCGACGCCCCAGTCGAAGCCGGCCTTGGCATCGTTCAGCATCAATCCTCGCCACTCGCCGTCCAGATGCATGGCGAGCTTGCCGGTGAGGAACGCGTTCTGCGCCGACATCTCGTCGCCGAACGAGGTGCGGAACCTCTCCAGTGCGTCGTAACCGCCCTGTGCGTCGGCGAGTTGGCCGGTCACTCGGAAGAAGTCGTATGTGGCCTGCTGCTTCGCGAGGACCGAGTTGCCCTTGCTGTCGAAGTAGGTGGGTCCCCACTGGCCGAACAGCCGGTCCGGACTGTTCTGGTAGAGACGGAAGTTGGGCATGAAGCCGACCCGCTTGTAGGAGCCCTTCCCGGAGCGCACGGTCAGCTTCTTCGCATCGCGCACGAACTCCGACATGGTCCGCGGCGGCCGCGAGATGCCTGCCTCCTCGAAGGCGTCCTTGTTGTAGTACATCCCGAACGCGTCGGCGAGCAGGGGCAGCGCGCACTGCTTGCCCTCGAAACTCGTGTACTGCAGAAGGCTCTTGGGGAAGACCTTCGACTTGTCGACGCCGGTTTTGCGCAGGAACGGATCGAGGTCTGCCCACATCCCGGAGTCGCAGTACTGGCCCACGTTGTTGGTGGTGAACGAAGTGATCACATCGGGGGCGCCGCCACCGCCGGCCCGCAGCGCCTGGTTGATCGTGGCGTCGGTGACATTGCCGGTCGAGGCAACGTGGATGTTCGGGTGGAGCTTCTCGAAACGGGCTATGGAGTCATTGATGGCCTTGACTTCGCCGGGCGCCGACCAGCCGTGCCAGAACTTCAGTGTGACGGGTGCGGTTGCATCGTCCTCGGCACTGCCGACGCCCGGGTTGGCGCAGCCGGACAGGAGCAGTCCGGCCGTGGCGAGCGCCGCGGACACGCAGGTGCGTATGCGCCATCGCTGCATGGCGGCTTCCTTTGCGGTGAACTCCCTCACGGGGGAGTGCGGGACAGGGGCAAGGGGTCAAGCAGAGGTGTCGAAGATGGTGTGGCGCGCCTGAGTGAGGGCGCGGTGCAGGGCTCCGATGAGGATGGGATCGCCATCCAGGTCACTGATGCGGAGCTCGGGACGTGGCAGCGCGAGACCGGTCATCTCCCGCTCCACACGGGCACACAATGTTTCGCCGCCGGCCTGGGCGACCTGGCCCGACAGCACGATGAGGTCGGGGTCGACGACGGCGACGACCGAGGCGAGACCGGTGGCCAGTCGGCGGGCGAGTTCCTTCAGGACTGCCTCGTCGCCGAGTGCCTCCTCCAGTGAGGCGGCACCGCCGGCCAGCCGGCGTACGGCGGATGCGGCGACGAGGGTCTGGAAACCGCCGCCGGTGTCCTTCCCGGCACTGGTGCTGTCCTCGCCGCGCGCGAGGGGTGCACCGGGCAGCGGCATGTAGCCGATTTCGCCCGCACCGCCCGTGGCGCCGCGCAGCAGCGTTCCGCCCAGGACGATGGCGGCACCGACACCCTCGTCGATCCAGGCCAGCACATAGTTGTCCCGGCCCTGCGCGACACCGTCGTGCTGTTCGGCGATCGCGGCGAGGTTGACGTCGTTCTCGATTTCCACCGGGGTGCCCAGCACCTCGGCGAGTTCGGCACGCAGCGTGCGGGAGTGCCAGCCCGGCAGATGCGGGGCGTAGCGGAGCTGTCCGCTGCGGGGGTCGATGGCCCCCGGGGTGCCGATGACAGTGGCCTTGAGGCTGTCATGGCCGAGCCCGGCCTGGTGCAGCGCACCGTCGACGGCCTCGGCGACGAGCTGAGCTGTGCGGTGGCGTACATCTTCGGCGACGGCGCTTGCTGCGAGACGGCAGCGGCCCACTTCGTGCCCGGCGATGTCGGCGACGACTGCCGTGATCCCAGCCGGGTCGGCGGACAGGGCCGCGACATGCCCGGCGGAGGGTTCCACCTCGTAGAGCAGCGCGTTCGGTCCGGGACCGCCGGTCTGCGCGCCGGTCGCCCGCACGAGTCCGGCGCTCTGCAGGCGGTCCAGCATCTGCGAGATGGTCGCCTTGGACAGGCCGGTGAGCTCCCCGATGCGCGCCCGCGTCAGTGAACCGTGCGTCACGAGGAGGTCCAGCGTCGCGCGGTCGTTCATCGCACGCAGGACGCGCGGGGTACCGGGGGTTCCCGTAACCGAAGCGGCCATGGCGTGACTCCTCGTTGAATAGTTCGGATACTTTCCGATCTATTCGGGGAACCTACGTCCGCGTGAGGGAGGCGTCAATGGGCGAACGGGCGCAGAGACCAAAGATTTACAGCGCCTCCCTGAACTCCGCGACGCCCGGCTCACGTGCGACGGGAGCAAGGGCGCGGTCGAGGCGGTCGAGCCGGCTGACGATGCGCGCGGAGCCGGTCTCGGCGGCGATCCCGACCTGGCATCGGAGGGCTGGATCGGCTGTCCGTCCGGGCACGGGCCGAATGGTGTCCAGCCCTCCGCGCGGTGGAGGCGATCGGCGGTACTGCCGGCCTCGGTGTCCCGGATCACCGACTTGAGTCCGGCGTCGGCGGCATGCCCATTCGTGTCCGCTCACGGGCGCAGTTCGGGCATCCTGACGCCGCGAAGCGGGCAGCGCTGTGCAGCCCGGAAGCCGACAAAGGCTGGACAACCAGCATCGATGGCATCCGGGAAACGGGCACGAACGGGCACAGCGCATGCCGTGAAGAAGCTGGTCGAGCGGCCGCTCTTGCTTGTACAAACTACGCAAGGGTCCGAACGGACGTGGGCCCGCAGCGAGTTCGCACCTCAAGCAGGGAAGTGTGCCGTGGACACCGAGGAACGCCGACGGGGAATCCTCGAGACGGCCCGACGGGACGGGGCCGTCGACGTCAACCGGCTTGCCGACCTGTTTCAGGTGGCCAAGGAGACCATCAGGCGGGATCTGCGCGCGATCGAGGAACACGGTCTGGTCCGGCGGACGCACGGCGGGGCGTACCCCGTGGAGAGCGCCGGCTTCGAGACCACGCTCGCGACGCGGACCACCCGCCATGTGCCGCAGAAGTCGCGGATCGCTGCGGCGGCCGCAGATCTTCTCGGTGACGCGGAGACGGTCTTCGTCGATGAGGGCTTCACCCCGCAGCTCATCGCCGAAGCTCTCCCGCAGGACCGGCCCCTGACCGTGGTCACCGCGTCCCTGGCGGTGGCGACCGTCCTCGCGGACGCGGAGAAGATCGTCGTGCTTCTGCTCGGGGGGCGCGTCCGTGGCGGCACCATGGCCACGGTCGACCACTGGGCCACCCGCATGCTCGCGGACTTCGTCATCGATCTGGCGTATGTCGGTGCGAACGGCATCTCCCGCGAGTACGGACTGACCACGCCCGACCCGGCGGTCGGCGACGTCAAGGCGCAGGCCATGCGCAGCGCACGCCGCCGGGTGTTCACCGGTGTCCATACGAAGTTCGGCGCGGTGAGCTTCTGTCGTTTCGCCGACGTCGGCGACTTCGAGGCCATCGTGACCGACACCGGACTCCCTTCGGCCGAGGCCCAGCGTTACTCCCTCCTCGGCCCGCAGGTCATCCGCGTCTGAGCAACTCCTTACGCCCTCTGCCCCAGCCAGGACGGCCAGGAGGCACGGTCGCCATGCCCGGATACACAGAACACACCGCATACGAAACGCCGAAACACGAGCGCAGAGCACTGGACACGAGCCGCTACAACCGATCAGGAGAACCTATGCCCCACCAACAACGACGGCGCGGCATCCGCGTGCGTGCGGTCGCGGGCACGGCAGCGATGACACTCCTCGCAGGGTGCGCCGGAGCCGGCGGCACCTCCTTCGGAGGGGGTGACGCACTGAACGTACTCATGGTGAACAACCCGCAGATGGTCGAGCTGCAGAAACTCACCGCGGAGCACTTCACGAAAGATACCGGCATCGAGGTCAACTTCACCGTGCTCCCGGAGAACGATGTCCGCGACAAGATCAGTCAGGACTTCTCCAACCAGGCGGGCCAGTACGACGTCGCCACCATCAGCAACTTCGAGGTGCCGTTCTTCGCGAAGAACGGCTGGCTGCACGCCCTCGACGAGTACGCGGAGCAGGACCCCGTCTTCGATCAGGACGACATCCTCGAACCCCTGCGGGAATCCCTCACCGCCAAGGGGAAGCTCTACGCCGAGCCGTTCTACGGCGAGTCGTCCTTCCTGATGTACCGCAAGGATGTTTTCGCCGCGAAGGGGCTGAAAATGCCGGCAAAACCCACGTGGCGGCAGGTCGCCGGCCTCGCGGCACAGGCGGACGGCGCCGAGCGTGCGATGAAAGGCATCTGTCTGCGCGGGCTCCCCGGCTGGGGCGAGGTCATCGCCCCACTCACGACCGTCGTCAACACCATGGGCGGCACCTGGTTCACCGAGGACTGGAAGCCACGGCTGACCTCCCCGGAGTTCAAGAAGGCGACCCGGTTCTATGTCGATCTCGTCCGCGAACACGGTGAGTTGGGCGCCCCTCAGTCAGGGTACGCCGAGTGCCTCAACAACATGACGCAGGGCAAGACCGCCATGTGGTACGACGCCACCGCGGGCGCCGGATCGCTGGAGGCGGCAGGGTCCCCGGTGAAGGGAAGGATCGGATACGTCCCCGCGCCGGTGGAGCGGACCAAGAGTTCGGGCTGGCTCTACACCTGGGCCTGGGGCCTGCAGAATGCTTCCAAGAAGCCCGACAAGGCGTGGAAGTTCATCTCCTGGGCCTCGGGCAAGGAGTACGAGGCGCTCGTCGGGGAGAAGAGCGGCTGGGCCAATGTGCCTGCGGGCAAGCGGGCCTCCACCTACGCCAACCCCCACTACCGCGAAGCTGCGGGAGCCTTCGCGGACGTCACCGAGCGGGCCATCGCCGGCGCCGACCCGTTGAATCCGGGCACTCAGCCGCGCCCCACGGCCGGTATCCAGTTCGTCGGCATCCCCGAGTTCACCGATCTCGGCACCAAGGTGGCGCAGGAGATCAGCGCAGCCATCGCCGGCCGCCAGTCCGTCGACAAGGCCTTGGCCGCTTCCCAGAAGCTGGCCGAGAAGGTAGCGAAGGAGTACCGATGAGCACAGTTGTCAGTACCCAGCCACTGTCCCCTCCGACGGCCTCCAAGCCCGCCCGCCGCAAGGGAGGAGCGCGTGCCTGGGCGACCCGGGCCCCGCTCCTGCCCGCCCTGGTCTTCCTGATCGCGGTCACCCAACTGCCGTTCGTGGCGACCCTGGTGATCTCCCTCTTCGACTGGAACTCCCTCAATCCCGACAAGCGCAGCTTCAACGGGCTCGCCAACTACGCCTCCGTCTTCACCGACGCAGCGCTGCGCGACTCGGTCCTCACGACGATCGCGATTACCGCGAGCGTCGTCGTCGCCACGGTGGTGCTCGGGCTGGCACTCGCCCTGCTGCTCGACCGCACGTTCTTCGGCCGGGGCTTGGTGCGCACCCTGCTCATCACCCCGTTCCTGATCGTCCCCGTCTCGGCCGCGCTGCTGTGGAAGCACGCGCTCTACAACCCGGAGTACGGACTGCTCAACGGTGCGCTGACCTGGGTCGGCGAGCTGTTCGGTGATACGTCCCCGAGCCAGCCGGACTGGATCTCGGGGATGCCGCTTCTCGCGGTCGAGGCCGCCCTCGTCTGGCAGTGGACGCCGTTCATGATGCTGATCCTGCTCGCCGGGCTGCAGAGCCGGCCCGCCGAGATCACGGAGGCTGCGCGCCTCGACGGTGCGAGTACGTGGCAGACCTTCCGCCACCTGACACTGCCGCATCTGCGCCGGTACCTCGAACTGGGCGTCCTGCTCGGCTCCGTGTACATCGTGCAGAACTTTGACGCGGTGTTCACGATCACCTCCGGAGGGCTCGGCACCGCCAACCTTCCCTACACGATCTATCAGACCTTCTACCAGGCTCACGAATACGGGCTGGCGTCCGCCGCGGGAGTCGTCGTCGTGATCGGGACCATGGTCATCGCGACGTTCGCGCTCCGGGTCGTCTCGTCCCTCTTCCGTGAGGAGGCGAACCGCGCATGACCGCTCCCACCGTCCCCGCCGCCCCCGCTCCCCGGGCCGCCCGTCCGGGCACTGTTCCGCTCGCTGCGAAACGGGCCGCGCGACGCTCGGCCGCGCTGGGTCTGCTGGCCTGGGTGGCTGGACTCGGCTTCTGTCTGCCCGCCATGTGGATGCTGCTGACCTCCCTGCACTCCGAGGCGGATGCGGCGACCAATCCGCCCTCCCTCACCGCACCGCTGACGCTCGACAGCTATCGGGAGTTCTTCGGCGCGGGCAGCGGCGCGAGCCCCTGGCCACCCCTGATCAACTCGCTCGGCGCTTCGGTCTTCTCCACCCTGCTGGTGCTCGTCCTGGCCCTCCCCGCCGCGTACGCACTCTCCATCCGGCGCGTACGCAAGTGGACGAACGTGATGTTCTTCTTCCTGTCCACCAAGATGCTCCCGGTCGTCGCCGGACTGCTGCCCGTCTACCTGTTCGCCAAGAACGTCGGGATGCTGGACAACATCTGGCTCCTCGTTCTCCTCTACACCTCGATGAATCTTCCGATCGCGGTGTGGATGATGCAGTCCTTCCTCGCGGACGTGCCGGTCTCGATCATCGAGGCCGCCCAGGTGGATGGCGCCCGACTGCCGACCGTCCTCCTTCGGGTGGTCGCGCCGGTGGCCGGCCCCGGAATCGCGGCAACCGCACTGATCTGCTTCATCTTCAGCTGGAACGAGTTGCTCTTCGCACGGGTCCTCACCGGTGTCGTCGCCCAGACCGCACCCGTCTTCCTGACCGGATTCGTCACCAGTCAGGGGCTCTTCCTCGCCCAGCTGTGCGCCGCGTCCGTCGTTGTGTCCCTGCCGGTGCTCGCCGCCGGCTACGCCGCCCAGGACAAGCTTGTCCAGGGCCTCTCCCTTGGAGCTGTGAAGTGAAGGAAGCGATCGTCGAAGCCCCCGGCAAGGTCTCCGTCACGACAGTCCCCGATCCCACCCCGGGACCCCGGGAGGTCGTCGTAGCTGTTGCCTCGTGCGGGCTCTGCGGCACCGATCTGCACATCCTGGAGGGCGAGTTCGCGCCCACCCTGCCGATCGTGCCCGGACATGAATTCGCCGGAGAGATCGTGGGCATCGGCCGTGACGTCACGGAGCTGCAGGTGGGCGACCGGGTCGCCGTCGATCCGTCCCTGCACTGTCACGAGTGCCGTTACTGCCGCAGCGGGCGCGGCAACCTCTGCGACCGGTGGGCCGCCATCGGCGTCACCGTCCCAGGCGGCGCGGCGGAATATGCTGTGGCGCCCGTCGCCAACTGCGTACGCCTGCCCGAGCAGATCGATGTGAAGGACGCGGCGCTGATCGAGCCACTGTCCTGCGCGGTCCGCGGCTACGACGTACTGAGCAGCACCCTCGGTGCCCAGGTCCTGATCTACGGCTCCGGAACAATGGGCCTGATGATGCTGGAGCTTGCCAAACGCACCGGCGCAGCGGGGGTGGACGTCCTCGACGTCAATCCGGAACGCCTCGCCACGGCCGGTCTGCTCGGCTGCTCCCGCTCGGCAGCCAGGGCGGAGGAACTGGACCGCCCGGACGGCTGGGACGTCGTCATCGACGCGACCGGCAACGCGGGCGCCATCCAGGACGGCATCGGCCGGGTCGCGAAGGGAGGCACGTTCCTCCAGTTCGGAGTCGCCGACTACGCGACGACGGCAGTCATCGAGCCCTACCGCATCTACAACCAGGAGATCACCATCACCGGTTCCATGGCGGTGCTGCACAGCTACGAGCGCGCCGCCGCGCTCTTCGCCACCGGGGTGCTCGACCCGTCCGTCTTCATCAGTGACCGGCTGCCGCTGGAGCAGTACCCGCAGGCCATCGACCGGTTCAAGGCGGGCCTGGGGCGCAAGATCGTGGTGGAGCCGTGACAGGCAGTTCGCTCCTGTCTGATCCCAAGGTGCGCCCGCCCACCCCCGTTTGTGCCCTGAAAACTTGTCGCACTCGACGGTGCCACCGAAACACGACGCGACAGCGCCCGTATCCCGGCGATCTGTCCGATGCCCGCCGGAACTTGATCGGGCCCATCCTGCCAGCCTGGCGAACCGAGCGCGGAGGCAAAAGCCTGGACAACGGGCGCTCACCCCAGCATGATCTGCGCCGGATCACGGAGGCCATCCTGTACGTCGACGGACCGGGATCCCGTGGTGCGCTACCTTCAGGTCACGGGTGCATCAGCCCGGTTTGCGGTCGGCAGAGGTAGAACAGCTCGGGGTCGCCCTCATCGAGGCCGTGGAGAAGGCCGACCGGGCTCCAACCGGCTCGTTGGAGCAGTCGCTGCATCGGCTGGTTGGAGACGTTGGTCGAGGTAAAGAGCTTTGGGGCCGTGCACGAAGCGGCCACGGCGTCCAGCAATCGATGACCAACGCCCTTGCCGCGGGCCGATGGGGCAACCATCAGCATCGTGACAAAGCCCTGCTCGAAGAACGTGTACTCGACCACGCAGTAGCCAAGCAGGCCAGACGCGTCCTCCGCTACGACCACCAGGCCCTGCCGGCACCACCTTCGAATGCTCGCCTGTCGCCCGACATCACCTTCGACCGCGACCGTATCGATCCCAACCAGCGCGTCCGACTCTGACTCACTCGCGCGGCGCACAACCAACGCGTCGAGGTCCATTGCATCGTTCATGAGCCCATGCTGTCAGTTCGCACCGGAAGCCCGTCCTGCTCCCGGTCCTCTGTCGCGGATCAGGTCATAAGCGGAGTCGAGCACGGCATGCCCTGATCGCTGCCATCACTTGCGACCACATGCAGTCCCTCTTGGAGGCGACCGGCAGCCTCCGCCGCGATGCTGCCGACGCGCGGGAATGGGAAGAGGTGAAGGCCGGTCAGCAGGCGTACCAGGCGGAGGTGCGGCGCGCGGCAGAGCAGAAGCCCTTGGAGGACTGCGGGCTCTTCACGATGGAACCCCGTCGGGAACGCGACGGCCCCATGTCTCATGAGACATACCGAAGTCTGGAGAATGACGGCTACCGCGCACTGCCGTTCACCCCGGCCCGCCGCCCGCCCGCCGGCCGACGCAGGCGGGCAGATGGCGGCAGTGAGCCGGGCACCCTGCACGACCTGGCCAACTCCCTGGAACCCAACAATCGCCTGACCGTCCGAGTCCGCCGGCTGGGTGACCCGGCTCTCGCAGTTCCTGGGAGAAGCGGTCTGGGCCGAATCAGGTCTCGGACCACCCCCCGACATCGCCAGCTCCAACGCCGCATCACCACGCTGGAGCAGCAGCTCGCAGACAAGCGGGGAGCCCTGGATGAACGAACAGAGGAACTCGACGCATCCCGAGCAGCCAACCGCGAGCTGACCCGGTGCTTGAATCAACTCGGCTGAGAGGGCTGTGGCCTCCGCATACCACCTGGTGAAGGTGTCTGTGGGCCCGATCTTCCTGCGGCTGCGGGCGGCGATGGCGGCCGACTGGGGACAAGCTGCCGACTCATCCGGCACAGTGAGGCGCACATCGCCTGGTCCACGATCGCCCCCATGACCAGACGACTGACCAAGCCCGTCAAACAAGGCACTGCCCTTCCCCCGCCTCCACGTGAACCGGCGCCCCGGACGGTGCGCATCCGCGCCCGATCCGAGGGGATCCGGCTGGCGCCAGAACCGCTTCGCTGACCGTCACCCCGACGGCAGCCGGATCAAATCATGCCCTTCGGATGATCCAGGGGCGTCAGAATGGTGCGATGAACCATCACTTCGTAGGCATCCCAGAGTTGACCGGCGTTCCCCGTGTTGCTGTCGTCATCGACGTCATGCGCGCCTTCACCGTGGCTGCCTGGGCCTTCTCGCGTGGCGTCGAGAGGATCGTCCTGGCCTCAACGGAGAGTGAGGCACTTGCCTTGAAGGAGAGCCACTCGGGTTGGCTGGCTTTGAAGGACGGAGCTCCAGCAGCGGGCTTCGACGCGGTGAACTCACCTGGCTTGCTCAGGTCATGCGATTTCGCCGGCCGCACGCTGGTGCAGAAGACGACGGCAGGCACCGTGGGCGCGCTGGCCGTCGCGAACGCACCGCTGGTCTTGTGCGCGAGCTTCGTGGTGGCCGGCCCGACCGCGCGGTTCCTGCAGACCAAGGATTCCGGCCCGGTGACGTTCGTTGTCACCGGCGAGGGAGGACAGGCCGACGAGGACCTGGCCTGCGCTGAATACATCGGTCAATCCATTGCCGGTGGCGATGTCGAGGCGGCCCCGTATCTCCACCGCGCGAGGACTTCTCGTGCTGCGGCCGATCTTGCCGGTGGGCTGCGGAGCGGATACCACCCAGACGATGTCGATCTCTGCTTGGAAATCGACAGGTTCCCCTTTGCGATGATGGCTCGCCAGGAAGAGTCTCTGACGGTGCTCCGTCCCGTTGCAGTGCCTGACATCCCGTCCGGTATCCGCTGACCTGCTGGCACTTTGGACTTTTCAGGCGGCAGAGCTCACCCGATCAGGGCGGACTCTGCCGCCCGCGCCCCTGGGCCGTCACGCTTGTAGGCCAGCCCAAGGTTTCTGGTCGCGGCACCGCAGCGGGTGGGCGGGATTTCAGGCGGCAGCACGCGCGAACCCGCGCCTCGCTGCGGGCCGGCACCATCAACCCGCTGAAGGACCTGACCGATACGGCAGACTTCACGCGCCGCGGGTCGAGTGCCCCGGGTTCACTGCCACCGGCCCGGGGCGTGAACTCCCCCTCGCCGGCCCCCTGGAAAAGGTCCTCACCGTGCTGAACATCGGCAACCTCCGGCGCGGGGCCGACATCATCGTGCAGCTCGCGACCGGCCCCGAGTTTGCCGGCAGCACCGGTGGCTACTTCGCCGCCGAGACCGCCAAGCCCCTGCAGTGCCCTGAAATCGGGCGAGGCGCAGCTGTTCAGCGTTCTCTGTGGGAGGCCACGGACGAGCTCCTCCGCGACATCCGGCGGCCGCACAGCGCCTGAACGACACCGCTCGCCCCACCCCAGTCACGACCAGCCCGACGCGGTGGCCCTTCAGCTGCCTATTGCCTGAACAACGTCACAGTCAACCGTCTGTCTCAACAAACCGGCTCCATTCCGTTGAGACAGAACAGCCCCACCAACTTTATCCACGGTTCGCGACAGCAGTTGTTCATGACTGCGGGAGGTACCCGCCTGGCGGCGAGGGTGATGTTCATGAGCAGGTTCTGGCACAGGGTTTGTGGAACGGGCTCGGGAGCGCCTGCACATGGCTGCTGGTGGACCCAGTGACCTGCGATGTTCTGGCCCGTCTGCAGGTCGTTCCTCGCTATCACGGCCGAGTCCGCTGAGCAGGCCCGGAGTGCGGTGCCGGGATTGCTCCCGGTCCGTTTCTTCGGACCTCTCGCCGAACCCGCCGTGCGTCTCTCAACGCAACGGGCTCTCCACGGTTTCTGCCGTCAGACGGGGCTTGAACAGGTCATCGAACCGGCGGCCGGGATCGGCCACCGTCCAACGGTGAAGCCTGGTCTGCATCTCCAGTACCCCGCCCCGAGGGCCCGGATCCCCACCATTCGGCGGGGCATCTTCCGGCATTGCAGCATCCTTCATACGTCCCGGCGTTGTCAGGGCCGCTCTCGCCCCCGGCATCACCCGGATCAGGCTGCCCTCAGCTTCAACCCCACTGCTGCGACAGCGGGTTGGGGCAGGTCTTCCACCTCCACTCGAACCAACAGCGCCTCACGGCGCAAACAGAACTTGAGTCAGAGCCTGACCGCGGGAGTCATTTCGATGTGACTGCGGGAGCCACTGGCTGAGCGAGTTTGCGATGTCAGTTTGTTCTGATGTCACCACAGGGCTTGCGACGTTCGCCTCCCGTCCGCGTGACCGCTTTCGGGTCGTCTGTCCCGGCCGCCGTCCGTGGGCCGTACGGGTCATTGAGTGCCGCCGTTCGATGGATGCGGCGGTCGGGCCCGATGCGATTGTCGTCCGGCTGGGACACCTTCCTTGCGGGCGTGCCGGGGGATACGCCCCGCCTCGAAGAGGAACCCGGTGTCGTGCGGGTTCCGAACCGCTTGCCCGTTGTTCACCTGGGTGGTTGCAGGAAGGACCCTCGACGTGTCTGATCCCGTTGTCCTTATCACGGGCGCGCTTACCGGTATCGGCCGCGCCACCGCTTTCGCTTACGCGCGTCAAGGCGCGAACCTTGTGGTTTCCGGCCGTCAGGAGGACGTGGGTGAGCAGTTCGCCGGGGAGCTCTCCGATCTCGGCGCCGCGGCCGAGTTCGTGCGTGCCGACGTCCGCTTCGACGCCGATGTGAAGGACCTCGTCGACCGTGCGGTAGCACGGTTCGGGCGGATTGACGTCGCCTTCAACAACGCCGGTACCGAGGGAACACCCGGCCCTGTCACCGAGGTGACCGACGAGGGCTATCAGGCAACCTTCGATACCAACGTCAAGGGAACGCTGCTGTGCCTGAAGCACGAGTTCCGGGTCATGAGGGAACAGGGCGGCGGCAGCATCGTCAACGTCAGCTCCACCTTCGGCCTGATGGGTTATCCCGGGGCGACCTTGTACGTCGGGAGCAAGCACGCCGTCGTCGGCATCACCAAGGCGGCCGCACTCGAAGGCGCCGCTCACGGTATCCGGGTCAACGCGGTCGCGCCCGGCTACACCCGGACTGCTATGTACGAGCGGTTCACCGGTGATGACACGGCTCGTGCCGCGGTCGATTCGGTGCTGCCCATGCACCGGGCGGGTACCCCGGAGGAGATCGCCGAGGCCGTCCAGTTCCTGGGTTCGGACAAGGCGAGCTACGTCACCGGGCACATCCTCCTTGTGGACGGCGGCCTCATGGCGGGCGGGCCTCTGTTTCCGAGCTCGTGAGTCGCGAGGTCGGCGCAGGCCATGTCGGCCTCGGCGGCGCGTGCCCGCCTGAACGGGACGTTCCGGTTCTCATCCTGCCCAAGCGGGCGGCCCCACAGCACACGAGCGACATCAAAAGTCAGGTTCTGGCTCAACTTTTGTGGTATCGCCGCTATGTGTGTCGTTGCTGGTCCGGTGCGGGGAGGTTCGTTGAACTCATGACCGTGGCGAAGGAGCGTTGCTTAGAACTCGCGCGAATAGGCGACGCGGGCTCTGACCCAGGGGTTCGCGGTCAAACGCGGTTGCGGTCGGCTGTCATACCCGGTTGCTAGTCTCGCCGAGCGCGTCTGCCGATCCGGGACGGTGAATACCAGCAAAGTGGTATGAGCGCTACTGCTCGCCGGGACGGGGAGGGAAGCCATTGTGCGAGCGCCGGCAAAGAGTGGCAGTCCGACAGCATCGGCAGACGCGCGCATAGGCAGCACGGGGAACCCCGACTGCAAGGTGGGCACCGGCCTGGGGGATCATGGAGTTGCGACGCTCTGTGATCATTGGTGAGAACTGTGCCCGTCCTTCCGTCCTGGCTGACCGCCCCGCTCTGGGACCAATTCGCGGCGCTGTTGCCCGAGCGCCCCATGGTCGATCCTGCCCACCCGCTGCGTTGCCACCGCCGCCGTATCAGCGACAGGTTCGTATTCGACAAGCTGTTGCAGCTCCTGCGGTTCGGCTGCTCCTACCAGGCGCGCCGACACGACTTGCTCGGCGACCACCATCCGGAACCGCCGCGACGAGTGGATCCGGCTCGGCCTCTTCGCCCGGCTCAAGCAGATCGCGCTGGAATCCTACGACCGGATCGTCGGGCTCGTGCTCGACCAGGTCGCGATCGACGGCTCCAGCACCAAAGCCCCCGGCGGCGGAGAAGTTGCCGGGCGCTTCACCGGTCGACTGCGGCAAACAGGGCCTGAAACGCTCCAGCATGACGGATGGTTATGGGATCCGCTCGGCAGGGTCCTCGCCGGAGCGAACCGCCACGATTCTCCGCTGCCGGATCCGACCCGGGACCTGCTGGTGGACCTGGGGCCGCTGCCCGAGGACATCACCGTGCACCTGGACGCCGGCTACGACTCGGACAAGACCCACGCCCAGCTCGCCGCGCGCGGTCTGCACGGCCAAATTTCACACAAGGGCGAGAAGGCGCCGATCCAGGCCAGCCAGCGGTGGCACATCGAGAGAACCCACGCCTGGCAGAACGCCTTCCACCGGCTCGCCCGCTGCTACGAACGCCGCGCCATGGTCATAGACGCCTTCTTCGACCTCGCCGATGCGATCATCATCGTCCGCAGCCCGCGCCGCCGGGCCTGGACGACCCACTGCTGGGACAACCGCCCGAACCGCCGCCCATGAGCACACGCCTATCCGCGCGAGTTTTAAGTGAGACAAGACCTTCACCGACCCCGCCTGTACGACGGCGTGCCGGCTGCCGCACGGACGGCGATGGCCGCGATGTCGTCGTCGAGACGGCCGTGGCTGAAGCGGACCAGGTCGCTGTGCAACTGCCCGAGCAGCCGGGACGGGGAGTCCGCGTCCCACTGTCCCGCGTGCTGCACCAGCGGGAAGAACGCGCCGGTGTGGTCGCGGGTCTCGGTGACGCCGTCAGTGTAGAGCAGCAGCTGATCCTCGACGGCGAAGGAGAAGGTGTCGATGCGGTAGTCCTCCCCGACCAGCGCACCCATGTTGATGGGTGGCGAGGGAACCGTGGGGGTGACCTCGCGGACCATTCCCGCGCTGAGTAGCAGCGGAGGGGGGTGTCCCAAGTTGACAATGCCGACGGCCGATCCGTCGTCGGGGATCTCGACGAGCACGGCCGTGGCGAAGTACTCCATCCGGTCGCCGGGCAGCAGTGCGGTGTAGCGGCTCGTGCTGACGTCCAGTCGGCGTGCCAGCCGTGCCAGGTCCGGCTCGTCGTACGCGGCTTCGCGGAAGCAGCCGAGGATCGCTGAGGCCATGCCGACCGCAGGGAGGCCCTTGCCGCGCACGTCTCCGATGATCATGCGGACGCCGTGGACTGTCTCCAGTGCCTCGTAGAAGTCGCCGCCTACGCGGGCCTGGGCCGCGGCGGCCAGGTACAGAGCCTCGATGTCCAGCCGGCCGAGGTGGTGCGGCATGGGGCGCAGCAGGACTTTCTGGGTCGTCTCGGCGACGGATCGAACGTCGGCGAGGGTCTGCTCCCGCTGCTGGCGCACATGGCTGGCGCAGGCAGCCGCGGCGGTGGCGCCCGCGATCACCGCGAGGGTGAACAGGTGTGTGCGCTCCTCACTCACACTACCGATGGTCACGGCGATCAGTACGTCGATGGCCGCGGCGAGCACACCTACGGCCACCGTTCCGACCACTGGCCACACCGAGGCAGCGAAAGCGGGGGCGAGAGAGAGAAAGCGACTGAAGTGGAGGTTGCTCGGAGTGACAAAGGAAACCACAGTGATGATGGCGATCAGTGCCAGGGGCGCCAGACGCACCACCTGCTCCCCGAGGCTGCTGCCCGCACTGCGCCAGAATCGACCCGACCAGTTCACATAAGCAGCATATAGGGGCGATTACATCGAACCGGTCAGGCGCAGAGCCGGTAGCCCGCCAGGCCCAAGACAACCGGGAACGGCTCGGGCGCCGAAGGTGGTTCATCGAGCGCACCATCAGCGCTTTCTTCGATCTCGCCGACACCATCATCACCGTCCGTAGCCTGATCCGCCGAGCCTGGACCACCCACCGCTGGGATACCCGTCCCCGACGCCGCGCATGACTGATCACCATGACTGATCACCAGGGCACGGGCGTTCCGTCCCAGGAGAAGAAGCCACCGGTGGGGCCGTCGTCCGCCAGCAGGGCCAGGCGGAGGGCACCCTGCGCGGCCTCGGCCGGGTCGCCACCGGCAGCGGCGGCCCGGGGGTCGAGATCGGTGGCCCGCAGGCCGGGGGCGAGCGCGTTGACCTTGAAGCCCTCCTCGGCCAGCGTCTGGGCGTAAAGGACAGTGAGGGCGTTGAGGGCGGCCTTGGACGACCGGTAGGCGGCGACGCCGCCGCTTCCCGGGGTGAACTGGGGGTTGGGGGTGGTGCTCCAGGTCAGCGACGCGGTGCCACTGGAGATGTTGACGATGCGCGGGCACGGGGACCGGCGCAGGGCGGGCAGGAAGGCATTGGTCACCGCCACTACCCCGAACACGTTGGTCTCGTGTGCGCGTCGGTACTCCTCGACGCCGGTGTCGGTCGGCAGGGCGGGTGACGGCGCGATGCCGGCGTTGTTGATCAGTACGTCCAAGCGGTCCACCTGAGCCGCGGCCCGTGCGATGCCGTCGGGATCTGTCACGTCGAGGACCAGCAGACGGGCCCCGTCACCGATCTCCTCGACGGCCCGCTGCCCGCGCCCGGGGTCACGGGAGCCCACGTACACGGTGTGGCCCTCGGCGGCCAGCAGCCGGGCGATATCCTTGCCGATGCCCTTGTTGGCAACGGTGACCAAAGCTGTGCGTTCGTTCATGGCAACCACACTTCCCGAGCTGGCCCGCTACCTGCGGGACCGCCGGGCGGCCCTGCGGCCGCACGAGATCGGCCTGGCGGCGACGGGCACCGACCGCCGCACACCAGGTCTGCGCCGCGAAGAGGTGGCGGAGCTCGCCCACATGTCGGTCGACTACTACACGCGGTTGGAGCAGGCCCGGGGGCCGCGGCCATCGGCCCGGATCCTGGACGCGCCGGCCCGCGCGCTACGGCTCACGCCGGCCGAGCGCAGCCATCTGTTCCGCCTGGCGGGTTCGAGCGCGCCGCCCGACATCAGCGCCGTGCGGCGGGTGCGCCCGCACGTTGCCCGGATGCTGGAGCGGCTGCCGGAGACCGGTGCCATCGTCACTGACGCGGCGTACGACGTCGTCTCCTGGAACCCCCTGGCCCGGGCACTGCTCGGCGCCGACCTCGGAGGCGGGACGACGAACCTGGCCCGACGCCGCTTCCTGGGCCAGGGGCGGATGTACGAGAGCTCCAGCGCCGAGGAATTCGAGCACATCGTGGTGGCGCGGCTGCGCAGGGCCGCGGACCGCTACCCGCATGACCCGCAACTGGCCGCGCTGCTGGCCGAGTTGCACGTCGGCAGTGAGGAGGTCCGGCAGATCTGGGAGGCGCGTCCCGTCCACGCTCCCGGGCACCGCACCAAGACCCTGGACCATTCGGAGGCCGGTGTGCTGCGGTTGAACTGCGACATCCTGCTCGTGCCCGAGGATGACCAGGAGGTTGTCCTGATGACGGCCGACCTCGGATCACCTGCCGTGCGGGCCCTGCGCAGGCTGGCCACGCAGGCGACCTGAAACGACGGATGCGCACACGTCTCGCCAGCGGTCACAGAGCGTCGCAACTCAATATTCACTGGGGCATGTGCCCCCTGATATCGAGGCTTTCCACGCCGCCTATCTGCGTGGGCTCTCAGGCCTCAGGGTGCGGAGGAATCGCCAACACATGTCGATCGGCCGTGCGTTATCAGCTCGTTCAGGCGTCCTGGGCTGCGTTGGCCTTGAGTAGACGGCGGAGGCGGCGGATCTCGGCGATCAGGCGAGGGATGTCCTGGCGGGCGTTGGCGATGAACTGGGCGTTCTCGTCCCAGCGTCCGTCTGCGACATCGACATAGCGCGGCTGCTGGACGAGGGTGGCGGCAACGATCTGGTGGTGGTCGAAGTCCGGCCAGCGTTCACCGCGTCCGGTGTCGGGAACGGTGCCGACGGCGACGAGGTTCATGGCCCAGTCATCGTCGAGTATCCGGACGTGCCAGGGGCCAGGGGTCGTAGCCTCCGTGCGTTCCTCGATATCGGCGAGTTCTTCGTCGGTCAGTGGTTCGGGCGTGCTCATCAGGCCTGCCAACTCCTCGCGTTCGATCAAGTGTCCCTCCGCGGACCGCGCGCCAGCGGGCCTGGGCCGACTCGATGAGTTCGAGGACCATGGCCATGCCGACCGCAACCGAGCGCAGGTGGGATGGGGCCGACCGGATTCGAACCGGAGTCCTCCCACATGTGGTGAAGGCGCGACAACCACTGCGCTACAAGGTCCGTCCCGCTCGCGATCGTATAAGCCACCTGTGCTCCGTCGCTTTCTGATTATCGAAAACGACGGCGGATCACTCGGCGTGACGCCACAACAGCTGAGCCAGAACCGGGCTGGATCTGGCGCAGACTTCGTGGCGGATGTGTTCGAGTCGTTCGCGCGTGCGGATCAGCGTCGGGGGAGCGGCCTGGCCCGGCCGTTGACCGGGGCCAGGTCGCTGGCGGCGAGGGCGGCGCGGGCGCGACCACCGCAGGCGAGCAACCACAGCGGTGGCGGGCGACCGTAAGCGACCTCACCCGTCGCCTGTTCGCGGTCACACGTCCCAGGTGACCGGGAGGCTCTTGACCCCGTAGATGTCCGCGGTCTCCGGGCGCAGGCCAACTTCTTCAGCCGGTACGGCCAGGCGCAGCGTGGGGAAGCGGTTGATCAGCGCGGAGAACGCGACCCGCATCTCGACGCGGGCCAGCTGCTGACCCAGGCACAGGTGGATGCCGTGGCCGAAGGCCAGGTGCGCGCCGTCCTGCCGGTGGAGGTCGAGTACGTGGGGATCGATGAAGCGCTCGGGGTCACGGTTGGCGGTGTTGTACGACAGGACGACCGTCGTGCCGGCCTCGATGGTCTGGCCGCCCACCTCGACGTCCACCAGCGCCGTCCTCATGAACGACTTGGCGACACTCAGATACCGCAGCAGTTCCTCCACGGCCTGGTCGGTGAGCGCGGGGTCGGCGCGCAGTGCGGCCAGTTGCGCCGGGTTCTGCAGCAGCGCGAAGGTGCCGAGGGACAGCATGTTCGCGGTGGTGTCGAACCCGGCCGCCAGCAGGATCAGGCTGATCCCCTGAAGCTCTTCATCGGTCAGGTCGCTGTCGGTGAGTTCGCTGAGCACGTCGTCGGTGGGGTTCGCGCGCTTGGCGGCCACCAGCTGTGCGAGGTAGTTCTGGGTCGCGGTGTAGGCCGCTATCAGGTCCTCGTCGCTCGTCTCCCCGTTCATGAACTTGTCGATCTGTTCCTGGAAGGAGTCCCGGTCCTGATACGGCACCCCCAGCAGCTCACAGATGATGATGGTGGGGATGGGCTTGGCGAACGCGGTCACCAGGTCCGCCGGTGGCCCGGTCTCCTCCATGGCGTCCAGGCAGTCGGTGGTGATCTGCTCGATGCGTTCGGTGAGCACTCGCATCCGCCGTGCGGTGAACTTGCCCACCAGCGGTTTCCGGTAACGCCCGTGCTGTGGTTCGTCCATGAGGAGGAACTCGCCGGGCGGCGCCGGAGGGATCTCGAAGTCGACCACGTTCAGGAGTTCTTTGCGCGAGCTGAACCGTGAGTCGGCCAGGACCGACCTGACCAGGTCGTATCCGGTGATCAGCCAGCCGGGCTTTCCGCCGGGGTGGGTGTAGCGGCTGATGGGGCCGTGCCGGCGGGCGTCGATCAGCTCTGTCGGCGGGTCGAAGGGGCAGCCGGGCTGACGCTCCGTCGGCAGCGTCGTGACGGTGTGAAGGGATTCGCTCACGGCCATTCCTCATCTCGCGACATTACGTGTTTGACGCACGTCGAAAGCTACGTTGCATTCGGAATACCGTCAATCGTTCGAAAGGTGTTTGCGCAGGTAGATGGCAGTAAATTGATGCAATGACGCTGGGTTCGAATGCAATGCTTCGTTGCAACGAATGGAGGCGAAGGCAATACTGGCGGCATGCCAGGAGGACGGTTGACCCAGCAGGACCGCCAGCGCATCGCGGCCGGACTCGCCGATGGGCTCTCCTACGCCGAGATCGCCACGCGGCTCGGCCGGCCGACCTCGACGATCAGCCGGGAGGTCGCACGCAACGGCGGCCCCGGCGGCTACCGGCCCCAGCAGGCGCACCGCGCGACGGCCCAGCGGGCGCAGCGCGGCACACCGGCACCGCCACGCGCGGCCGGGGTGCCGGGCGGCACGATGGAAGAGGAGATCATCGAGCTGGCGGTCAGGTCGGGGATGCCGAAGATGACAGCGCGTGTGCACGTCGACCTGTTGCTGTCCGAGGACGGCAGGCGCACCGCAGCCGAGCTGACCCACAGGCTGAAGGTCAGCCCGGCTTCTGTCTCCGTGGCCGCGAACTTCCTGGTCCAGCAGGGGTATGTCCGGCGAGAGCGCGATCCGCAGCGGCGTCGCGACATCTACGTGGTCGACGACGACGCCTGGTACCACTCGATCGTGATCAGCTCGCGGCAGACGCTCGAGTCGGCGCAGGCCGCGATGGCCGCGGCCGAGACGCTCGGGCCGGACACGCCCGTGGGGCAGCGGCTGGCCAAGGTGGGGACGTTCCTGGAGCGAGTCGTCGGGGACATGATGGAGTCGGCCGACCGCTGGCGCACCCTCCTTGCGTGATGGGTCTCGTGGCCCTCCTCCTGGAGCCGGCGCACGATCTCCGCGATGTCCAGGGCGTTGGGGAAGATCACCGCGGTCGTGGCAGAGCATTGAAATTCGCGGTGGGGTCAGCTGCAGGATCCGATGGTCCAGCCACCCCGGGGGACGGCCGCAAGGCGGGCGGCAACCGGCGTGTCCGCGTCGTGCCGGGGGCTGCGCAGGCGGGTGATCTCCTCGTGCTGCGCGGCGATGCGAGACAGCGCGAGGGTTTTGAGCGCGGTCAGGTCCTCGATCGTCGCATTCTGGCGGGCTGAGCGGGCCCTGAGCGTGTCGTTCTCGAACTGCGGGCGGGCGATCTGGGCGGTCTCGGGGATCCGGGAGTGTCCCTGGCCTCCTGGAACGCCTTCAAGCGTCCGAAAGGACCGAGCGCGGTTCTCAGACGGTGACCTGGGGCTCGTCCTGGCAGAGGTAGTACACGGCGGTCTGTTCGGAGTGAGGGGCAAGCAGCCCCTGCAGCTCCAGTGCTGCGGCCTTCAGGAGGTGGCCGTCACGGGTGGCGTGGAGGGTTTCGAGGACGAAGGCGACGTGGGTGGAGTCTTCGGTGACGCGGGTGCGGTGGGCGTCGCGGTGGTTCCAGTGGCGGGTCAGGACGCCGGTGGTGTCCGTGTAGATGATCTCGCCGGGCTCGGGGCTCTCGACGGTGTCGGGTTCGCCGAGCGGGGTGAACTCTTCGCAGCCGTCCGCGTACCGGATGTCGACGTCACCGGTGACGTGGTCCAGGTCGAAGGCGCCGGCGGGCAGCCCGTGGCGGGCGGAGACCGCGTTGTAGGAGTCGACGGCTGGGTTGATGCGCGGCAGGGTGCCCTTCTTCGTGAAGCGGCGGCCGAGCGCGTCGACGCTGGGGCGGATGCGGCGGGGGTTGGTACCGAAGGACCGGTAGGCGGTGTGCCATGCCTCGATCCTCGGGTCGGTCTCGTCGGCGGGCTGCCAGGTGCCGTCGGCGAGCTGCTGCTCCAGGTCCTGAAGGGCGGTGGTGGTGTCGGGCCAGGGTTCACGGCCGCCCAGGCCGGTGGCGGTGACCACGGCGATGAGGGTGTTGGGGAAGGCGTCGGCGATGGCGGGGGCGATACGGAAGGCGGTCACGGGCCGGGCTCCGTTCCTCGGTGCGCGTGTGCATGCGGGGGTGGGGGTCAGGGCTTCCAGGGGCCGATGTGGTCCAGGCGGCGCCGCTGCTGCTGTGCGGCGGGCACGTCGAGGCCTTGCCCGCGTTCGGTGAGGCGGTCGGCGACGTCGGCGCGCTGGTCGACGGGCTTGTGGTCGTCGTATTTGAACTTCGCCCGTACGTCGGTGACCTGGAGGCGCAGGCCGCGGATGCCGGACAGCATCCGGCCGTAGGGCGGCTGGTCGACGGCGACCGGGGCGTGGTCGCCGTCGGGCTGGAAGTGGGCGAGCTGGCGGCGCAGCAGTTCGGCCTTGGCCTCGGGGTCGTCGACCAGGTGGGCGTGGCAGGTGAACTGCACGGCCGCGTAGTAGCTGGTGGGGATGCCGTCGGTGGGCGGGGTGTCGGGCTTGGCGCGCCAGGGGCCGGGGATGAAGGCGTAGTCGCCGGTGACGGTGAAGGTGACGTTCGGGTCGTGCTCGATCGCTTGCCAGATCGGGTTGGGCCGGGCGAGGTGGATCAGCAGGGCGCCGTCGTCGGTGGTGAAGTGGGTGGGGACGACGGCGGGCGGCCGGCCGGGCGGGCCGTTGACGCTCAGCTGGCCGAAGTCGTGGCCTGCGGCGATCCAGGTCTGCCATTCGGCCTCGTCCAGGTCGGCGTCCCAGGGCTGGATGAACATGCTGTTCTCCGTGTGTGGTCGATGGGGGTGGGTGGCGGGCTTGGTTCAGGTCAGGGCGAGGAGGCTGACGGCGACGGCGGCGGTGCCGAGCCCGACGAGCTGGCCGCGGTGGATGCGTTCGGCGAGCACGCCGCGGGCGAGCAGAACCGTGCCCGCCGGGTAGAGGGCGGTGATGACGGCGACGACGGCGAGGTCCCCGCTGCGGGCGGCCATGAGGAACAGCAGGTTCGCCACCGAGTCCAGCACGCCCGCCGTCGCCGACACCGCGTAGGCGGGCCGCTCGGTGCCCAGCCTGCGGAACATCAGCCCGGCCGCGGCCAGGGTGACGGCCGAGGAGACCGCCCGGCCCACGATCAGCGGGGCCACCCCGCTGTCGGAGGGTGCCTGGTGCAAGAAGATCAGCTGGAGGGAGATGGCGGCGCCGGCGCCGAGGGCCAGCAGCAGCGCCGTACGGGAGGGCCGCGCCGATCCTGCGCCGTGACCGGCACTGACCATCACCACCGCGGCGAGCGCGAGCGGCAGACCCACCAGTCCGGCGACGCCCAGGTGCTCGCCCTGCAGCAGGCCCACGCCGACGGGAAGCATGGCGGACACCAGCGCCGTCACGGGCGAGAGCACGTTCATCGGGCCGATCGCCAGGGTGCGGTAGAGCAGGGCGAACGCGGCGGCCGAGGCGACCCCGGACGCGGCACCCCAGCCGAGGGCGCCGGCACTGAACGACGCGCCGAGTACGGGCCACAGCATCAGCTCGACCACGAGAGAAGCCGGGGCCGCGATCAGTACGGTGCGCAGTACATGGGCCTTGCGGGCGCCGAGGCCGCCGAGGAAGTCGGCGCACCCGTAGGCGAGTGAGCTGCCCAGGGCCAGCAGCAGAGCGATCACGGCACATCCCTTACTATTCAATAGAACGACTGAACCGTACAACGGACCGACCGTTGCGTGTCAACCAACCGACCGCACGGTGCATTCCAGTGGTCCATCAGCAAGGATGGTGATCGGATGGCCGAGACGGATGCAGCCCTGCGGCAGCTCGCGCGCAACGTCAGGGCGGCCCGCACCCGCGCCGGCCTGTCCCTGGACGAACTCGGTCGGCGCGCCAAGGTCAGCAAGGGTGCCCTGGTCGCACTGGAGAAGGCGCAGGGAAACCCGAACTTCGCGACCCTGGTCCGGCTGGCCGACACCCTCGGCGTATCCGTGTCCGCTCTCATGGAAGGGCGGACCGAGGGTCGTGTCCGCGTCGTGTCCGCCGACACGGTGATGCCGCTGTGGACGGGCGAGCAGGGTGGCGAAGCCCGGCTCATGCTGACAACATCGGGCCCGGCCCCCACCGAGGTCTGGCGCTGGCAACTCCAGCCGGGCGAGGAATACCCAAGCCACCCCCACCAGGCCGGGGTCGTCGAAACGGTCAGCGTCACCGCCGGCCGGATGGCCCTTGTCGTCGAGGGCACCGAGCACCCCGTCGAAGCCGGACAGACCGCCACCTTCGACGGCGACGCACCCCACACCTACCGCGGCACCGGCACCGAAACCTGCCACCTGATCATGACCGTCCACCTGCCGCCCGGCCCCGCCTCCACGACCTGACCCCCGCAGCGCGGGCCGGTCGGTAGTAGCGCGAACGGCCCCGGCCTTTGCGGATCACCTGAACCGGCGATAGCGCTATACCCGTTGCGCTTGCTGCATTCGCCCAAAATCGCGCTGAGCTGCGAAAAGTCGTTCTGACTCGCCTCGCGCCACAGCGGCTCCCCCGGAGAACCGGGGGAATCGAAGGCGGTGGTCATGGGTACACGCCAATGCTGCGCACGTTCGAATATCGGATGGGAATGACGCGCCGAACCACCCCATAACAGGTCACCCACCCCAGAAACCCTGCCCAGAACCGACCGCCCCTGCCAAACTGGACCCGGCCTCGCCGCACCCCCGTCGGTGGGACCACCATCCGGAGGACCCCATGACGTGCGGAAACTGCGGCGCAGCAGCCACCCAGGGCCCCGACGGGACGTGGATCTGCTCCAACCAGTGCGGTTGGTCCTCCACCACCCCGGCCACGGCAACCCCAGAAATCACCACTACGCGCTGCCGCGGCTGCGACGCTGAAGTCCATGGCCTCGACGGCCGGTACGCCTGCGGGCTCTGCGGATGGTCGAACCACTGGGACGAAGGACACCAACCGCTTCCCGCCGCAGGCAAGACCTCCGGGGGAACCAACAACCTGCGGTGAACTCACAGAGACGGCAAGGCCGGTGGGCTGCTCGACGGCCACCGCCAGGGCGAGGCGGTCGGGCACAGCGGGGCGCCCCGGGCGGCGTTCGGGCAGGCAGAAGCCCCGGTCCGGACAATCACCGGGCCGGGGAGAAGCGCGTCGGATCAGTGGGCCGCGGCGAGGTCCTGCTGCCGTGCGAGTTCCGCCCGCCGCCGCTGTTGTTCAGCGGGTGTGGTGCGGCGGCTGCTGGTGGGTTTCAGCGCGGCGTTCCAGAAGCCTGGCCCTCTGCGATTCTTCGGGTGAGTTGTCGTCTTGAGAGGAGGGACCGGGACGGGGACTGGGTGCCTTCGAGTACGGGCGCTACCTCTTCCACCGGAGCAATCGACTGACGACGGCGACGGCGATGGCGTACGGCGTGGGGCGGCCGGCCCGCACATGGAGGGTGTTCAGAGCGTTGAGAAGAAGCCGGGCGCCTGCTGGAAGCGAGGCGTCTTCTGGAAGGCTGATCGGTTCCTTCTCACGCAGGCGCTCGTCAGCCGTGCTGGTGCTGGATGAGCGCGGGCGGTGTCCTGCTCATGTACCAACCCTCGACGCGGGGTCCGAGAAGGTCGGACGGCCAGCCTGCTGTCTCGACGGCGGCATCGTAGACGGCGTCACCGAACGCCACAATGGCCTGGTGCGGGTCCGCTGTCTCCCTGAGCTTGGCCCACGGCAGATGAACCAGACCGGCGTCGGGATGCCAGGCGGCGCCTTCGACACCCCAGGACCGGCCCTCGAGACCGTCCGGCTGGGGCCAGATGTACGCGTACATGCCGACGTTCGGCGCCTTGGCGTCCCCGAAGGAGAATCCCACCGACACGTACGCGTCGAGCTGGGCGTTCTGCATGAACGGCGGCTGGTGGGGCGGCGGCACGGTGGGCTGCGCCCGGTAACGCGTGGCGGACAGGTCGAAGCCGCCCCACATCACACCGACCCGGGGGCGGTGTCCCAGGAAAGGGGCCTGCCACGCCTCGAGCCCGTCGGCGGCGAGGTTCAACGCTGTCCAGATCAGCCGGGCCGCGTGGCCATCCCAGGTGCGTTCGACGTGATCGTCCTCGAAGCGCGGCGGGGCATCCGGAATCTCGCAGATCAACGAGCTGCGCGGTCGGTGTATGCCGAGCTCGTCCGCCGCATCGCAGAAGGACGCATAGAACATGGCGACTGATCCCTTGGACAATGGCACCGTCCGCGAGCCGTTGTCGGCCTCGATGACCACGCCACCGTCGAGCAAGCTGTAGTGCACCGTGAAGGTCACGCCTCGCTGTCGAAGGGTTGGCGTACTGAGCCCCCGGGGGGTGACATCGAGGACGGTGTTTCCCCAGCCGACTTCGAAGGGCTCGTCGAGGGTGTACTTGCCTGCGACCTGTACCACCCGGTTCACGTAGTCAACCATGGGCGCCAGGTCCTCATAGACCAGCGGCGGCCACTCATTGAGACGTTCGCTCACAGCGAGCCTCCCAGCGTGTCGATGGGATCAGCGGGAGGCGACGTCAGGTGCCGCGCCCGCTCCCGCCCATGCAGCGACGGGCGGGCCTGGGACACCGAACTGCGATCCAGTACCCAATTCTCACACGCAGGTCAGGGTCCTGCCCGCGCGGTGGCGCCGGGCGTCCGACGTGCTGGGCGGGCAGCCAGTTTGCGGTGGGTGACCGAAAACCCCGCCCTCTTCGGCCCGCACGGCTTCGTCCGGCGGGCGGGTCATCTCCTGCGAGGCGTACTTCGGGTTCACCGCGAACGGGTCCTCCGACGACGGCAGGCTCCGCTTCGTCCTTGAGCCAGTGGGCGGGCTCCATGTGCGCCTGCCAAAGCCTCCGCTACGTCTCCGACGACCGCGCGCCTCGCCGTCACCGCCTACAACTGTGCCCGGGTCACCCACGGAGAATCGCGATTCCCCCCATGTTCTTCCGAAGCCCGACACGATCCCGAGCACGAGGCGTCGGCCTGCCACTGCGAGAGCGCGCATCGGTGGGATGACCGATGTGCGGGGGGTGGGGGCGTGGCCATAGTCGTCGGGAGATCGTTCGCGGGTGGCCGCGGTGCGCCCGGTATTCGAAAGGACCCTTCAGTGGACACGTATGCGGATCTGGTGTTTCTCGGTGGGCGGGTGGTCACGGTCGATGCGGAGTTCTCCGTCGCCTCGGCCCTGGCAGTGACCGGTGGGGTCATCAGTGTGGTCGGCGGGCGGGACGACGTCACGCCGCTCGTCGGACCCGACACCCGCGTCGTCGACCTGCGGGGGGCGACGCTGCTTCCCGGTATCAACGATTCCCATCTGCACGGATGCGCCTTCGGCATGTCGACACCGCCGCTCTCCCTCGACCTCAGCCATCCCGCCGTGTCCTCCCTCGCGGACGTGGCCGAGGCGGTACGGGAGGCCGTCGGGCGGGTTCCGGGAGGGCAGTGGATCACGGGGCACGGCTGGGACACCGGTTACCTCGACGAGTGCGTCTCCGATCCGTCGCGACTGCCCTCGCGGCGCGACCTCGACGCCGTGAGCCCGGACCACCCCGCCGTCCTGTACTCCTTCTCCGGGCACGCCACCTGGGTCAACTCCAAGGCACTGGAGCTCATCGGGATCGACCGGCACACCGTCGCGCCGCCTGGCGGGGCCATCGTCGTGGACGAAGACGGGGAGCCGACAGGGCTGCTCCACGAGGGGGCCCAGGCCCTCATCCAGAACGCGCTGCCGCCGCTCAGCCGGCAGGAGCGGACCGACGCGATCAGGTCCAACCTCGCCACACTCGCCCGGCTCGGCATCACCAGCTACACCGAGCCCGGACTCGGCCCCGGCGGCGACGGCATCATGCGGGGCGCGCTCGGTGCGGAAACCCTCGACGTCTACCGCCGGCTGCTGGCCGACGGTGAACTGACCGCCCGTCTCGGCGTCCTGCTCCTGCCCACCGGTATGGCCAGCACCGCCGAGGAGTTCGCCCGCACCCTCGCCGCCCTCGGCGAGTCCGGAGACGCCGATCCTCGCCGCATCGCGATCCACGGGGTCAAGATCTTCGCCGACGGCATCGTCCCCAACAAGACGTCCTGGATGCACGAGCCGTACGTCGGCGGCGGCTGCGGCTCCCTGTGCGTCGGCGGTGAGACCGACGCCGAGCGGATCGCCGAGATCGATGCCATCATCCGGCACGCCCACGCCGCCGGGCACCAGCTGGGCGTCCACGTCACCGGCGACCGGGCATGCGACACCGTTGCGGACGCCTTCGCCGCTGCCATGGCCGAGCACCCGCGGCCCGACGCCCGCCACTACGTCATCCACGGCGACCTGCTCACCGAGCACAGCATGAAGGTGCTGGCCGCGCACGGCTTCGGCGTCAACATGAACCCCACCATCAAGTGGACCGTCGCCGACATGGAGGAGGACTTCGTCGGAGCTGAACGGGCCGCGTACGCATGGCCCTACCGCGATGCCATCGACGCCGGAGTACGGGTCGCGAGCGGGTCCGACGCCCCCGTCACGTACCCGGACTGGCGCCAGGGCGTCGCCACCATGATCCTGCGCGAGTCCAAGGCCACAGGCCGGGTCAGCGGCCCGGAGCAGCGCATCGGTCTGGTCGAGGCGATCCGTACGTACACGATCGACGCGGCCTGGCAGGACTTCGCCGACGACTGGAAGGGCTCCCTGGAGCCGGGCAAGGTCGCCGATCTCTGCGTGCTCGACGGGGACCTGCTCACCGCCGACCCCCACGACATCCCGGAGATGCCCGTCGTCCTCACCGTCGTGGACGGGCAGGTCGTGCACGACACCCTTCGCGATTGACGTACTCCGGGTACATGATCATCCTTGGATGATGGCAGCGGAGCGGAGCACGGCAGACATCCTGGACGCGGCCGTCCACGTCCGTGAGGCCGCCAGGAGCGTCACGATCGGCGCGACCGGCGTCGACACGGTCCTGGCGGCGCTGTCGGAGGTGATGGAGTACGACCACGCCTCCCTGACCCGGTGGGATCCGCTGCACAGTTGCCACACCACGCTGGCCGGGAGCTACCCGGACGACGCCACGGCTTACATCGAGACCCGCCTCCACCACGACCCGGTGTTCCCCGTGCTCCACAGCCCGGCCCGAGGCGGTCTCTGGTTCAGGGACGTCCCCGGCCAGCTCCTGGCGGCATCCCCGGGCTTCCAGGAGGTGCTGTCTCCCCTCGGCATCGAGGACGGCGTGGCCCAGTGCCTGTTCGCCGCCGACGGCCGGTACGTCGGCATGCTGAACGTCAGCACCCGCCGACCGCGGCGCGCGCCCGATCCGGCGCGCGCCGCGGTCACCCTGCTCACCGAGGCCCTGGCCGCGGCCGTCGACCCCGGCACAGGCCCGCCGCCCGAGGAGATCGCCGCGGCCGGCCCCGCCACGGACGTGCGGCACCCGGACGCGCGACGGCCCGGCGGCCTCTCGCCACGGGAGCTCCAGGTGCTGGCCGAACTGACCGCCGGCCGCACCAACCGGGAGATCGCCGAGCGGCTGTACATCACGCCGCGCACCGTAGGGACCCACGTCGAGCACATCCTCGCCAAGCTCGACCTCCCCAACCGCGCGGCCGCCGCTGCCCGAGCCGCCTCCTGGGGAATCGAACCCTCCCGTTGACGCGAGCCCGGCGCAAAACGCTTGGACCGCGGGCGTGCCCCTGCAGGACGCTCCGTTTCCTAGCCCCGGACCTCGCCCTGGTCGTCATCTCCGTCGAGCCGAACGTCGGCGACCGGCTCCCCGGCGATACCCCGGCCCCCAGCTGCGCCAGTACACCGACGAAGTCGAGTCCGTCCTGTAGCTTCCCGGTTGCGGTGTCCAACGGCATAGCTGTGACCCGCAGGGCTTCGGCATTGCGCGCTCGTGTCCTCCGAACGCGTTCCGGAGAACTGTGTCCAATCCTCGCCGGTCGGGCATTTTTTGTGACGCCGTCGGCGATGAGTGGCGTGGTTCGGGGCGCGTCTCGAAGGCGAGCCTGAGGTGCTCCACGCTGGTGTCCAGCTCACGTGCGTCCAGGCCCTTCAGCTGGGCGCGGGTGTGGGTCTCCGGACGCGCCGGAGCAGGGGCCGCGGCGAATGATCCGAAGCCCTCCTTCTTCGTCAAGGTGAGGTTGTCCAGGCGCAGCTTGCGCCACTGCGGGTCCTCGGATGCGGCCGCTGTCCGTCCGCGGGGACTCACAAGTCCTCCAGGGCGTCGGCGTAGAAGGCATCCTCGTCGAGGTCGGTGCCGCCGTCGAAGTCCTCGAAGTCGGCCGCGTCGTCGCCGGGCTCTTGCGCGGGCGGTCTTGAATCCTCAGCCACGGGCTGGTCGTCCTCGATATGGATCGCGAACGCCGCCTGATCGCGGGCCATGCGTAACGCCATCCGCCGCTCGGCCGGCGTCTGACCGAAGCCCAGATTCCAGCGCTCGAACAAGTCGGCCGTCACCAGGCGGTCGTTGGGGTGCCGGTACTGCTGCGCGGCGAGTTTGCGTCCGTATCGCAGCGCGTCCCTACTCATCGGCATGTTCAGGACCGGGGCGTGCTCCCGGTGCAGGACGCGCCAGCGCCGGTCCTGGTCCCGGAAATAGGCGCGGGTGATGTCGTCCCGGTTGACCTGGAACGGCCACAGCCCGTTCGGGCAAGGGCTCGGCCGCCCGTCCTTCGCCCGCGGGTCGATCAGGACCGACCGCGGGATTCCGTGCTCGGGCCAGACCGCCTGGGCCGGGCAGCTCGGCAGCACCGGAAGCGGCCGGGTGCGGACCCGCGGGGGAGGTCCGGCCTTCCGTTGCCGTAGCCGCGCTCCCCGCGCGAACGAACTCGGTCGCGCCGCCTTGCTGTGGCCAATTATGCTCACTCGCGTGCGTCGGAGGTCCCTGGCAGGGGATCTACCCGCGTTCAGCCCAACGTCCTGGCAGGGGGTTCGTCCATGATCACCGCAACCGTGCGCGAGTGGTACGAAGAGGAAGGCTGGGGAGTGCTCGACTCGGCTGAAACGCCCGGTGGTTGCTTCGTGCACTTCAGCAACATCGAGATGGCCGGCTTCCGCACCCTCGACCCGGGGCGGCGGGTCCAGCTCGAATGGGAGGCCCCCGGTTTCCAGCAGGACGGCTACGACTTTCGCGCCCGCCGAGTGGTTCTCTGAAACCTCTGCCGCTGGTGGTCGCAACACGACCACCAGCCCATCGCCTCACAAACCGACCGTGACAGGTGCAGTGAGAACGAGGCCAGCGAAGTGAGATCAGACCCCACGATCGAAGGCAAAACCTCCGCTCCGGCCGCGAGCCACTGAGAAGCCGAAACATCGCTTGAGGCTTCGTGAGAATCCGCCAGCTTCAATGCGGCAGGACACCAGGGGTTCCACGCCCGCGCCCTCGTTCTTGTTCTCCACGGCCAGTTCCTCGCCCCTCTTGCCGAGCACCACCAGCCGCTTGCCGTCGGCGAATACCGCGTTGACCGCGGTCCGGGGAACGCTCTGGCCGGAGTGGCCACGAGCCGTTGTGACCTGGTCGTCCTCGATGGTGACGGTCACGTAGCCGTGCTCGGCCATGAGGACGATTACGCCTCCGGCCAGGGCCCCGATCACCATGAGCACAATCGTCACCGTGGGTTCGGGGGCGTTGTTGATGAGCTCGACCGGGCCTTCCCATGGAATCCAGGGCCAGGAAGCCGCCCAGTTCGCCAGGAGCTTCAGCAGCCATCCGGCCACCGCCCCCAGGGCGGGAAATCCGGCCGCCACCAGAATTCTGTCCAACATTTTCTGCCGAACCACGGTCGTCATTTCCATGCCGGACATGCCAATGCACCTTTCCTCTTGAAGTGGGTCAAGGAATTGAAAGCAAGAGAGTTATGGCCGGGGTGGCCGAGTTCCGCCCTGTGGGTGCCACGGCGGTATCGACAGCGTGGTCCAGGCGCGCAGCAGCCACTCCAGCGGGCCGTAGGTGCGGTGTCGCAGCCACCATCGGCTGGCCACCGCCTGTGCCGCGAACAAGGTCAGGGCGATCGCTGCGACGCCGACGGGTGCGATGCGACCGACCAGAGCGGCCCCGAACCCGGTGAAGAGCAGGGCGCAGACCAATGACTGGCCGAGGTAGTTGGTCAGCGACATCCGTCCCGCCGGCGCGAGCGTGGTGACCACGGCCCGGCGGTAGCGGCCGCGGGCGAGGCGGAGCACGGTCGCCGCGTAGGCGGCTGCAAGCAGCGGGGCGGTGATCACGTCGAGGCCCATGGCGAAGAGCTGGTAGGCGGTCTCGGGGTGGTTCAGGCTCGCGTCCGCGTACACGATGCCGCCGAGCAGCCCGACCGTGAAGCCGGCCCACTGGAGCCTGCGCAGAAGCTTCAGGTGCCGGTCGATGTCTGCGAGGGCTCGTCGACGCCCGGCTGCCAGGCCCAGCAGGAAGGCGGCGAGCGCGGACGGCGCCTGGAAGAAGGTCAGCAGGAAGGCCACATCCGGCAGTTCCTGTAGGTGCGCGCCCATGACGGATGCCGGTCCGCCGCGCAGGGCCTCGGTTGCCTGTGCAGCGGCGGAGGCCGTGGACTGGGGGATCGTGCCGCCCCCGCCCGCGTGGCCGACGGCGAGCGCGAGGAGCGCGTATCCGACGGCGGTGACCGCCAGCAACGCGACAGCGATCCGAACCGCTGTGCGGGGCTGAATGCGGCGCAGCGCGAGCAGGATCAGGCCCAGGACGGCGTACAGGGTGAGGATGTCGCCGGGAAAGAGCACGACGGCGTGTACGGCGCCGATCACGAACAGGCCGGTCAGGCGCCGCAGGAAGCGTGGTGCGAACTGGGCGCCGCGCCGCTCGGCCGAGTCGATTTGCAGCGTGAAGCTGTAGCCGAACAGGAACGAGAACAGCAGGAAGAACTTGGCCTCGAAGAGGACTGCCACCAGCCGGCGGACGGCCTCGCTCAGCGGGCCGCCGAGACCCGGGTCCTCCAGGCCGGTGCCGTGGTAGGCGGAGGCCATGTAGGTGATGTTGACCATCAGGATGCCGAACAGCGCGAAGCCGCGCAGCGCGTCGACCTGCGCCAGCCGGGCGCCACCGCTTTGCCGCCGCTCCGCTGCCGTGGGGAGGAGGTGCGGGGGGCTCTCCGTACGCGACCGGGCTCTCATGAATCTCCAAGCTATCGAAATCCAAACGATCATTTTCAATACGATCGTATTATAGTCAACGGTAGAGGTTGGATACGTGGAGGCGCACGACGGCCTTCGCCGAGAGAGGGAGGATCGTGGGCGCACCACAGGAGTCGACAGGCCGGGGCGGCAGCGGCGCCCCCCGCCTGCACCGGGAGATCCCCCTGGGAGCCGAACAGCAGGTGGCCGCCCTTTACTGGGAGGCGTTCGGCCGCAAGCTCGGCGCCGCACTCGGTCCGCCCCGGAAGGGCCGGGCGTTCCTCGCGTCCCACCTGCACCATGACCGTGGCATCACCGCACTCGACAGCGAGGGCCGGGTCGTCGGCGTTGCCGGATACGATCTTGCGGGCCGCGCCCTGACCGGCGGCTCGGCGCGTGACGTCCTGTCCGGCTACGGTCTGCTCCGAGGGGTGCCACGGCTGGCCCTCCTCGCCGTGCTCACGCGGAAGCCCGCCGAGGGCGAACTCGTGAT
This sequence comes from Streptomyces sp. NPDC058239, assembly GCF_042882185.1. Taxonomy (NCBI): domain Bacteria; kingdom Bacillati; phylum Actinomycetota; class Actinomycetes; order Kitasatosporales; family Streptomycetaceae; genus Streptomyces; species Streptomyces sp. NPDC058239. The sequence goes on from NZ_JBHVWS010000059.1 coordinate 35,172, forward strand.
GGACGGCATCTGCGTGGCAGCGTCGCACCGCGGCTTCGGCATCGGCAGCCTGCTGCTGCGGGAGGTCGCCGCCGTGGCCGCCGAGCACGCCTGCTCCCGGATCCGGCTCGATGTCGTCGACGTCAACCCGCGCGCCAAGGCCCTGTACGTACGCCACGGCTTCACCGCTGTGCGCACGCAGCAGACCCCTTTTCTGCGGACGCTGATGGGCTTCGGCGCGGTGACGACCATGCACCGTCCCGTGACTCCGGGCGACCTGGACGGGGGAAGCACTCGATGAATCACAGGGACACACCGGAGACGGACCGCCCGGAGATCCCGGCGCGGCTGCTGGTGCACGCCCTGGTCCGCGAGGACGGCACCGTTGATACCGGTGAGCTCTACGCCGTCGCCGGACTCCTGACCATGACCGACCAGCAGGTCCGGCTGTGCGTCAAACGCCTTGTCACCGAGGGCCGGTTCACCCAGGAAGGCCGGGGAGGCAAAGCCGTACTGCGGGCTACGGCCGCCGATGTGACCGGGGCCATCGCCCCTGACACGGACCATGTCCGCCACGCCTACCGTCAGGACCACGGACTCGCACCCTGGGACAGCACCTGGCACCTGTTCGCCTTCGCCGTCCCGGAGTCTCGCCGCACCGCCCGCGACGCCCTGCGGGGAACTCTGCTGCACCTGGGCGCGGCGCCCGTCCAGGGCGGCCTGTACGTCAGCGCCAACCCCATTGCCGAGCTGGTCGAGGCCCGGGCCCGACACCTCGGCGTACTCGACACGGTCACCTTCCTCACCAGCACCGACCTACGCATCGGTGACACCGACGATCCCCGCCGCCTGGCAGCCGCCATATGGCCCTTGGACGAGATCGCCGCCCGACACGAACGCCTCGCCGCCATCGCCCGGGCATCCGCCGACCAACTGTCACAGGGAGGGAGCCCGTCCGGGATCGAGCGGCTCACCCTGGCCGTGGAGCTCGCCGCGGAATTCACCCGCGCCATGACCCCCGACCCGCTCCTGCCCCCGGAACTGCTGCCCCAGCCCTGGCCCGGCAGCCGCGCCCGTCGGCTCGCCCAGGAATGCTGGACCGCCCTTCGCTCCCTCCCCACCGCTCCGGACACTCCCATGTCGCCGCCTCGCCTGTTCCGCATCTACGGCGACGCAATCACCCAGCCTGACGGGCAGTAATACGTGACGAAAAGCCCGAGGACGGCCCCACCCGCGCGAGAACGTCACCGTGCTGCGTGAGCCCAAGGCGAAGGACGAGGACGAACCCGGCGGCTACGTCCGGCCCCCGTCATCCCGCCCGGCCACTGGCTGATCTGCGCGCAGCCCCTGCCCGATTCCACCCGGCAACCCCGGGAGTACTGCTCGCGATGGCGCACCGCACGCGTCCCGACCCTCCGCAATCCGGGTCGGCTCCCGACCCGGACCACGGCAACCCTGGACAACGCGACCGGGGCCAAGGTTGCACCGGGCGGACAGGGAAAGGCTGGGGCATGGACCTCAACGAACTCCAGCGCCGCGCCCTGCACATCCATGACCTCTACGACGAGCTGAATCTGAGAGAACGCGGCCGGACGTGGACACGCGAGGAATTCATGCTCGGCTTCGTCGGGGACGTCGGTGATCTCGCAAAGATCGTCATGGCACAGGAGGGCGCCCGCGACATGCCGGGCGGCCGTCCCGCCCTGGAGCATGAACTCGCGGACTGCCTGTGGTCCGTGCTGATCCTCGCGCACCGGTACGACGTCGATCTGAACGCTGCGTTCCTGCGCACGATGGATGGACTCGACCAGTCGATCACTGCGCGGGGCAGACGCGATGCCGACCAACGTGAATGTGGCCAGGACGACTCTGCCTGAGAGGAATTCTGATCGTCACGCCCTGGCCGCCGAGGACACTCAGGCCACGTGCGGGCTGCCAGGGCGACGCTCGCGGAATCGCCACGCAGCCTGAAGTACGACGACACCGTCCTCCGGCCGGCTGCCTCCCGCTGCTGTGAGGCTCACACGACGTCTCTGCCGCATCCCGACAAAAGCAGCGGATCAGAGCCGTAATGGGAAGCAGGCGACAGCTCCTGAGCGCGTGCGCCTCAGTGGCCCTGTTTCTGGCTTCCCGCCCGGACCGCGTCCGTGCCCCAGCTCGCGAGGAGGTGCAGGGCTTCCGCTGACGCGGAGCCGGGCTCCGCGTGGTAGACGCACAGGAACTGTTCGTGGTCGTCCGGGAGATGCATCGTCTCGTACGCAAGAGTGAGGTCGCCGACCAGCGGATGCCGCATCCGCTTCACGCCGTGGCCCTTCTCCTTCACGTCGTGCGTGGCCCACAGCCGCCTGAACTCCTCGCTCTTGACAGAGAGTTCACCCACGAGCGCCGAGAGGTCCGGGTCCTCCGGGTGCTGGCCCGCGTACAGCCGCAGATAGCTGACCATGTCGGACGCCTTGGAGTCCCAGTCCAGGAACAGCTCGCGGTAGTCGGGGGAGAGGAAGGTCAGCCGCGCCCAGTTGCGCTCCGCGGGCGGCAGCTTGCCCCAGTCGCCGAACAGCGCCGCCGCCATTCGGTTCCAGGCGAGGATCTCCGAGCGTGCCCCGCCGATGTACGCGGGCACGCCCTCCATCGACTCGAGCAGCTGCTGCAGCGCCACCCGCACCTGCTGCCGCTTGGGCGCCCGGTACTTCCTGCGCTGCTGCTTCGGCTTGGCGAGGTGGGTGAGGTGTGCATGCTCGGCGTCGGTCAGGCGCAGGGCGCGCGCGATCGAGTCGAGCACTTCCGCCGACACATTGCGCCCGTTGCCCTGCTCAAGGCGTGTGTAGTACGCCACCGAGACACCGGCCAGCTGCGCCAGCTCCTCGCGCCGCAGCCCCGGCACCCGCCTGTGTCGCCCGTGCGAGGGGAGTCCCACGTCCTCCGGCTTGAGCCGAGCCCGCCGGGTGCGCAGAAATTCGCTGAGCTCGGCCCGGCGGTCGAGGCCGTCGGGGCGGGCTGCCTGTCCGTCGTCCGTGGCGGGGATGTTGTCCATGACCCCAAGTATTCCCGGTCGTACGGCCAGGAGCCTGACCCCGTCAGTAGTAGGACCACTGGACGTACGCAAAGCGGTGACCTGGGTGAACAGGCTGTGAGAAGGCACTCTGGAGAACATGACCACGACTGTTGCTGCATACGCCGCCCCCAGCGCCAAGGCCCCGCTGGAGCGCACCACCATCGAACGCCGCACGGTCGGCGAGTTCGACGTCCTGATCGACATCAAGTTCGCCGGCATCTGCCACTCCGACATCCACCAGGCCCGCGAGGGCTGGGGCGAGGCCATCTTCCCGATGGTGCCCGGTCACGAGATCGCCGGCGTCGTCGCCGAGGCCGGCTCCGGCGTGACTAGGTTCAAGGTCGGCGACCGGGTCGGCGTCGGCTGCATGGTCGACTCCTGCCGCGAGTGCGAGAACTGCAAGGCCGGGCAGGAGCAGCACTGCGTGCGCGGGAACGTCGGCACGTACAACGCCATCGGCCGCGACGGCGAGCCCACCTACGGCGGCTACTCACAGAAGGTCGTCGTCGACGAGAACTTCACCGTCCGCATCCCGGACGGGCTGTCTCTGGACGTGGCCGCGCCGCTGCTCTGCGCCGGCATCACCACGTACTCCCCGCTCAAGCACTGGGGCGCGGCCCCCGGCAAGAAGGTCGCCGTGGTCGGCCTGGGCGGCCTCGGCCACATGGCTGTCAAGATCGCGCACGCCCTCGGCGCCGAGGTCACTGTCCTCTCCCAGTCGCTGCGCAAGAAGGACGACGGCCTGAAGCTGGGCGCCGACCACTACTACGCCACCAGCGACCCGGCCACCTTCGAGAACCTGGCCGGCACCTTCGACATCATCCTCTCCACGGTGTCGGCGCCCCTGGACTTCGGCGCGTACCTGAGCCTGCTGAAGACGGGCGGCGCCCTGGTGAACGTCGGCGCCCCTGAGGAGCCCGTCGCCCTGAACTTGTTCTCCTTGATCGGCGGCAACAAGACCCTCGCCGGTTCGGCGATCGGCGGCATCGCCGAGACCCAGGAGATGCTCGACTTCTGCGCCGAGCACGGCCTCGGTGCCGAGATCGAACTGATCGAGGCGAGCCGGATCAACGAGGCGTACGAGCGTGTGCTCGCCTCGGACGTGCGCTACCGCTTCGTGATCGACACGGCGACGATCTGAGCCGCGCGGCTTTACCCAGCGGGCACGGCACGCGATGGCCGAGAGCGTGAGCCAGGGCCTGGATGTCGGCGTTGGTCGGGTTCAGGGTCTCGAAGCCGGCCGGGGCGTTGGTCTCTGGCCGGCGGACGATTCTGGCCCAGGCTGCTGCGACCTCGTGTATGTGGAGCATGGGATGTTCCTGCTTTTTCGCTCTGGGCAAGAGGCCCCGCGCTGTGGCGCGGGGCCTCTGCGTCAGGTCCCGGGTGAGAACACTTTCATCTCAGGCAACCACCCCGACCGGGGCGAAGAACCTGATTCTGATCACGACCGGAGACAGGGCCCAGTGCTGCTCCGCCTGGTAGGGGTGCAGGGCGACGCTCTCTGATCCGACGCTGATCTGCACCCAAGAGCCATCCAGGCTGCTGGGGACGGGTCGCGCCAGATCGAACAGCACGGACCAGTGGCCCATCTGGAGATGGGCGGCGCCGTCATCGGTCAGGTGCAGGAGACCGCTCATGATCACCCAGTCGCCCTCCTGCCGGAGCTCCGGCCCGGCGGGCGAGGCCGCCCGGGTGTTCTGGCCCCAGTGCATGTTCTCGTCGCCAGTCCATTCAATGAGGTGCCGGCCATCGGCTTCTCGCGGATCACCGCCCCAGCGCACCATGGCGGACCCGATGGGGGTGTGAACCCGAACTGGCATGTGCTGCTGCGGGGTCTGCGGCAGGCTCTCCGTGCGGACGAACATCGGGCAGGAGTTCGAGTACCGGCGTCACGGCACCGCCTCTCTGATCGCGGCCCTCGACGTCCGCTCCGGCGAGATACTCACCGAGGTGATCACCCGCAACGACGCGGCAACCTTCACCGCCTTTCTGGACCAGCTCGATGAGGCGATCGCCTCCAGCAAGCAGATCCATGTCGTGCTCGACAACGGTTCCTCACCTACCGCCAGGCACACCAAGGCCTGGCCGGCCGCACATCCGCGCCGGCACGCCCGCTGGGCCCCGCCGCACGCCCCCTGGCTCAACCACGTCGTGGGTGGCGCCGTGACGGAGGTGGACGACGGGGACCAACAGCCGGCCGACGAACCGGCTGGTGCTTCGCTCCGGCGCCCACGGCTCGCTTCCGAGGGCGGGAAGCAAGCCGTTCCTGGTGCCGCTCGTGCCACAACGGGCCATCTCAGCGACGAGTTCGGCGATGACCACGACGACCCCGTGATCCGCCGGCGGGTGCCGGGGACACGGGGGACACCGCGACGGGCTCCTCCGGCACGTCGCGGCGCACCGCCTGCCGGGCCTCGCCGGGCGCGGTGACGCCCGGAAGTCAGCGATCGCCGTAGCCGGTGTCCGCGACCGGTACCGCGGGTCGCAGTCCGACGGCGGCCAGTTCGTCGAGCATGTCCAGCGCGAGCTGCCACTTCGGCCGGTGCCGTTCCCCGTCGGGGACCCGGCAGCGGGCTCGACGGGTCGTCGGCCCGGCCGACGTCGCCGCTCTGGCCGTCCACTTCCGCAGTCGCACAGCTTTCGGCCGATGGCCTGACGTTCCCGTGACCGGCGAGGTGACGGCTGCCGGACAGGGTAGGGGGATTCGTGCGTTCACCGTTGATGCAACTCGACTGCCGGGCGGCCGCGGTTTCACGGGAAGTATGGAGATGATCAGCAGGCGAACCTTCGGAAAGGTCGTCGGTACGGGAGCGGTCGCGGCCTCGGCGGTCGGCCTTTCCCTCGCATGCTCGACTGCCATGCCCGGCGAAGACAATCATTTTCCGCCGACGGACGAGCAGGTAAAGGAAAACTCAGGGACGGGGTCGTCTTTCGGCTCATTGAAGCAGGTCAGGGCCGGTGTCCTGAATGTGGGATACGCCGAATCGGGCCCGGCCCATGGCCCGGTGGTCGTTCTTCTGCACGGCTGGCCCTATGACATTCACAGTTACGTCGCTGTCGCGCCTTTGCTGGCGGAAAAGGGGTACCGGGTCATCGTTCCGTATTTTCGCGGCCATGGCACGACGCGCTTCCTTTCGGGCGGGACGTTCCGGAACGCGCAGCAGTCGGTATTTGCTCTCGACATCATCGCTTTGATGGATGCGCTGAGGATCGACAAGGCGATCCTCGCAGGCTACGACTGGGGATCGCGGACGGCGGACATCATCGCGGCGCTCTGGCCGGAGCGGGTCAAGGGCTTGGTCTCCGTGACCGGCTATCTGATCACGAACCTGGAAGCCAACAAGAAGCCGCTGCCGCCGAAGCTCGAGTGGGCGTGGTGGTATCAGTTCTACTTCGCCACGGAGAGAGGCCGGCTCGGCCTCGAACAGAACCGGCATGATCTGGCGAAGCTGATCTGGAAGTTCAACTCCCCGTCATGGACCTTTGATGACGCCACGTTCGATCGCACCGCGGCAGCGTTCCGCAATCCTGATTACGTCAGCATCGTGATCCACAATTATCGCTGGCGGCTGAGCCTGGCCAAGGGTGACCCCCGTTACGACGGACTCGAAAAGCGGCTCGCCGCAAGTCCCGTCATCACCGTGCCCACGATCACCCTCGACGGCGAGGCCGATCCCTTCACGCCTGCGGGCGGCGGCTCTTCTTATCGCGACAAATTCACCGGTCACTATGCGCACCGAACCCTGAAGGGTATCGGTCACAATCTGCCCCAGGAAGCGCCCCGCCACTTCGCGCAGGCCGTCGTGGACGTCGACCATTTTTCCGCAGCCGGGCGGACGCCGTCTCCATGACGGCGGGGTCGCGGGCCCGCCTCGGCCAGGGGGCGAGCACGGAGGCGGAATTCCTCCGCAGTGGTCAGCAGGGCGTCTCCCGCGAAGCGAAGCGCAGTCGGTGAACGCTCGGCGGCATCCCCGTTGCCGCCGCCACGGCCATCGGTGACGACGACCGGGACATGGCCCAGGTCCGCCGCATGGCGGACGGTGGGTTCGATACCGATCTCGAGGGCGACACCCATGACGACGACGGTGGCCGGAAGCGGCAGTAGCTGCGAGGATGCTGAGCCGCTACGGGGCCTGGTTCACCATTTCCTGCAAACATCGCTCTGCCGACCATCCAGTCACCCCCTGCGTCGGTGCTTCTACTTGTAGGCGCGCACGGCGACGACGTGCGCCGACGCCGCGCCGTTGGTGGCTTCGACGACGACCCGGATCGCCGATGTGGTGACCGGCTCCGCCGGCGTGTGCGCCTGGCGTCGCCGCCGATTCTGCGCCGCACGGGCGATGACGCGCCAGGTGCCGTCAGGATCCAGCGCCTCGACGCGGTAGTCGCGAAGGAGGGTGGGGAGGGTGTCGAAGGGCGTGCGGTGGTGGTGCAAGTTGATCAGGTCCTCGTTGACGTCGTCGTCGGCGATGACCTCGATCCGGCCCAGGGCGACCGGTTCGGGCCAGGCCAACTCGAGCCAGGGGGACGGGACGTCCGCCAGTGGTGCGGAGACCCACATGTGCGGTCCCGCGTACGGGCGGGCATAGCCGTCGGTGGCCTTGGCGGGGGAGTAGGCCGCGGTCTCTCCCGTACGGAAGCAGAATGTGCGGCGCAGCAGGCCCCTGTCCGTCCACTCGCGCAGCAGCTGCGGCGATTCGTCCGACGGGCGCGGCGGGACGCGCGTGAAGCACAGGACGCCGGGGGTCGGGCGGTCGGAGCGGTGCAGGGCGATGGCGTCGTTGGCGCGGACGACCAGGAAGGCGTTGCGCGGGGTTTCGGGAGACCAGTTCAGGCCCGTCTTGAGCCACTGCCGGGCACCGGCGGTGACGGGCAGGGTGGTCGAGGTGACGAGGCGGCGCGGGACGTAGTTCTGGCCGAGTTCGGGGTCGTACAGATCGATCACGATCCTGGTGTCGCGGTCGGCGTCGACGAGCAGTTCCACCTCGGAGAGGTCCGGGTCCGCGGGGAGGACGAGTCCGGCGTCCGCCGCTAGCGGCCATCGCTCGTCGGAGTCCTCGACTGCCAAGCTGCTCAAGGTGGACGAGGCCGTGGCCGTCGCCCGCAGGGCCAGGTCCTCCGGGTCCGTCGAGGCGAGGCCGATGAGCGAAGCATCCTGGCGCAGCAGCGCCCTGTGCAGCTCGGGTACGGGGAGTTCGCGCGGGGTGACATCGCCGGCGGCGCAGAGTGCCGCCGCCGTGCCGGCCGCCTGGCCCATCGTGGCGCAGGTCGCCATGACGCGGGTCGAGCCGAAGGCGACATGGCTGGCGGAGATGTTGCGCCCGGCGAAGAGCAGGTTCGCGGTGTTCACCGAGTAGAGGCTGCGGTACGGAATGTGGTAAATGCCGTCCGCGTAGAGCTGTCTGGCGCCTGCCTCGGTCGCGAACATGCCCTGCGGCGGATGCAGGTCGATCGACCAGCCGCCGAAAGCGACCCGGTCGGCGAATTCGGTCTGGCCGAGGATGTCGCCCTGGTGCAGGACGTAGTCGCCGAGGAAGCGCCGGTACTCCCGTTTGCCGGGGACCGAGCCCACCCACTCCAGGGTCATGTTCGCCGCGTCGAACTCGCCGGAGTTCTTGATGTGGTCCCAGATGCCGTGGATCACCGACCACAGCTCGTCGCGGATGCGTTCGTTGTCGTGGACGGTGTCGAGCTCGCCGCCGAACTCGATCCACCAGTACGCGCAGCCGTTGTCGCCCGCCTTGATGATGCGGCGCTGCGGGATGGAGGTCTGGGTGATGTCCTTGGCGAAGTTCGGCGGCACGAATTTGACCGGGTGGCCGGCATCCTTCGTATAGAAGAGGAGAGTTGAGCCCAGGGTGATGTCGTCGGCCGTCTCCGGAGCCCATGCCTCATCGTACTCGGCGCGGGATTCCCGGCCGATGCGGTGGTGGGCGCCTGCCAGGTGGCCGATCAGGCCGTCTCCCGTGCAGTCGAGGAAGAGGGAGCTCTCGAAACGTATCCGCCGCTCCGAGCCCATCATCCAGCCGGTGACCGAGGTGATCCGCCGAGCCTCGTCCGGACCTTCGGCGTCGACCTCGCGCACGTCGGTGTTGAGGTAGAGCGTGATGCCGGGCTCGGCGCGCACGGCGTCCAGGACCACGGCGTCCCAGTAGTAGGGGTTCCCGTCCGGGTTGCGGAACTGGTTCTCCACGAGCAACTCGCCCATGATGCCGCCCTCACGGGCATGGTGATTCTTGCCGTGGCCGGTCGCGCCGCACACCCAGACCCGGACTTCGCTGCTCGCGTTGCCGCCGAGCACCGGCCTGTTGTTGATCAGCGCGACGCTCCGGCCGAGCCGGGCCGCGGCGATCGCCGCGCTGACCCCGGCCAGGCCGCCGCCGACGACGGTGATGTCGTGCCGTGCGGTTTCATTCCTCATGTCGTATGTCACTTACTTCCAGTCGGGATTGGCGGCGAGACCGTAGTAGATGCGTGGGGCGCCGTCGAGGGTGAGGGTGATCCTGCCGCCGGAGGCTTTCAGGGAGCGCTCCTGGCCGATGCAGTTCAGCTCCCGCACCCTGCCGTTGACCGTCCCCGAATGGGCCACGACCTTGGTCCTGGTCGTCCAGGTGTCGATCCATGGCTCGGGCGACGCGTACCAGGGATCCTCGCCGTGCTCGGGGTTGAGGACGTACCCGTCCTTGCGGCTCCAGATGATCGACACCGGTCCGTCGGGAGTGGTGAAGAGGAGCCCCTTGATGTCCTGGTCCGCGAAGGCGAGATGCCGGACGAACTCGGCCTCGTCCAGGACCCGGGCGGCGGTCGCGAAGGCGAGGAGCGAGGGCTTGGCGCTGGTGTCGCGGTTCATCAGGCCGTAGTGGTACTCGGGGTTGGCCGGGTCGGCCTCCTGGGGGTGGTGGATCACCGAGTCGTGCAGCTGGTACCAGTTGACGGCGCGTACCTTCTCGGACTTGGCGAGAGCGAGCGTGAGCAGCGTGTTCTCGGCGGCGTGCCGGTAGGTGTCGCTCCACCACGCGTTGGGCCGGGTCGGTGCGTACGCCTCGGTGAGCCACAGCTCCTTGTCGCCGCCGTACTCCTCCAGGACCTGGTTCGCCTTGCGCAGTGCGCCGAGGAAGTTCCAGTACGAGCCGGACGACCCCTGCGTCCACTCCTCGGGCGGCGGTGCGAAGTCGGGCGTGAAGTTGCCGCGGCCGGGGTGGAAGGCGAAGGCGTCGATGAGGTCCCAGCCGCCCGCGTCATGGAAGTTCTTGGTCCATACGTAGTCCATGCCGCCGAGGCCGGCGTTCATGATCTTCATCCGCGAGCCCGCCGCGTCGAGGCGCGTGGTGACCTGGCGCAGCCCGTCCCGGACGTAGGCGTCGGCGCCGCGGCCCGACATCCAGGGCTGATTGACCTCGTTGCTCACCTCGAAGTACGCGGCCTCGGCGTCCAGGGCCTTGGCGACATTCGTGTCGGCCCAGGCCGCGATCTGCTCCGCGCTGCCGCCCACGGGGATGCCGCTCAGCTCCACGTTGTGCCCGATGCCGTTCGCGTCCAGGGTCTCGGTGTCGATGCCCGGGGCGCCTGCGTAGGCGATGCGGATCCACTTGATGCCGAGCGTCCTGACCAGCCCGAGTACTGCCTCCTTGCCGGGCTTGAGCAGCCAGGGGTAGTTGGCGAGGCCGAACATCGACTCCTTGCCCGCCTTGTACGTGAACTCCGGGAGCACGCTCAGATTCGTGCGGGCCAGCGCCTTGTCACTGCCGCTGACCGCCTCCACCTCGGTGAACACGATGTTCTGCGACGGCGAGGTCAGGGGAAAAGAGGCATTCCAGGCGGCGCCCGCCGCGAGGCTCTTGCAGAGCGTTCCACCGGCGATCCTCTTGCCGCCGAAGTCCCGCGCCCACCAGGTGAGCGTCACCGTCCTGGCCGCGGCGGAGCCGTTGACGACCTGCGCCTTGAGCGTCATCGTCTGCCCGGCGGCCTTGTAGAGGTTGAACGGCTGGTCGGTCCACACCTCCACGCCGAGGGGCCTCTTCGCGGCAAGGGCTCCCGCCCCGCGCGGCCGCAGATCGCCGAGGACCAGATCGGCCTCGGTGACCGCGGTGCCCGCGCCGGTCGAGGTGCCGGGGGAGTGGACCCATGTGGCGTTCGTGTTCACGGGGTTGGTGGACGAGAGGCAGAAGAAGCCCTTCGATCCCGCCCACGTCTCCACGTAAGCGCCGCCCGCGTTCACCTCGTACGGGATGCCGCCCCGGGCGTCCCGCTCCCAGACGGTCAGCGCTTCGTACGACTCCGCCGCGCTCGCTCCGTACACCGCGCGGGAGAACATGAAGCCGGCCGGTGTGAGCGTGCTGGAACCGCCGACCTCCCACTTCATGTGTGCCTTGTGAGGGGTGACGTCGAAGGTGCCGCGTACCGTGACTCCGGACACACCGCTCGCCATCGTGTACGTGACCTGAATCGCGGACCGTCCGTCGGGGAGCGTGATCCGGGCGGGCGTACCGCCGAAGGTGCGCTGCTGGCCGAGCGCGGTGTCCTTGATCATGAAGTGGCTGAGCAGGACGCGGTCGGCGCCGGCACCGTCCTGCACGAGGACGCTGCCGTCGCTCCGGCCGACCAGGGTGATGCCGTCGGCCTCGATGGTGACCGGGTCCGCGGCATGCGCGGGAACGGTCGGCAGCAGTGCGGCGCCGGTGGCGACGGCCGTGCCCTGGATGAATCTGCGGCGGGCGACTGACATGGAGGTGCCCTTCTCTTGTTCGGGGTGTTCCGGATGTTCCGAAGCGGAACGTGCGGTGGGGGAGCCGAGGGCTCGACCGTCGGCTCCGGTGGGACTCAGCCCTTGACTCCGGTGAAGCCGAGCCCGGCGACGATGTACTTCTGGCAGACGACGAAGACAAGCACTGGCGGGGCGACGGCGAGCACCATCGCGGCGATCAGCTGGTCCTGCGGAGCCTGCGTGGCGAGCTGGGCGAGAGCGACGCTGATCGGCTGCTTCTCGGGGTCGGTGATGGCCACCAGCGGCCAGATGAAGTCCTTCCAGGAGTGCATCACCGCGAGCAGACTGATCACGGCGAGCACCGGCCTGCTCATGGGCAGCACGATTTTGGTGAGCAGTTGCCAGGTACTCGCCCCGTCGACCCGCGCCGCGTCGAACAGCTCCTTCGGCAGAGCGTCGAAGAACTGCTTGGCGAGTAGCACGGTGAAGGCGTTCGTGCCGGCCGGCAGCCAGATCGCCCAGTAGGTGTCGCCCAGGTTGAGGTGCAGGAACGGCACATCGATCACGGTCATGAAGAGGCTGACCATGTTCACCGTGTACGGCACGAACATCGTGGCGAGGATCGCCCCGTAGACGGCCTTGCCGAACCTCGGCCTGAGCACCGAAAGGGCGAAGCCCGCCGTGGCCGAGACGAAGAGCTGCACGAACCACGATCCGCCGACCACCAGGAAGGTGTTCATCAGATAGCGGCCGACACTCAGATCGGTGTACGCCGTCGAGAAGTTGCCCAGGGCCGGCCGGTCCGGCCAGAGGGCCAGGGGCTGAGTGGTGAGCTCGGTGGGCGGTGAGACCGCGCCCTTGACCATCCAGTACAGCGGTCCGATGCCGATGAGCAGCAGCAGGATCAGGGTGAACACCTGGATGGAGCGTACTGCGGCGCGCACGCCGGGACGCTGGCGGTCGCTGGTGGAGACGAAGGTGGTGAGCGTGGTCATGACGTGCTCCAGCTGCGGGTGGCCCGCAGATACACCGCGGAGAGCAGGGCGAGGATGAGCACCATCAGGAAGGAGAGCGCGGCGGCCTGGCCGTACTCGCCGTCCTGGAAGGCGTACCGGAAGATCAGCAGCAGGACCGTGAGGGTGGAATTCTCGGGCCCGCCGCCGGTGAAGACGTACGGCTCGGTGAAGACCTGCACCGTGTTGATCAGTTGGACGAGCAACAACAGTCCGATGACGGAACGCAGTTGGGGCAGCATCACATGCCAGATCCGCCGCCAGATCCCGGCGCCGTCCACCTCGGCGGCCTCATAGAGTTCGCCGGGGATGCCGACCATCGCCGCGAGGTAGATCAGGACGGCGCCGCCCATGCCCGCCCAGGTGGCCTCCAGGACCAGCGAGAGCATGGCGCTGTCGGAGGACTCCAGCCACGAGTACGGGCCGAGCCCGACCTTGCCGAGGACGTTGTTGAAGAGCCCGCTCCCGGGATCGTAGAACCACTTCCAGAGCAGGATCGCCACCACTGGCGGGATGACCACCGGCAGATACACCAGGAAGCGGTAGACACCCGCGCCGCGCCGCACCGTCGACATGATCGCGGCCAGGATCAGCGGCGCCGGGAAGCCGATCAGCAGGCCGAGGCACACGAAGAACAGAGTGTTCCCGACGGCGGTGCCGAGCAGTGGATCGTCGAACAGCGTACGGAAGTTGTCCAGGCCGACCCAGACTGCGGGCTCGACCAGGTTGGTCTTCTGGAAGCTGATCAGCAGGCCGCGCACGATCGGCCACCAGGCGAAGAGCCCGAAGATCAGCAGCGCGGGAACGAGGAACAGCCAGGCCGTGAGCTGTTTGCGGGCGCCGGTGCCACGCCGCTGCTGTGGCCGGGTTGGCAGCGCGGGCTCCTTGGACACAGCGGCCGGGCGCCGGGACGGAGTGAGAAGGGCCATGGAGCGGCTACTTCTGGTCTGCGGCGAGCTTGGCATTGACGTCCCTCTCGGCCGAGGCCAGCAGGGAGTCGATGTCGGCGTCGCGCTTGGTGAGCACAGCCTGGACCACCGGGTCGAGCACGGTGTACAGCTTCTGCGCCTGGTACGGCGGCTCCGGCTTCAGCTTCAGCGTGGAGAGACCGTCGATGTACGGCTTGAAGTTCTGCAGCTTCACATTGACGTACGGCTTGATCGCAGCGTCGATCTCGGTCTGCCGTTTCTTGTCGAAGACCGGCAGCGTCGGCACGCCCACCGCGGACTTCGGGTCGGCAGAGAGCGCCTTGGCCTGCTCGGCGGCGATGTCGGTGCTGTACTGCGGCTTGGCGTAGGCGAAGGTCAGCCACTCGACGGCCGCTGCCGCGTGCTCCTTGTCGGCGGACTTCGGGACCATGTAGATGTCGCCGCCGGTGAGTGTCGCGTCGCCGCCGGACTGCGGCATCGGGGCCACTCCGAAGGCGTCGGTGTTCTCCATGCCGAACTGCATCTTCGCCAGTCGGTACGTCCCCGGGCTTCCCATGAACATGCCCACCTGCCCGGCCGCGAACTGCTTGATCACGTCGTTCTGATTGTTGAGCAGGGTTCTGCCGAGCGAATCGTCCTTCCAGCGCATGTCCTTGAGCAGCCGCAACCCATTCTTCGTCGGCTCCCCGGTGAGCGTGGCGGTGTACTTGCCACCCTCCTCCTTCTCCAGCTCGCCGCCGAAGGCGTACGACAGCATCGTCAGCTGCCAGCCGCCCTGATTGTCCTTGGACTCGTGGACGAAGCCCGCCTTGCCGGTCCTGTCGCTGATCCGCTTGGCGGCGGTGCGCACTTCCGCCCAGGTGGTCGGCGGCTTGTCGGGGTCGAGGCCGGCCTTCTCGAAGAGTTCGCGGTTGTAGACCAGGCCCTGGGCGTACGGATTCTGGGGTACGCCGTACACGTCGCCGGCGCTGTCGGTCAGCGGCTGGAGCACCTGCGGGTTGAACTCCTTGAAGTGCTTCCACTCCTTGAGCTGCCCGGTGATCGGCTGCACCTGCTTCTGCTGGATGAGCCGCTGCGGCTCGGTCAGCGGCACCTTGATGACGTCCTCGACATTGCCGCCGGACAGCTTCGCGGAGAACGTCAGCGGGTCGAAGACCGTGGTCGAACCCTTGACCTTGATCCCCGGGTTGGCCTTCTCGAAGTCGGCCACCTGCTTCTTGAACAGGGCGATCCCCGGCTTGTCGGTGGCCGGCGGCATGCCCTGCACCCGCAGCACGAGATCGCCGTCCCCGCCGGCGCTGCTCGGGGTGAGGGAGGAACAGCCCGCGAGGGTCGCGGTCAGCGCCATGCAGCCAAGTATGGCTGCACAGCGGGAGTTTCTGGGCATAACGGCTCCAAGAGGGGCAGGGGTGGGCTCGGTGCGGTGCCTTGCCGGCGGTGGTTGTGCGTGGTGGATCAGTGGGCGGGTGCGGGGCCCGTCGAGGCGCGGGGGATCAGGCGGGAGCCGATCTCCACGAAGAGGGAACCTGCCTCAACACCCCGTCCAGCACGGCCTGTTGTGTTCGCGATCGTCTCGATCAGGAGGTCCCCCGCACGTGTGGCGATCTCCTCGGGGTCGATCCTGATCGTGGTGAGACTGGGGGTGGAGACGGAGGCCAGCAGCGTGTCGTCGATGCCGATGACGCTGACGTCGCGCGGCACGCTCACGCCGAGGTTGGCCATCTGATGCAGCACGCCGAGGGCGACCAGGTCGTTGTGGGCGATCACGGCTGTCGCATCGTGAGCGGCGACGAGGGTCGCGGCGTGCACGCCCGTCTCGAACCGCGGCTCGTAGGGGCCGAGTTCGGACAGGGAGAGGCCGAGTGCTTCGAAGGACTCCTGAATGGACTTGCCGCGGCTCGGCTCGGCGCGGGACGCGTTGACGAAGACGCAGCGCCGATGGCCGTACGCCTTCAGCTGCTCGGCGGCCTGCGCGATGCCGGCGGACAGTGAGATCCGGACCTCGGGGATGCCCGGCACATGACGGTTCACCACCACCAGCGGCATCTGGCCCGCGAGTTCATGGAGCCGGTTCTCGGTGAGGGTGGAGGCCCACAGGATCAGGCCGTCGACCCGCTTCGATACGGCCGCGATGGTGGCCAGTTCGTCCGCCTCGCGCTCGTCGCTGTCGGCGACCAGGACCGTGTAGCCCAGGCGCCGGGCGCGGGCCTGCATCGCCTTGATGATCGGCGGGAAGAACGGGTTGGCGATGTCCGGGACGATCAGGCCGAGCGTTCCGGTGCCGCCGCCGCGCAGCGAACGGGCCGCCGGGTTGGGCGAGTAGCCGAGCTTGGCCGCGGCGTCGAGGATGCGTTGCCGGGTCGTCGGCTGCACTTGATCGGGCGCGGTGAACGCACGGGACACCGTCGACACCGAGACGCCCGCAGCGCTCGCCACCTCCCGGATCGTGACTGCCACGTACGGCCTCCTCGTCGTCTTGAGCCGGGGGACCCGGTCGTCTCGCACTGGATCCTGCGAATGCGGTTGATGTTTGCGAACGTTCCCATGGCATGTCAAGACGTGTGTCAGGACTATTTCATCGAGGAAAACCTTCTGCATGCACGGGCCTTGCGCTTCTGTCCGACTGCTGCCGATGATGTGATCTCAAGAACGGCACTGAAATCGCGGGAACGTTTTCATAGGGGAGTGGAATGAAGATCACCGGCCTGGAAGTGCTGACTCTTCCCGACCACGGCGACAGCATGATGCTGGTCGTGGTCGACACCGACGAGGGCATCCACGGTCTGGGCGAGGTCGGCATCAGGTCGCGCCAACGGGCGGTCGCGGGCGGTCTCGAGCACCTCGCGGAGCTGATCGTCGGCGAGGACCCGCGGCGGATCGAACACCTCTGGCAGGTGATGTTCCGGCGCGGGTTCTTCCCCGCCGACCGCATCCTCGGCGCTGCCATCGCAGCGGTGGACGTGGCCCTTTGGGACATCCGCGGCAAGGCGCTCGGCGTGCCGGTGCATGAACTCCTCGGCGGCCGGGTGCGTGATCACGTACCCGCCTATGTGCATGTCGGCGACGGCTACCACGACCGTGCGTGGTTCCTGGACCGCTGCCGCGACCTGGTCGCCCAGGGCTGGCGTCATCTGCGGTTCGCCTCGCCGCACGACGCCGATGGCACGCTCGACGCCCGCCGCTGCCTGCGCGACTCGGTCGGCCTCTTCCACCAGGTGCGGGACGCGGTCGGCGACGAGGTGGAGCTGATCCTCGACGTCCATACGCGCCTGGATCCGCCGGAGGCGCTGACCCTGTGCCGGGAGATCGAGGCGGCCCGCCCGTACTTCGTCGAGGACCCGCTGCGCTGTGAGAACCCGGACAGCTATCGCATGTTGCGGGCCCGCACCGGTGTTCCGCTGGCCGCAGGTGAACAGTACGGCTCCAAATGGGAGTTCAGGACACTCATCGAGGGCGATCTCATCGATTACGCGCGTGTGGACGTCGGGGTGGCCGCGGGCCTGACCGAGGCGAAGAAGATCGCGGCGATGGCGGAGACCCACCACATCAAGCTCGCCACCCACAACCCGCTCGGCCCGGTCACCGCCGCCTCCTCGCTCCAACTCAACCTGGCCTGCCCCAATGTGGCGATCCAGGAGCACCAGACCGACCCCGAGCCGGCCATCGCCGCCCTCTTCACCGCGCGGCCGACGGTCCTGCCGG
This sequence comes from Streptomyces sp. NPDC058239, assembly GCF_042882185.1. Taxonomy (NCBI): domain Bacteria; kingdom Bacillati; phylum Actinomycetota; class Actinomycetes; order Kitasatosporales; family Streptomycetaceae; genus Streptomyces; species Streptomyces sp. NPDC058239. The sequence continues at coordinate 52,551 of NZ_JBHVWS010000059.1, forward strand.
GGCGGGTGGAGCTGAGCGAACTGCCGGGCATCGGCGTCGACATCGACCGGGAGGCGGCGCGCCGGTATCAGGCCACGGCGGCCGAGCGCCCGCACCTGCGTACGGCGGACGGGGCGCTCACCAACTGGTAGCCGGGCAGGGCCGGCCACGGCCCGCGTATGCACACCGAGCACGATTTCCCACTTCAGGAAGTGAGGCGAGTTCCGTCATGTCGTTCACAGGAGCCGCGAGGCCGGTCCGGATGGGCCTTGCCGGCATAGCGTTCATGGGCGTGCTGGTAGGCGCGTCGGCGACGCCGGCCGGCAGCCAGGAACGCGAGAAGCTGCAGGTGACGGCCGTGTCGTCGCGGCCCGGCGTGGTGTCGGGAGACGACGCCCTGATACGTGTCGGGGTGCCCGCGTCCATAGCGGCCGACAGCATCCGGGTCGAGGTGGACGGCCGGGACGTGACCTCGAGCTTCCGGCCCTTTGGCGGCGATGCGCTGATGGGCGTGGTGAAGGAGCTGTCCAAGGGCGACAACAGGCTCACGGCCAGGGCTCAGGGCGCGGACACCGGACAGCTGACCCTGAAGAACCACCCCATCACGGGGCCGGTGTTCGCCGGGCCGCACGAGCAGCCGTTCATCTGTGACACCGCCGAGTTCAAGACTGTCACCGGCGGCACCCTCGGGCAGCCGATCGACAAGGACTGCTCGGTCAAGACCCGTGTCGATTACATGTATCGCACCACGGCCGGCAAGTTCGTTCCGTTGCCCGACGAGAACGTCCTTCCCGCCGACCTGGCGACCGCCACGACGAGCGCGGGCAAGAAGGTGCCGTACATCGTCCGCGTCGAGACCGGCACCATCAACCGCGGCATCTACGAGACGGCCGTGCTGCACGACCCGAAGTCCGGCACCCCCGACCCGCTGCAGCGTGGGCCGGGCTGGAACGGGCGCCTCGTGTACGGCTTCGGCGGGGGCTGTAACGGCGGCTGGTACGTCCAGGGCCGCAACACCGTCGGCATCATGAACGACACGTATCTGAGCAAGGGCTACGGCGTCGCATCGTCCACGCTGAACGTCTTCGGCAACAACTGCAACGACCTGCTGGCCGCCGAGACCATGAGCATGGTCAAGGAACGCTTCGTGGAGACGTACGGCGACCCGGCCTTCACCATCGGAAACGGCTGCTCCGGCGGCTCGTACCAGACCCACCAGATCGCCGACAACTACCCGGGTCTGCTGGACGGCATCCTCTCCGGCTGCAGCTTCCCCGACGTCGGCTTCGGGACGATTCAGACGCTCAGCGACGCCCAGCTCCTGGACCACTACTTCAAGGAAGTCGCGCCGGACGCGTTCACCAAGGAGCAGCAGAGGGCGGTCTCCGGGTTCGGCAAGTGGGAGAGCATCGGCAGCTTGGCCAGGGCGAGCGGCCGTATCGACCCTACGGTGTTCTGCCCGCCCCAGCTGCCCGAGGGGCAGCGCTACGACCCCGACACCAACCCGGACGGTGCCCGCTGTGACGTCTACAGCCACACCGTGAACGTCTACGGCGAGGTACCGGAGACCGGGAAGGCGCGCAGGCCGCTCGACAACACCGGTATCCAGTACGGACTTGAGGCCCTGAACAACGGGACCATCGACATGGACCAGTTCATCGACCTGAACCGGCGCATCGGCGGCCTCGACGACGACGCCAAGCCCGCCGCGGAGCGCACCGTCGCCGATCTCAAGGCGGTACGGACGGCCTACCGCACGGGCCGCATGCTGAACGGCGGTGCCGGCCTCGCCGACGTTCCGATCATCGACTACCGCGACTACACGGACGACGCGTCGGCCGGCGACATGCACATGCGCTTCCACTCCTTCTCCACCCGGGCGCGCTTGGACAAGGCCAACGGCACCCACGCCAACCAGGTCATGCTCACCCGCTCCAACGGGCACGGATTCACTCTCGCCGGGATGGTGTCCGACATGGACCAGTGGCTCACGGGCATCAAGGGAGACTCCGGCAACGACGCCCCCATCGAGAAGATCGTCCGCAACCGGCCGCAGGGACTCACGGACGCCTGCTGGACCCGTGGCATCGGGGCGAAGAAGATCTCGGAGCCCCAGGTGGAGGGCATCGGCAACACCGAGTGCAACACCCTCTACCCGGTGTGGACTTCGCCGCGGATGGTCGCCGGAGCCGATGTGGCCAACGACGTCGTCAAGTGCCGCAAGCGTCCCGTGGTCCGCTCCGACTACCGAGTGCCGGTGACCGACGCCCAGCTCAAGGATCTGACGGCGGTCTTCCGGGACGGTGTCTGCGACTGGTCCAGGCCCGGGGCGGGTCAGCAGGACCTCGCCGGTACATGGCTCTCGTTCGACCAGATGTGACAGTATCGCGGCAGGTGAGCCAGAACTGGGGGCAGGCGCGACCTCTCGCCTCAGTGCCAGTGGTGGTGAGTTCCCGCGTTCACCCAGTTCAGCACCTGTTTCCGGGCCGCTGAAGCGTCGTCACACCCCGCTTGTCCCCTCACTGTTGTCAGTGGGGGGACGAGAGTATCGGAGCGCGGGGCGGCCTGGCGGCTTTCCCAGCCCCGGCGGGCCGTGTCCAGCGCCCGCCGGGGACCGGTCGCGGCGGACGGTGGGAGCGCGGGTCCGATGGACGGAAAGCGCAAGAGCAACGGGTCGGGATCCTCGGACGAGTTCATCCGCTGCTCCGAGCCGGGTACCGGAGACGGCCCGCAGTGCGTGTTCTCGACTCCGGGTGGCCGCAGGACGTCAAGTGGCCCTACCCGCTATGTCCTGGCGTGGTTTCTTCTCCGAGGGCCTAGCCCCAATACCGGTGTTTTAGGGCTTCACTCGTGGGGTTGGGACTGTTTTGGTGGGCTCGGCGAGGGTGACGACGGGGGTGTCCGGGCGAGGCGGGTTG